>DAOTVS010000107.1:0-19709 GCA_034436375.1 Anaerolineae bacterium | reverse complement strand
TGGCCCGCCCGCGGGCGGGCCAGCCACGCAAACCAGCACGCCCAAACCCGCCTTGGGGCAGTGCCGGGGGGGAGCGGAGCGGTAGACCCGGCTGGCGCCAAGGATTCGCTCCCTGCCGGCACGACCTCCGGCCTGCCAAAGTCGCCGCGACGAAGGCAGATGCTATAGGCCACCTGGTCATCCTGGCCTGGGTGTGGCCCTACCTGCTTGCCACCGGCAGCCTCTATGCCAAGTTCTCGCGCTACATGGCGCCCCTCGTCCCCTGGCTGTGCCTGATGGCCGCTCTCTTCCTGTGGTGGCTGTGGGGGCGGGCGTCGGGGCGGCGCCGGGCGCGCAGGCTCGTGGCGGGCCTGGGTGCGGGCGTGCTCCTGGCGACCGCGCTCTATGCGCTCGCCTTCACCACCATCTACCTGCGGCCTCACCCCTGGCTGGCGGCCGGCGAGTGGATGCAGCGCCATGTGCCCGACGGCGCTGTGCTCACTGCGGAGATGTGGGACGACCGGCTGCCGGCGGCAGGCCCGGGTGACCGTGCGACGCCGCACTACCGCTACCTGGACCTGGACATGTACGCCGTGGACAGCGACGGCGGACTCGCTGCGCTGGCCGACGCCCTGAGCCGGGCCGACTATGTCGTGCTGGCCAGCCAGCGGCTCTACGGGGCCATCGGCCGCCTGCCCGGCCGCTACCCTCTGGCGGCGGCCTACTACCGGCTGCTCTTCAGTGGGCGGCTCGGCTTTGCGCTGGCCGATGTAGAGAGCAGCTACCCGCGGTTGGGGCCGCTGGCCATCGTCGACGAGCCGCTCGATGGCACCGTGCTGCCGCGCCCGCCGCTGCCCCGGATTGCACCCCTGGTGCTGCAATTGGGCCGCGCGGATGAGAGCTATTCCGTGTACGACCATCCGCGGGTGATGATCTTCCACAAGATAGAGGCGCTGCCGGCGAACGAGCTGGAGGCGCGCATTCGGGAGGCGGCGGCCAGTTGCTGCGTGGGGCAGGCTGGGGGCTCCGCTCCGTAGCTGGCTGCTGCTGCCGTGGGCCAACCGTCACACTTGCCCAATCTCCCGATTCTGGGTATATTCCCCTCAACATGGTTAACAGTTCGTAACCACGGAGGGGAAGGGGATGCGTGGAGAGGGAAGGGCGCCTGCCCGGCGGCGGATTCGGGGGCTTCGAGCGCTCGTGGCTGCCGCAGTGGTGGCAGTGATGGGCTTGGTTGCCGGCTGCAGCCAGGCGACAGTGGCGCGGTTGGCAATGCAGAGCCTCAGCGTCCGCGGGGCGAGGCCGTTGGCGCCGGCAACGGCCACCGATCCGCCGACGCCAACCCTCGAGCCGAGCCCAACCGCGACCTGTACGCCGACAGCCACTCCCACAGCCACGGCGACCCCGACCGCGACTCCCACCTCCACACCCACCCGAACCCCGACGGCTGCGCCCACCCGCGCGCCCACGCGCACCGCTACGCCCAAGCCCACGGTTGTGCCGCCGACACCCGTGCCGCCGCGTCCCTCGACCGGACTGGTGCTGGCCAACTACTTTGCCTGGTACTCGGCCAACGGCTGGGACGCCTGCAATATCTCGGCCGGCGACAAACCCCTGCGCCGCTACAGCTCCGACGACCCGGCCTCCATCGCCGCCCAGGTACGCCAGGCGCTCGATGCCGGCATCGACGGCTTCACCCTGCAGTGGTTCGCCCCTGGCGAGCGCACCGATGCCAACCTGGGCAAGCTCCTGGACCAATCGCGCGGCACGCCCTTCCAGTCCACTGTCATCTTCCTGCGCCACATCTGGCCCGGCACGCCCGCAGCGTCGCAAGACGAGGTGGTGAAGGCCATCCGCTACCTGCTGGAGCGATACGCCCCAAGCCCCAACTGGCTCCACATCGACGGCCGGCCGGTCATCTTCTTTACCGACATGTACCGCGTGCCGGTTGCGCCGGGGCAGAGCCCGCAGCAGGCCTGGGCCGACATCCGCAACCGGGCCGACCCGCAGCATACCTCCTGGTGGATCGCCGAGGGGCTCGACGCCTCGTACCTGGCCACCTTCGACGGGCTGTACGTCTACAAGATCGTCCATGCTGACTATCCGCAGGCTTACCTGAAAGCATCGAGTTGGGCGGCGAGCGTGCGGGCGTGGGAGCAAAAGACGGGGTCGCGCAAGCTCTGGTGGGGGACCATCTCGCCCGGATGGGACGGCACGCGCTCCACCTGCATGGCCGACCTGCGCGTGCCGAGCAAGGTGTTCAGGATCGACCGCGCCGATGGCGCCTTCTACCGGGCCACTTTTGACGCTGCTGCGGCCAGCGGGCCCGATGGCCTGTGGGTGAACAGCTTCAACGAGTGGGTGGAGGGCACCTACGTCGAGCCCAGCGAGCGGTACGGCGACCGCTACCTGCAGCTCACCCGCGAGCTGTCGGCGCGATTCAAGGGGCGCTGAGGGCAGAGCGATCGGTTCGCACACCGCCCCTACAGCGGGTCAGCGGGCAGGGGCTCCAGGTGCATGCGGCGGGTCCAGGCCTCGCGCACGGCCGCGGCGGTGGAGAGGGAGCCGGTGGCGACGACGACGCCGTCGCTGCCCGCCAGGCCGAGGGCCACGTCGAGGGCGTGGTCCAGGTCAGGCTCGACGATAGCCGGCTTCTCGAAGGGTTCTGCCAGGCGAGCAAGCGCCTCTGGCTCCGCGGCGCGGGGGTGGGGCGTGCGAGTAAAGACGACTGTATCCACATTGGGCATGAGCGCCTGGAACATACGCGGCAGGTCCTTATCGGCCAGGGCGGCGAAGAGAACGACGCGCCGGCGGCGCGGGAAGTAGGTATCGACCGCCTCGACCAGCCGCTGCATGGAGTCGCCGTTGTGGGCGCCATCCACCACCAGGAGCGGCTCGCGGCTGAGGATCTCCAGCCGCGCCGGCCAGCGCACCGCCCGCAGGCCCTCGCGGATGGCCTCCTCGGGGATGGGCAGAGGGCCCTGGCGCAGGACCTGAAGCGCCGCGACGGCCGTGGTGGCATTGGCCAACTGGTGCTCGCCCAGGAGGGGGATGTAGAGGCCTTCGAGAGCGACGCCGGGGCCGTGGACGGTGAAACGCTGGCCGTCCCACGAGGCCTGCTCCAGGTGATAGGTCCACTCGCGGCCGACGACAGCCAGCGGGGCCTCCAGGTGCTCGGCCACGTGGCGGATCACGTTCATGGCCTCCTCGGGCTGGGGTGCGCAGACAACGGGGGTGTGCGGCTTGATGATGCCTGCCTTCTCCTCGGCAATGGCGGTCAGCGTGTCGCCCAAGACGAGCATGTGGTCGTAGCTGACCGGCGTGATCACCGCGACCTCAGGCTGGATGACGTTGGTGGTGTCGAGGCGGCCGCCCAGCCCCACCTCGACCACGGCCCAGGTCACCGCCTGGGCCACAAAGTAGTCGAAAGCGATGGCCTGGCTGGCCTCGAAGGTCGTCAGCCCCTCAAGGGTGTCGAAGAGCGGGCGCAGCTTGCGCAGGTGAGCCACCAGGCCGGCCTCGGTGATGGGCTGTCCATCGACCTGGATGCGCTCGCGGAAGGTGTGCAGGTGGGGCGAGGAGAAGAGCCCCGTGCGTTGGCCGGCGTGCCGCAGCACCGAAGCGATCATAGCCGCGGTCGAACCCTTGCCTTTGGTGCCGGCCACGTGCACCGAGCGGAAGCGGCCTTCGGGGTGCCCCATGGCGTCGAGCAGGCGCTCCATGCGGCTCAGGTCAAAGAGCTGGCCGGCGTACTGGGTGGCCAGCTTGACCTCATAGTTGGTCAGGCTGTACAGGTATCTGAGTGCGGCTGCGTAATCGCTCTCCATGCCTCTATCCCTCGACTGACTCGCGGACCGGAGCCCAACTATAGCATCATTTGCCGCTGGCGGCAATGCGCATGCGCCGAGGGTGACCAACCTTCCGCAATGCTACCACTGCTGCTGATGCCCCGTTGTTGCGCACGGACTCCACCTGATCGCCACCATGGTGCCGGATCCCGATGAGGAAGCGCTCTGGCGCGAGCGGACACAGAAGAACCAAGAAGGAGATGCCGTCCGGAGCGGGGGCGGTCGGCGGTGGTAGTCAATCACCGCTGCGAGTGTCGGCAGTGTCCGGCTGCCTGTCGAGCTCAGGAGGTTGCGCAACCGGCTGAGAGACCAAAACCCATTGACCGTAGGCACATTCTGTGATATGATAGCGTAGGCAACCGGTTGCGCGACCGGTTGCCTAACCGGTTGCGCAACCCACTGAGCCCCACCGACTGCGACTCTGTCCACCGTCTCACTCTCGCATTGCACTCTTCAGGGCCCACTCAAGCGGGCTGCTGTACGCTCGGTCGGTGCAGGCCGGGCGAGAACAACTATCCAACCTGGCGGTCAACCCGGCTTCGAGGATGCCTGTGGTGACCTCGCGCTCCAGGACCTTCGAGACATCGGGGAGAACGTGGACGACAAAAGACCAACGATCACCGACGTCGCAAAGCGAGCCTTCGTGTCCAAAACTACCGTGTCGCACGTGCTCAATGACACCCGTTTCGTTTCTCCGGAGACAAAGCAGCGAGTGCTCGACGCGATAGCTGAGCTTGGTTATGTCCCAAGCAGGGCTGCTCGCAGCCTGACCACGAAGCGCACAGGTATCGTAGGCATGATCATCTCCGATGCCTCCAACCAGTTCTTTGGCGAGGTGCTGCGGGGGGTTGAGGACATCCTCGAGCCAAGGAACTACGGCCTGATCGTATGCAGCACCGATGAGGTGTTGAGACGTGAGGCTCACTACCTAGATCTCTTACTGAGTCAACAGGTGGAGGGCATCATCGCTGCGGCCACGAGCCAGAAGTGGCAGGAGCTGCTGCGAGTCGAGGCAAGACGCACCCCGATCGTCTTCGTGGATCGAAGCTTTCAGGGCATGCCCGGACCCTATGTGGGGGTGGACAACTATGGTGGAGCCTACCAGGCCACGCGCCACCTGATCGAGACTGGGAGGAGGCGCCTGGGGATCATTGCTGGTTTCCTGCGCCTGTCGACAATGCGCGAACGCCTCGAGGGGTTCAAGAAAGCTATGCGGGAGGCCGAGGTTGCTCTGCCGGAGGAGCGGATTGTCACGTGTGCATTGGAGGTCGAGGCCGCGCGCCAAGCAACTGCCCAAATCTTATCTCTGTCGGAGAGACCTGATGCGCTGGTGACTAACAACAACCTGCTCACGCTGGGCGCGTTGCTGGCACTCAAGGAGAACGGGCTGCGTTGTCCTGAGGACCTGGCTCTCATCGGCTTCGATGACCATCCGTGGGCACGCGTCTGCGAACCGTCGCTCTCAGTTGTCCGCCAGCCATCTCGGCAGATGGGTCAGGTGGCCGCAGAGATGCTCTGCACCCTCATTGATGGGGGTCAGTTGACTGCCCGCGAGGTCAGGCTCGACTGTGAATTGGTCCTCCGCGATTCATGCTGCTCCAAACATAATGGCAGCATGTAGGTCCTGTGTCCCGAAGCGCGTCATGCTCGCTGTCACCCTGCCTTCGACGAGCCCCGCCTTGTTAGCACGGACGCCATGCGGGGAGGGTGGAGGCATTCATGACGCAGGAGGTTCCATTTGAGGGAGCAGCGCCCGAACCTGTTGTGGATCATGACTGATCATCTGCGCCACCAAGCGCTTGGCTGCAATGGCGATCCGAATGCTCGGACGCCGAATCTCGACCGCTTGGCTGCGCAAGGCACTGTGTGCGAGCTTGCCTTCAGCCATTACCCCGTATGCACACCATTTCGAGCTGGCCTGCTCACCGGTCAGTACAACCATATCAATGGAGTCCGTGTGCACGGCGACCTGCTGCCACCCGATCGGCGCACCATCGCGCACGCGTTCCGTCGGGCAGGCTACCGGACGTCATACGTGGGAAAGTGGCATCTGGCGAGCACCAATGGATTGCCAAGCTGGCAAACCCATTGGTGCTCAGGCGATGACTACTGGGTGCATCCGTACCTGCGCGGCGGTTTCGAGGATTGGTTCGCCTTCGATCTGTCCAACAACTATTACAATACCTACTACAGCACAGGGGAGTCGGTGGAACCTGTCAGGCTCGAAGGATACCAGACCGACAGCCTCACTGATTTATCTCTGAAGTACCTCTCGGAAACCGCGGTCCAGCTACGCCAGCCTTGGTTCCATGTGTTGAGTTTCGAGTCTCCTCACCCGGGAATGGGAGCCGATGGCAAGAGCGGCTACCCCGCTCCTCCGGCCTTCCAGGCGATGTTCAGGCCGCATGATCTGGTGCCGCGCGAGAATGTGCCTGACGATGTGGTCGACGATGCCCGCGCCAAAGCCGCAGGATACTATGCCATGGTCGCGAATATCGACCACAATGTGGGGCGCATCCTCAATTGGCTCGACGATAACGGGCTGGCGGAAAACACGCTGGTCGTGTTCTTCGCGGACCATGGCGAAATGCTCGGAAGCCACGGATTGTACGACAAAATCGTCCCGTATGAGGAGTCGATCCACATCCCGCTTATCCTACGTCTGCCGGGTTCTGTACCAGCAGGGAAGAGGTACGAGGGCCTGGTAAGCGGCATTGATATCTTCCCCACCTGTGCGGGTTTCTGTGGCGTGCCGGTCTTCCCTGAAGTGCAAGGCATCGATCAGTCGCTAAGCGTGTGTGGCTCGCGTGGTCACCCCCGGAGCGAGGTGTTGATCCAGTGGCTCGGCAAGTCGCGCTACAACTGGGGAGATCATCCCTACCGTGCCATCCGCACTAACCACTACACATACTCTCTCAGCTCAGAGGCCACGAACCAAAGCCATGGCGGCCACTTCAGGGTGCTCTTCGACAACGCAGCCGATCCTCTGCAGATGGACAACCTGTTCGGCAGATGCGAGGCGAGTCAACTGCAGAGAAGCCTGCATGTGCAACTGTGCCATGCTATCCGCGAGTCGGGAGAGGAACTGCCTGCCTTCGTCAGAGAGGCCTCTGACATGTTGGGCCTGCCACCAGCGTTGTGCTCGTGAGCCGGGCAGCACTCCGCGCCAGATCGCAAAGGGCACGGATGACACCGCACTTGCGAAGGATGGGATGATGGATAAACAGTTTCACTCGGAAAACCGGCAAAAGCTGGCGGCGCACCTGGAGGATGGCGACCTGATGCTGTTCTTCAGTGGCGAAAGCGTGCGCAAAACCGCCGATGAGAATTACCCGTTCTTTGCCAACCGCAATTTCCTCTACCTGACTGGCGTCAAGCAGGAACGGACTGCACTGCTGCTGGAGCGCCGCAACGGCGACCTGTGCGAGACCCTGTACGCGCTCAAACCCGACCCCGACCGCGAGGTCTGGACGGGACGACGCTTCACCGCCAGCGAGCTGGCCGAACTGAGCGGCATCCAGCAAATCGAGGATATCGACCTGCTCGAGCGGGCACTCGACGGCTTGCTGGCAGCCCGCCCTGCGGTGAAGCTGTGGCTGTGCTTCGATGCCCTGCTGCCCGAACACGCCTTCGACCTGGAGCGCCAGTTTGCCACCCGGGTGCGCGCCCGCCACCCGCATGTCGAGATCCGCAACAGCTACCCGCTGGTATGCGCGCTGCGCAAGATCAAGACCCCTGCCGAGATCGAGGCCATCCGCCAGGCGATGGTGATCACTGCGGCAGGTATCGACCGGCTGATGCGGCTGGTGCGGCCCGGTGTGAAGGAATACGAGCTGGAAGCCGAGTTCAGCCGCGAGCTGGCTGCTCACCATCAGCGTCGCACCGCCTTTCCATCGATTATCGCCTCGGGCGAGCGCATTTTCTACCTGCACTATGCATCGCTGATGGGCCAGGTGGCAGATGGCGAGCTGGTACTTGCCGATGTGGGCGCTGCCTATGACGAATACTGCACCGATATCTCGCGCGTTTTTCCAGCCAACGGGCGGTTCAGCCAGCGCCAGGCTGATCTCTACAAAGTAGCCTACGAAGCCAACCGCTCGGTGATGGCGCAAGTGCGCCCGGGCGTGCCGTTCAGCATGCCCAACCGCGTCTGCCGCCAGGTCTCGTTTGCAGGGCTGAAGGCGCTGGGTGTCTTGGATGACCTGGCCGATATCGGCAAGTACGTCTGGCATGGCGTTACCCACCATGTGGGGCTCGATACCCACGACGTGGGTGGCTACGAAGCGCCGATGGCCGAAGGCATGGTTTTTACGGTAGACGCAGGCCTCTACGTGCGCGAGTGGGGGCTCGGCCTGCGCATCGAAGACAACGTGCTTGTTACCGCGGACGGCTGCGAGAACCTATCGGCGGCCATCCCGGCGACGATCGAGGAGATCGAGCAGGTAATGGCACCTTAGCCTGCCTGCCCACGACTGCATCCTGGAGATCACATGAAAATGCAGCTCGTTTTCGATGAACCTTCAGATCGCTATGATGAAGGCCTGCCGATTGGCAACGGTCGCCTGGGGGCGGTGATAACCGGCGGCCTGCCTGAGAAGCAGATCCTGCTCAACGAGGAGACCGTCTGGTATGGTGGGCCACGCGACCGCAACAACCCGGACGCGCTGCGCTACATGGGCGAGATCCGCAGCTTGATGCGCGCCGGCAAGATCCGCGAAGCGCAGCGGCTGGCCATCATGGCGCTTACCGGTGTGCCCGAGACGCAGCGCCACTACTCCACCCTGGGCCTGTTGTACCTGAGCTTCTTCAACCAGGATGGCGTGGTCGCAGATTACCGGCGTGTGCTGGATTTTGATACCGCAGTTGCCACCGAAACCTATGTTGTCGATGGTGTGTCCTTTGAACTCTCCGCGTTTGCCAGCAGCCCTGATGGGGTGATCGCGGTTCGGGTACGCGCCTCGCAGCCGGTGCTGCATTTCTCCGCCAACATCGAACGCGGCGAGCGGGTGGGCAATTTCAGCTACGCTACCCATGAGGATGTCGTAGTGCGCTACGAGCCGCACGGCTTGGTGATACGTGGCAGCTGCGGTGGCGAGGCCGGGCTGCGCTTCCGCGCCGCCTTGTTCGGCGAGAGCGATGGACAGACCACCACCATTGGCGACAAGCTGGTGTTCGAGCACGCCAGCGAAGTGGTCCTGTACATCGCCGCTGGTACCAACTTTGAGGATGACAACATCGAGGACACCTGCGTGGCGCGCTGCCGCGCCGCTCTGGCCAAAGGTTACCCTGCCGTACTGGCCGATCATGTGAGCGAGTGGAGTGCGCAGTATGGGGGCGTGTCCATCGAGCTGGAAAGCGCCGACGCGGTAAGCACGCCGCTGGCGATGAACCGCGTGTTTGCCGCCTTCGAGAAGGATGACCTCAGCCTGCTCGACCCCTCATTGAGCTGGCAAGCGCTGAACGATCACCTGACCCTGCTGTTGTTCGCCTTTGGCCGCTACATTCTGCTATCCTCCAGCCGCAACTGCGCCCTTCCAGCCAACCTGCAGGGCATCTGGTGCCGCGATCTGCTCTCCATCTGGGATGGCAAGTTCACCACCAACATCAATCTCCAGATGGCCTACTGGCCGGCCGACTCGGCCAACCTGTCGGCCTGTTTCGAGCCCTACTACCAGTTGGCCGAACGCGTTCGCCAGAATGGGACGGTCACTGCGCGCAAGATGTACGGCTGCCGCGGTTTTGTGCTGCACAACAACACCGACCTTTGGGCTGATACCGCCGTCCAGGATGCCGGGGCGCATTGCTCGTATTGGTTCGTGGGCGGGGTCTGGATTGCGGCGGATATGTGGGAGCATTACCGCTACACTCTGGATATCGACTTTCTGGCACGCGCCTGGCCCATTCTGCGCGACGCGTTGCTCTTCGTGCTGGATTTCATGGAGCCCGACGCCGACGGCCATCTGGTGATGGGCGTGACCACCTCGCCGGAGAACAGCTATCTGACGGCAAAGGGCGAGCGCGTTTCTTTCTGCCGTATGTCGGCCATGGACGCCGAGCTGATCCCGCTGCTGATGCACGATTGCCTGGAAGCGATGGCGGTGCTGCGCGCCGCCGGCCGGGCCGACGTGGAAATCCCGGATGGTTTCGAGGATGAGATTCGCGCGGCCGCAGCCAGGGTCGCCCCACCGCGCATCGGCCCGGATGGCGCCATCCTGGAATGGGGCGTGGATGTGCCGGAGGCGGAACCAGGCCATCGCCACCTGTCGCACGTCATTGGCGCTTACCCGTATAACGCGATCACCGCCCGCCAGCCCGAGCTGTTTGCGGCGGTGCGCAAGAGCGTCGAAAAGCGCATTCGCAACGGTGGGGCGTATACGGGCTTCGGCCGCGCCTGGGCCGCCGGGCTGATGGCGCGGCTGGGTGACGGCAACGCTGCCCGCGACCTTGTTGCCAGCATGGCGCGCCACTCCGGGCTGCCCAATCTGTTCAACTGCTGCAACATTCGCCGCGTGCCCAAGCTCATGGAAGACGCCAAGCCGATGCAGATCGATGGTAACCTGGGCACCGTCCAGGCGGTAATCGAGATGCTGCTGCAAAGCCACGACGGCGAGATCACCATTTTGCCGGCCCTGCCCGACAGTTGGCAGACGGGCAGTTTCTGCGGACTGGTGGCGCGCGGCAATGTGGTGGTCGACGCCTGGTGGCAGGGCGGCAAGCTCACCCACGCCTGCCTGACCGCTCGCGCAGGCGGCGAAGTAACGCTGGCCGGCGTGCCAGGCTATTGGCTGATGAGCGACGATGGCCAGATAGCCGCCGGCCCGGATGGCCGCATCTGCGTCCGGTGCCGCCCCGGCCAAACCTTCCGTCTGGAGCGCAGAGAGGAGGGATAAGATGCTGACCTACATCGCCAAGCGTTTCGTGATGATGCTGGTCACCATGTTCATCATCATCACCGCCACCTTCTTCCTGATGCACGCCATTCCGGGCGGACCGTTTTCCTTTGACCGCGCGCTGCCGCCCAGGGTGGAAGCCGCGCTGGAGGCCAAATATCACCTGGATAAGCCGCTCATGCAGCAGTATCTCGACTACCTTAACGGCATCCTGCACTTCGATTTTGGCCCGTCCTACATCTACTTTGGCCAGACGGTCAACCAGATGATCGCCGACGGCTGGCCTGCCTCGGCCAAGCTGGGGATTGCCAGCACCCTGCTGATCCTCGTTTTCGGCGTGCCCATGGGCATCATCGCAGCGCTCAACCGCAATCGCACCCCCGACCGTGTCACCATGGTCATCTCGACCATCGGGGTGGTGATCCCCTCCTTCGTTCTGGCGACCTTCCTGTTGTATTTCTTCTCAGTCAAGCTCGAATGGCTGCCAACCTTTGGCGTGGAAACGTGGCAGGGCTATATCCTGCCGTCGGTATGCCTGGCGGTCGGTCCCATCTGCGGCATCGCCCGCCTGGCGCGCTCCAGCATGCTTGACACGCTCAACCAGGACTATATGCGCACGGCAGAGTCCAAGGGCTTGTCGCGCGGGCGGATCATCTTCGCTCATGGGCTGCGCAATTCGCTCATCCCGGTAACCACCTCGCTGGGCGTCACCTTCGCCGCGCTGCTGACCGGAACCTTTGTCATCGAAAAGATCTATGCCGTGCCCGGCCTGGGGCGCTACTTTGTGTATTCCATCACCAACCGCGACTATACCGCCGTGATGGCGCTGACGATCGTCTCATCCGCGGTTGTGCTGGTAGCCGTGTTCATCATCGACATCCTCTATGTGTTGATCGACCCGCGTATCAAGCTGTACGATCAGTAGAGGTGGAGAGAAACGCATGAGCGAGACCCACGGCGGCGATATCATCAAGGATTGGACGCCGCTTGCTCCGGATGAAAAGGATGCGGAAACCACCAGCGGCGTGACTACCACCTACTGGCAGGATGTACGCCGCCGGCTGTGGCGTAACAAACTGGCGGTGACGTCGCTTTTGGTCATCATCCTGATCTTGTTGGCCTCGGTTTTTGGGCCCGGACTGACCGGCAAGACCTACGATGCCCAACAACTGGCCCTGCGCAACATGCCACCGCGCATTGAGATCCAGACCGCGGCGGATGGCACCAACTTTTTTATCCATCCGGACCTCAAGGTCTTCCTGGCCAATGCCGACGGCTTGGTCACAGAAGAGCTGGCGCCGATTTCGGCCAAGCTGAAGGACAAGGTTTTTGTCTACAAGTACAACGGTAGAACCTACTACCTGAACTTTGCCGCGGGGATCAAGTTCGAGGATGAGAACCACCAGCCGCTCCCGCAGAAGAAGATCGTCTGGAACAAGAACTATGTGCTGGGCACCGATTCGATCGGGCGCGATATGCTCACTCGCTTGCTCTACGGCGGGCGCATCTCGCTGCTGGTGGCGTTCGTGGTCACGATCTGCACCCTGCTGATCGGGGTGCTCTACGGCGGCGTAGCAGGCTACTACGGCGGCAACATCGACATCGTGCTCATGCGCGTGGTGGAAGTACTGATGTCGATCCCCAGCACCATCTACATTATCCTGCTCATGGTCTACTTTGGGCAGGGCATCTACAACATCCTGATCGCCATGGCGCTGACCGCGTGGCTGGGCATGTCACGGCTGGTCAGGGGGCAGGTTCTATCGCTGAAGGAGCAGGAATTCGTGCTGGCCGCCAAAACGGCGGGTGTCTCGCCGATCAGGATCATTCTCAGCCACCTGCTTCCCAATAGCATCGGCCCGATCATCGTGTCGGCAACGCTGAGTATCCCCGGAGCGATCGCCACCGAAGCCTTTATGAGCTATATCGGACTGGGGGTCAGGCCGCCCATGCCTTCATGGGGCATCTTGAGCAACGATGGTATCGGCGCCATCCGCTCGTCTCCTTATCAGATCCTGTTGCCCAGCATCGCCATCAGCCTGACCATGTTCGCGTTCAATTTCCTTGGTGATGGCCTGCGCGACGCACTGGATCCGCGCCTGAAGGATTGACCTATGGCACTTTCTGGGAACAAACTGCTAGAGGTAGACAACCTCCGCACTTCATTCTTTACCTTCTCTGGCGAGGTGCAGGCGGTCAGGAGCGTCAGCTTCAATCTGGAGCGCGGCGAGATCGTCGGTGTGGTGGGTGAGAGTGGCTCTGGCAAATCGGTCACTTTCCTGTCGGTCACGCGCCTGCTGCCGGCGGCAGGCAAGATCACCGGCGGCAAAGTGCGCTTCGACGGTGAGGATGTGCTTGCCATGTCGCACACGGAATTGCGCAAACTGCGCAATAGCCAGGTTGGCATGGTGTTCCAGGAGCCGATGACCAGTCTGAACCCGGTCATGCGGGTGGGCACACAGATCGTGGAGCGCATTCGCGCGTTCAACAAGAGCGTTAGCCGCCGGCAGGCACGCGCCAGGGCGGAGCACCTGCTGGAAATGGTGCGCATCCCCGAGGCGAAGACCGTATTGGATGCCTACCCCTTTGAGCTTTCCGGCGGGATGCGCCAGAGGGTGATGTTCGCCATCGCTATTGCCTGCAACCCCAAGCTGCTCATCGCTGATGAACCCACCACCGCGCTGGATGTGACCATTCAGAACCAGATCCTGAGACTGATCCGCGGCCTGCGCGACGAAACCAATGCCTCCATCATCTTGATCACTCACGATCTGGGCGTGGTGGCGGAAACCTGCGAGCGGGTGATCGTTATGTACGGGGGCATGATCATGGAGGAAGGTTTGGTCGATGAGATCTTTTACCAGACCGCTCACCAGTACACTATTGGGCTGAAAAGGTCCATCCCGGATGTCAATAACGTCGGCGGCGACCGCCTGTTTTCCATTGCCGGGACGCCGCCCAGCCTGATCGACCCACCCAAAGGCTGCCCGTTCTACCCTCGCTGTGACCGGGCCATGCGCGTATGCGTGGAGCACTGCCCGCCCTATTTCCGGCTTAGCCCCACCCACCGCAGCATGTGCTGGCTGCTCGACCCGGATTTCCGGTCGCGCGGAGGTGCCTTGTGAGCGCGGTGAACTTGGTCGAAGTCAAGAATCTCAAAAAGTACTTCGGCGGTGGCGGGCTCTTCAAGAAGAAGCCGCTTGTGCGGGCGGTGGATGGCATCTCTTTCTCAATCACCCGCGGTGAGACCTTTGGCCTGGTGGGTGAGTCGGGCTGCGGCAAGTCGACCGCTGCGCGCACCATCATCCGGCTATATAGCCCTACCGCCGGGTCGGTCATTTTCGACGGAACGGATATCGCCCGGCTGGGTGAAAAAGACCTGCGGCCTTACCGCCGCCGCATGCAGATGATCTTCCAGGATCCGTACGCCTCGCTAGATCCACGCATGACCGTCGCGCGCATTGTGTCGGAGCCGCTGACCGCCAACACCCGTTTGGCGCGTTCGGAGGTTGAGGCGCGCGTGGCGCAATCGCTGCGCATGGTGGGGCTGGACCCCGCCCATATGAACAAGTACCCGCACGAGTTCTCTGGCGGGCAGCGGCAGCGCATCGGCATCGCCCGCGCGCTCATCACCCAGCCGGATTTCATCATCTGCGACGAACCCATTTCCGCGCTCGACGTGTCCATCCAGGCTCAGGTGGTCAATATGCTGCAGGGGCTGCAGGAACAGCTGGGGCTGACCTACTGCTTTATCGCCCATGACCTGGCGATGGTCAAGTACATCTCCCGGCGCATGGGGGTGATGTATGTGGGGCAGTTGGTGGAAGTCTCGCCGAGCCACGAGCTGTACCGCTCGCCGCTGCACCCCTATACCATCGGCCTGATGCGCGCCATCCCCATCGCCGATCCGCAACTGGCACGCGCCAAGAACGAAATCTCGATCGAGGGCGAGATCCCCAGCCCCTTCAGCCCACCGTCCGGTTGCCGCTTCCGCACGCGCTGCCGCCATGCCATGGACAAATGCAAGGAGGTGAGTCCAGAGTTGAAAGAGGTCGCACCCAACCACTTTGTCGCCTGCCACCTGTTCTAGGCAGCTCCAATGGTGTTGCCCAAACACGGCGCTTGAGCGTCGCCTCGAGTCATGGAAAGGAGGGTAGCAGACCGGCGGCATGCCTGCCCTGGTGTAGCCTCACACAACTACCTGACCTTCTGAGGCTGTCGATAGGCCAATGAAGCCGGAGTCTGTCTTGTGAGAATGCACTGGCAATGAGAGAGAGCGGAGGAATGACTCTCCGTTCACAACCCATCGTGTTGCTCTTTCCGTCCCGATCATGCAAAGGAGAATCGCGATGAAGAGGCTGTTGACGTACATCTTCACCCTGCTACTGGTTGTCGCCGTCGTTGTCGGCTGCACACCGCAAGCCGCGCCAACGGCGGCGCCGACCCAACCGACCCAGGCGCAGGTGCCACCCACTGCCGCGCCGACCAAGGCTGCGGCGCCGACTGCGGCAGCCGGGCCGGTCAGCTTCCATTACGCCTTCCTGGACGAACCGCCGGGCATTGACCCAACCATTTTCCAGGGCGGCACCCAGAGCACTATCTACGCTGCGCTCTATGAAGGCCTGGTGACGTCTGATGAAAAGGGCAATATCATCCCCGGAGCGGCGGCAAGCTGGGACGTCAGCGCGGATGGCACCCAGTATACCTTCCACCTGCGCGACGGGCTAAAGTGGTCCGACGGCAAGGCGCTGACGGCGAAAGACTTCCAGTATGCCTGGCTGCGCGCGCTCGACCCGAAGACTGCCTCCAACTATAGCTGGTTCGTCGAGATGTTTATCAAGAATGGCACCCCCTTTGCCGAGGGTAAGGTCACCGCGGAAGAAGTGGGCGTGAAAGCCACCGACGACAAGACGCTGGCTGTGACGCTGAACAACCCAGCTGCATACTTCCTGCAGGCGCTGCTGGCCGGCGTCTGGCTGCCGGTGCGCCAGGACATGGTCGAGAAGGATCCCGCTCAGTGGGCTCTCAACGCCGCAACCGCCATCTCGAACGGCGCCTTCAAGCTGACCGAGTACAAGATCGGCTCGTACATCACCGCCGAGAAGAACCCCTACTACTGGGACGCCGCTAACGTCCACATCGACCGGCTCAAGTTCTCGTTCATTACCGATGCCAACACGGCCTATGCAGCTTTCGTCGCCGGTGACGTGGACGGTATCGCCGGTGTGCCCAGCACCGAGCTCGTCAAGCTGCTGGCCACCGATGACCGCCTGCATCCCTATGACCAGCTGCGCGTTTCCTTCCTGCGCCTGAACACCAAGTCGGAAGGGCTGTCAAACCCCAAGGTGCGCCGGGCCATCAACATGGGCTTTGATCGCAAGAGTTACCTGGAGGGTCTGGGCAACATCACTTCGGTGCCGGCGCTTGGTACCGTTCCCAGCGGGCTGATCCTGGATGGCAAGGATTTCCGCGAGGTCTCCGGCGACAATGGCCTGAAAGCGACCGCTCAGGTGGAGGGGGCCAGGGCGCTGCTGGCCGAGGCGGGCTACCCCAAGGGCGAAGGGCTGCCGGTCTACCGGCTGCATTGCCCGGATACCATGCTCAAGGAAGCCGAGATCGTGCAGCAGATGCTGCTGACCAACCTGGGCATCAAGACCGAGATCAAGCCGGTCGACACCAAGCTCTGGTTCCCCATGATGGTCGAAGGCAAGTACGATATCGCCTTTGGTGGTTGGGGCGGTGACTATGTCCACCCGATGACCTTCCTGGAGCTGTTCACCTCGACCGCCTATGATAACGCCACCGGTTGGGCGAATGCCGAGTATGATGGCCTGATCAACAAAGCGCGCGTGGCCACCAACGAAGCAGAAGCACTTGATCTGATGGTGAAGGCCGAGCACATCCTCATGAACGAAAGCCCTATCGTGCCCATCCTGTTCCCGTCTGGTGCGATCATGATGCAGAAGTATGTCACCAACTGGTTCATTTCACCTGCCAGCACGCTGTACATCAGTCCGGCAGTGATCACCAAGTAGTCCTATCTCGGAACGGCTTGCGGCCGCCCTGGACTCAGCGGGCGGCCGCAAGCGCCAGTTTGGCGCCGGAGGAGGTTGTATGCGGCAAGCCATAATGACCCAGCCAGGCCAAATCGAGTTCAAGGACGTGCCCAGGCCGGCGCTCAAGCCAGGTGAAGTGCTGATCCAGGTGAGGCGTATCGGCGTATGTGGCTCGGATATCCACGTCTACCACGGCCTGCATCCTTATACCCACTACCCAATCGTGCAGGGGCACGAAGTGGCGGGCGAGATCACCGAGCTGGGGGAGGGTGTGCGCGGTTTCGCACCGGGCGACAAGGTGGTCTTTATGCCTCAGGTAACCTGCGGCAAGTGCTACCCCTGCCGCCACGGCATGTACCACATCTGCGATTCTCTCAAGGTGATGGGCTTTCAGACCAACGGCGCAGCGCAGGATTTCTTCCCGGTGCGGGCGGAAATGGTCTTGAAGCTGCCCGAATCGATCTCCATCGACCAGGCGGCAATGATCGAGCCGGTTTCGGTGGCGGTGCATGCCCTGTCGCGGTATGGCTCCGTGGAAGGGCTGAACGTGCTGGTGCTTGGAGCAGGGACCATCGGCAACCTGGTGGCACAGGTGGCTGCCGCGTCGGGCGCGAACAAGGTGATGATCACCGACGTGAGCGACTACAAGCTGAAGAAGGCGATCGAGTGCGGGGTGAAGCTGGTGGTCAATCCGCAGGAGGAGGACCTCGGCCAGGCGCTGTTGCAGCACTTTGGCGCGGATAAAGCCGACCTGATCCTCGAGTGCGTGGGCGTGCAAGACACCATCAGTCAGGCGGTGACCCATGCGCGCAAGGGCAGCACCATCGTGGTGGTGGGTGTATTCGCCCAGAAGCCACAAGTCGACCTGGGCCTGGTGCAGGACCGCGAGCTGAGTCTGCTGGGCACGCTGATGTACCAGAAGAAGGATTACCTTCGTGCCATCGAGCTGGTGGCAGGCGGCAAGCTCTGCCTGGATAAGATGATCACTCACCGCTTCAGTTTTGGCGACTATCTGAAAGCGTATGAGGCAATCGATTCGTCGGGTGGCAAGTATATGAAGGTGATGATCGAGCTATGACTATGAAGAGAACGAAAGGGATCAAGCCCTTTGCGTACTTTCAGCCTACCGAGATCCGTTTTGGCCGCGGTCGTCTGAAGGAATCCGGAGAAGTGGTTGCCCGCTATGGTAAGCGCTGCCTTCTCGTGACCGGGCCGGCCGATGGTGCGCGAGCCGCACTGTTCGATCGCGTGAAGCGCTATCTGGTGGATGCTGGGGTCACAGTGGAGCATTTCTCGGGGGTTGTCCCCAACCCAACTACGGATTGCATCAGTGCAGGTGCTGGCATGGCCAAGGCTTTCGGGGCTGAGGTGGTTGTGGCCGTCGGTGGCGGCTCAAGCATGGATACGGCCAAGGCCATCGCCGTCGAGGCCACGCACCCCGGTACTGCGTGGGACTATCGCTGGTGCAGCGAGACGCAGCCGACGGACAACACTCTCCCCATCGTTGCGATCACCACGACCTCAGGTACCGGTTCTCATGTGACACAGGTGGCGGTGCTAACCAATCCTGCACTGAAGGACAAGTCGGCCATCTACAACAGCCACGTGTATGCCAGGGTGGGCATTGTCGACCCAGAGCTGATGATTTCAGTGCCCCGCCACGTGACTGCATCGACCGGCTTTGATGTCTTCTGCCACGCCTTTGAGAGCTTTTTGCACATCAACGCCTCTCCGTATACGGACCTATTGGCGTTGGAGGCTATTCGCTTGGTTGCCAGGTACCTGCCCCGAGCAGTTGACGATGGTACGGATGTCGACGCGCGCGAGGGGATGGCATGGGCAGACTCCTTGGCGGGCTTGTGCATCGCCAACGCCGGCGTGACGCTGCCCCACGGCATCGGCATGGCCATCGGTGGGTGCTGCCCGCATGTGACGCATGGCGAGGCATTGGCCGTGATCTATCCCGAGTTCACGCGCTACACCTATCGGTATGCCATCGAGCGCTTCGCGACTGTGGGCCGCATCCTGAACGCGGAACTCAAAGGGGTGCCGGATGCTGTGGCGGCCGAGAGGGCCTGCGACGAGATCGACGGGCTGCTCAAGAGGATCGGCATGTGGCTGAGCCTGGAGGGTCTGCGGGTGACAGGGGACGACCTGGTGGCAATCGCAGACCGAAGCCAGGTGTTGCCTGACTACCGGAATAACCCGCGCGTGGCCACCCACAATGAGATTCTTGAGATGCTTGAGCACAGCTACCGGCGCTGATGACACCCGCCGTGTGGCGGATCCGCCAGCAGGAAGAGCGCGCGGCAGTCGTGGACCACGGCCGGTCATCGAGGTGCAATCTCGAGGCTGAACCCAGCCAGTACTGCGGAGGAAACTCATGGCTCTGTTTCTTAGCCGTCACGATGTGCAGCAGGCTGTCGGCATGGTTGACGCCATCGAGGCTGTCGAAGGGGCGTTCATCGCCTTGTCGACTGGCAAAGCCTATGCGCCCGTGCGGCTGTCGCTCCCTGTCCCAGAACAGAACGCTGCGATTCACTACATGCCTGCGTATCTGCCGACATCCGCCGCCTTGGGTGCCAAGATCGTGAGCACATTCCCACACAACCCCGAGTCTGGAAAGGCGACCGTGCAGGCGGTGCTTGTCGTGAGTGATCCGAGTACGGGAGAGACTCTGGCGATCATGGAAGGGGGGTATCTCACGGCCCTGCGCACGGGTGCTGCCTCTGGCGTGGCCACCCGTCATCTGGCCAGGCCTGACGCGCGGGTCGTGGCCATCTTCGGCGCAGGCGTCCAGGGCCGAACCCAGTTGGAGGCAGTGTGTGGGGTCAGGGAGATCGAGACGGTCTGGGTCTATGACCTGAATGGCCAGGCGGCTGACCGCTACGCCAGTGAGATGTCGATGAGGGGTGGCCGAGTTCCATCGGACGTGC
>DAOTVS010000106.1:0-28967 GCA_034436375.1 Anaerolineae bacterium | reverse complement strand
GCTCCCGGCAGCTTGCACAGACGGCACGGCGGTGAGGCAGAGGGTGAGCAGCGCGGTCACGAGGAGGCCGGCAACGGAGGGCCGCAAATGAGTGCGAGCAGACGCCATTTTGCTCGGGGCTCCTTCTTGTGTCTGAGAGGCGCGGCCGCAAAGCGAGGAGGGGGCCATATGCACATGTGGGTGGATGAGCCTGGGCCTCGATGGCCCGTGCAGGCTGTTGGCTCAGCGCGCCTCGGCGGGTAAAGATGGCATCCCTACGTGGGATCTTGCCTGGGTCTGCAGTGACCCGGAGAGAGCGTCAGTTTAGCATAGGATTGAAAGAACGCAAAACAGCGGGGTATGGGGGGGGCTGATTGGTCCGAGAGGGCCATATCTTCGGCGGAGAGCGCCTGCTCAGGGTCGAGCATGGCCGGGCAGCAATCCCACGGCAGCACCTCGACCCTGTTGAGCGCCAGGAAATCGCGCACCCCACCCTGTATCAGCGCCGCCGGCTCGCCTCGCGAACGGCTAGCCGCTGTGTAGCGACGCCGCGGCATGGCGGCCTTGCGGCTCACGCATCACTATCACGTATCACGTGGAGGGTCTCTGCCCCGCCGGTCCACCGGACTTCCAGGTCCAGAGGCACGGTGGAATGAGCTTCGATGACGGGTTTTTCCGCTGCCGAGGCGCGGGCTGCGCAGTGCAAGTGGAGCAGCCCATTCTGGCCAAAGGGGTACTGCCGCACGCCGTGAGCCTCCAGCAGGCGTACATCCCACACCAGGCGGCTACGGGGCACGTCGGGGCGCAGGCCAAAGACATACTCCAGGAGTGCCGCGACCGGCGGCAGGCCCGTCCAGCCGACGAAATCGGGCTTGGCCGGCTTGCCCGGAGCAGCGCCCTCCGGCGAGTAGTTCTCCCACACCGTGCCGGTTTGCTGGAACACGCGCACCACGTTATCCAGATGATTGCGTGCGATCTCGTGGGCCAGGGCGTCGCTGCCCACGCGGGTCAGGCCACGCAGCACCATATAGTTCGTCGGCGCCCACACGCCGCCCAGCCAGTAACCGCCGTCGGCCTGGTAGGCGGGGTGATCGGCGGCCAGGGAAGGCACGCGATGCGGCCGCTTGAACTCGGCCTCGTTCTCCAGGTGGGCGACAAAGCGTTGCACCCGCTCCGGCGGTGTCACGCCCGCCAAAAGCGCCCAGTAGGCACCGATAGTCTTGACATCAGCCAGGGAGCCGTCGGGCTTGCGGTCATAGTAAAAAGCCGAGCCTTCATCCCACATATGCTCGTTCACCGTGCGGGCCAATTGTTCCGCCTCGGCGGCGAAATCGGCCATCTCGCCCTCGCGCCCCACTACCGTGGCCATCATCGCCAGCAATCGCGCCGAGAGGGCCTGTTGCAGGCAGGCATCGATCCAGGCGCGGTGCCCGTGGCTGAGCGCCGGATTGCGGTCGGGCGGCACGCGGGGCTGATTGTCCATGCCGCAGCCCCAGCCGGAGGTCCAGTAACTGCCGTCAGGCCAGGTGCGGTATTCGCGCAGCCAGCGATGGTAGGCAGCCAGGACGGGCAGCACATGGCGCACCCGCTCGCGGTCGCCCGAGAGCTCGAAATACTCCCACTCGGTCCAGGGCATCACGTTGGGACCGGTGCTTGCCGGGTCAAAGCGCTCGAAGCAATCCTGCCCGTCCGCCTCGCGGATCTCACGGCAGATGAACCCATCGGCGTGTTGCTTGGCGTAGAGATTGTCCAGCGTGCGCTGAAAGTTGAACGCGCGCCGCCCATAGCGCGCAAAGAGCAGGATAAAGGCCGAATCCCACATGAACAGGCAGTTGTTGAACGCGGTATCGATATAGTTGGCGACAAAGCCGTTCCCGGCTGTGGGGCGGCGCAGATTGCGGAAGGCGAGCTGCCACACCTTCCAGTAGCAGTCGATCGCGGCCTCGTGCCCCTGCCACTCTGGCTGTGGCAGCAGGGCCTGCGCCTGCTCGAACGTGGGCAGGGGCGCCTCCTCACGCGGCTGCGAGCGAAAGACGTTCTCCTCCACCAGAGGACTGGGGACGTGCGTATCGTAGACGGCCATAGATCCCTCCCGACAAGCTCCTTCTCACACGGCAGGTCGCCATCACGCCGGGCCAGAAGCTGCCCGGGTTCACTCAGGATGCATGGCGCGCGGGGGCGCCGCCTGCAGGTAACCATAGCCGATGTAGCGCAGGATGCCCTCCCGCGGATCGTCGATCAATTCCTCAGCCCGGCTGCGGGGCTGCTGGACTCAGCTTTCAAAGGACGTCGGAAGCAACTCCTTGCTGAATACGTACTGCGATTTCTCGACCCTGTATCCCTCTCGCTCGTAGAAGCGATGGGCGCGTGTGCGGATCGTATTGGTGTGCACCAGCAACCGGGGATAGCCCTGCTCCCGCGCCCAGTCCTCTGCGCCGGCTAGGAGCGCCTTCCCCACCCCCTGCCCGCGGCAAGCCTCGTCTACCACCACACCGGCGATCTCCGCAAAGGGACGGTATTCCAGCAGGTGCTGCCCCTGCACCTGAATGCAGCCGATCACCCGGCCCGAGGCGTCCTCGGCCACCAGGGCAATGTGGTTGTCGCTCCCAACCAGCCGTTGGATGCGGCGCTCCATTTCGGCAGTCGAAGCCGGGTAGCCCAGCTGAGTGTAGAGCACAGTCACCGCTGCGGCATCCGCAACGGCCATCGGCCGGATCTGAATCTTCATGATCAGGGTGATCCATTCCTTGATGTGAGAATAGCACTTGGGCGATATCTCGCGCAGAGGAAGAAGGGTGATAGGTCATGTCAGCGGCTTGGCATCTCTGCGCGAGACCGGCCCCGTTTTCATAGGCGCGTTGTGCCCGGAACAGGGCGGCCGCGGGCGGCTAATCTGTAGCGGGCGTTTCCTGCGCCAGGGCGAACAGCCCATCGGCCAGCGATTCGATCGTCTCACGGAGCGCCAGTTTGGCCCGCCAGGCGGCGGGGATCCCCTCCTCGCCATAGTAGGCGCCGGCGAGCTGGCCGTAGATGGCCCCGGTGGTATCAGCGTCGTCGCCCAGATTTACGGCCAACAGGCATCCCTCTTTGAAAGAGTTGCCGTGGTAAAAGGCCCAGAGCGCCGCCTCGAGCGACTCAACCACATAGCCCGAGCCCCGGACCTCGGGCGGCTGGCGGCGCTTGAACGAGCCGGCGGCCACGGCGTCGATCTCGCCCATCAACGGGTGCTCGGCCCAGTAGCCCGGGATAGGCGAGTAGCGCTCGGCCAGCAACTCGTCTTTGCTGGTGCCGGCCAGCGCCCCCACGATGAGCCCGGCCATGTAGCGGCAGGCGTCGACGCAGGCGGCGGTGCAGTGGGTGGTGCGCGAGCTATCCGCCGCCATCTCAATGGCCTGGGCGGGTTGAGGCGCAAAGGCCAGCGGCACCGGCGCCAGGCGCATCAACGAGCCATTGCCCGACGACCTGGGCCCTGAGGCGGCGCAATAGGGCTCGCTCGTCTGTTCAAAACGCTCCAGTGCGGCCCGTACCGTGTTGCCCATATCGAAACAACGCCCGTTCGACGCCATATAGCCCTCACGCCACCAGCGCACATAGCGACCGAGTTGATCCAGCGGGTCAAAGCAGCGCCGCTCTACCAGGCTGGCGGCCAGGCAAAGGGCCATGGATGTATCATCGGTCCACTCGCCCGGCTTGAGGCGGAAGGGTCCCCCGCCGACGATGTCTTTCAATGGCTTGAAGCTGCCGGGCCGGCTGAACTCGATCGTCGTACCCAGAGCATCACCCGCAGCCAGGCCCAACAGGCTGCCCCGATAGCGCGCCCTTAACTCCACGAAACTCGCTCCTTTCAGAGATGTGGGTATGCAACATGCGCCAGAATTGTCCGCCTTCTTGCAGGGGCCCTGCCTATGTGCGCGCACACACGTAGATGATATTCTGCGAAAGCCGACAGAGCAACTCAGAATGAAGGGACATGAAGCACCGCTCCAGGGGCGCCAACCAGCTGCAAGGCAGCAAGGGCCGCGACTCGATGAAGGGCAACAGGCCAATATGGTACTTGGCCACTATTTTCATATCGGCATCTTCCAGCAATGCTATCACCTCATCATGCCCCATTCGTTCATGGTACTTGATGGGCCAGATGGGACCGGTGAGATGATCCGTCAGGTTCCCCCGGTTTCTGTGGTTGTTGAAGACCAGGCAGCCGTTCGGCTCCAGGTGGCTCTGCAACACGCGCATGGCCTCTCGGCGAAGCTCGGGCTGCGCATTGGCGAAGAAGCGGAAGGCGGTAATGAGATTGAAGGTTCTGTCGCGAAGAACATCCTGACGGGTAAGATCTGCCTTGATGATCTCTGCGGACGAAATATGCTTGCGGGCGACATCCAGCATTGAGTCGGAGATATCTACACCCGTTGCTTCCGACACTTTGCCCTCCAGGAAACCAAGGATGCGCCCTGTTCCACAGGCAAAGTCAAGCAAGCGAATCGGTTGGCTCACATACCCGGATGCAAGAATGTTGCACAACACCTGTTGTTCGAGGGACCAGACCATAGCACGGTAGGGGTTATCCGTGAAAGCCCGATGGTAAGAGCGTCCTTTACCTGGCTCTAGATGAGAGAGTCTGTAGTCTTCCACAGCACCTCCTCCGGATCCCCATGAGCCATCTTACGAAGGGCAGAACATAAGGCCATCATATGACAGCGTGTGTTGCCTCAGCGAGCGCTCACAGAGTGATGCGGCTCGTTAACGGGATACTCACACACCCTGTGTGATGGCCCTATGCTCTACCCTTTGTGTTTCAGGTTCTACGAGTCGATCTTAAAGTGCCGGAACTGCGGCAGATGGGCGATGTTGGCTTCGAACATCTCGTTGACCATCTGCTTGATCTCAGCCAGCGAGAGCACGGCGCCGGTCAGGGGGTCGTTGCAGATGGCCTGGAAGGCCAGGCGCGGGTCGCCGGTGAGGGCCGCCTCGACTGCCATCTCCTCGATGTTGGCGCTGAGGCCGGTGATGGTCGCGCACTGCGGGGGCAGGGCGCCCACATGCACGGCCTCCAGGCCCTTCTTGCTGGCCCATACAGGGACCTCGACGCAGGCGCCCTGTGGCAGGTTCGAGATCAGGCCGTTGTTGGGCACGTTGCCGTTGAACTGGAAGGGCTCGCCGCCCTGCAGGGCGTTGATGATCGAGGCCGCATACTCGTGGCCGCGCGCCAGCGAGATGGGATGATCCGCAGCGAACCACTCTTTGGCCTTGTCCTTCCAGGTGTCCTCGGTCTTGCGGTATTCCTTCAGGATGTAGGCATGCTCGCCCGGGTTCCAGCCGGTGCCGTGCGTGCAGTACTTTTCGATCAGGTCGGGCCGTTTGCGGAACCAGGCGACATACTCTGAGTTGTGCCCGCTGGACTCGGTCACGTAATAGTCGAACGCCAGGAACAGCTCGTTGCGCACGATCTCTTCGTTATAGATCTCGGGGCGCTCGGTGACGGCCTTGCGGATGAGCGGGTAGGCGTCCTGCCCGTTCCACTCGTACTTGATGTACCAGGCCTGGTGATTGATGCCGGCGCAGGTATAGGTGATCTCCTCCATCGGCGCGCCGATCCACTTGGCCAGCATCTCAGCCGTCCCCTGCACGCTGTGGCAGAGGCCGGTCAGCTTGATCTTGGTCTCGCGCTGCATGGCCCGGCAGAGCATGGCCATAGGGTTGGTATAGTTCAGCATCGTGGCATGGGGGCAGTAGCGCTCCATATCGTGCGCGATGCCGAGCATCACCGGGATGGTGCGCAGGGCGCGGAAGATGCCCGAGGGGCCGCGCGTGTCGCCCACGTTAATGCTGACCCCATATTTCTCCGGGATGAGAATATCGCTCTGCCACACATTGGTGTGGCCTACGAGGATGGTCACGAGCACTGCGTCGGCGCCGTCAAGGGCTTTGGCGCGGTCCATTGTGGCCTCGACCTTGGCCGGGTATTGGCCCAGGTCAACGATGCGCTGGACGCTCTTTTGCGCAAACTCGAGCCGCTCTGCGTCAATATCCATCAACGAGAGCGTCGCATCCTTGAGGCGGGGAAAGGTGAGGATGTCTCGCACGAGGCCACGGGTGAAGCCAAGGCTGCCTGCGCCGATGAACGCAATCTTGGTCATGGGTTGGAATCCCTCCAGGGCTGAGTGAAAACAGACGTGGCGGATAACGTTGACCTCATTATACCACAAATTCCTAAAGTCGAGTGGATGGAGTTCCCTCGCCAAGGCCGCCGGCGCTCCATGTACAGGCCAGGCTTCTGAACGGTGATAGGATCCCATGGACCTTGAGCCACTGCTCAGAAGCTTGGCCTGCGCCTCGCCGCCCTGTCATTCCGAGCATACCATGGTATCCAACATCATATGGGCGCCAGCTGACACTCCTGTCGTAGTGGCGGGCTTTAGCCGCTCAACCTGCTCGAGTGCGCAAAGTGTTGAGCGACGCTGCCCCAGGGGACGGGCCTGATCAACCGGCTTGAGCGGCTAAAGCCCGCCACTACGAGGGCCTGCGCCGGCCGCCGGCGCTCCATGTGCAGGCCAGGCTTCTGAACGCTGATGGGATCCCCTGGACCTTGAGCCACTCAGCAGGAGCTTGGCCCTCCCATACAGGCGATTGTCGCTATGCTCTCTTGTCCACCAAGAACGCCAGCTCGCTGGGGAAGGAGAAGCGCTGCACACGCCAGGGATGGCCGGCGACCAACTCCTGAAAGTGAGCCTCATAGGTGGTGGGCATGCCTTTGCTCACGCCGCCGAGGCTGCGCACGGGAAAGGAGACGAGCAGGTAGCGGGCGCGGAGGCGCTCCAGCAACTGACGCCCGGCCTCTTTGTCGATCTGCTCCAGGCAGGGCAGCGCCTTGAGCACGAGCGCCAGGTCGGCCTCCTGCCGCGGGATGTTCGCCAGGATGTCGCAGGCCTCCGCACCCCCGGCCAGCCCCAGCAGCGCCAGCCAGCGGCGGCAAAAGTCCGCCAGGTCGCGGTAGATGTCATAGGCGTAATACTCCGCGCCCGGCGCCAGGGGCATCCAGGGGATGGCCAGGGGGTTGAGCCCACAGGCGATATCCAGCACGCGGCGGATGGGGGGGAGATCGCGGAGCGTCTCGGCG
Organism: Anaerolineae bacterium; assembly: GCA_034436375.1. Classification (GTDB taxonomy): domain Bacteria; phylum Chloroflexota; class Anaerolineae; order SpSt-313; family SpSt-313; genus DAOTVS01. The sequence goes on along the minus strand of DAOTVS010000106.1, from coordinate 21,871 downwards.
TAGAACCGGTCCAAAATGCCCAACCGCTCGCGCGCGGAGGCGTGGGCCGCCATGATGCGCCGGCAGGCGGCGCGCAGGGCTTCGGGGCCCTCCGCCTGCGCCTGCTCCAGTTGGCCCAGCCAGCGAGCGTAATCGGGCGGGCGCTCCAGGTAAGCGCCGGCTATCTGGTGCAGCCTGTCTTTGGTGGCTTTGATCGCCTCGCGCATGTTGCGGCGTTTGGTGAGTTCGCACGCGCCCAGGCTCCGCACCAGGTCCGGCGCGACCTGGGCGTACTTGCGACTGCTCAGCACGGCGGCCTGCAGGGCGTCGAGGTCCGCCTCAGCCATAGAGCCGCTCCCGCAGCCACGCGGTCAGCCGCGTCATGACGCGCAGGTTGTGCAGCGTGGCCAGCCGCAAGAAGCTGGCGTCGCCCACTTTGAACAGGTGATGCAGATAGCCCAGCGAATAGCGCCGACAGGTCGGGCAGTCGCAGGCTGGGTCGATGGGCGCTGTCGCCTTGATGTGCCGGCTGTCATTGATATAGATATAAGATACGGCGCTCTCCGGGCTTGGCTCCGTCGCCAGGACGTACAGGCGGCCGTGGCGCGCGTCGCGGGTAGGCAGGGCGCTGTCGAAGATCTGGTAGCCCATACGGGCGCACTCGACGACATTCGCCGGGTGGCCGATGCCCAGCGCGTGCATGGGCAGATGCGCCGGCACCAGCTCCCGCGTATAGGCCACGATATCGCTCAGCAGGCGGCCCTGCTCGTCTAGCGGCCAGCCGCCAAAGCCGAAACCGTCAAAGCCGATCTCCTGCAATTCCCCGGCGCAGCGCCAGCGCAACTCGCGCGACCCCCCGCCCTGAATCACGGCGAAGAGCAGCGGTCGCTCCTCTGGCGAGAGCCCCTTTTGCGCCGTGATGCGCTCAAACTCCTGCTTGCCGCGCTGGGCCCAGGCCACGGTGCGCCGCACCGCTTCTTCCTGCACGTCGGGCGCCGCCTCGACGCTAGTGCAATCATCGAGGCAGATGACGATATCGGCGCCGTAGGCCAGCTGCAGTTGCACGCTCTTTTCCGGCGTGAGCTGATATTTGCGCGCCGCGCCCTCGGGCTGGAAGGTGATGCCCCGATCCGAGAGCTTGCCGTAGCGTGGGTTCTGACGGATCAGCGAATAGGCCTGAAAGCCGCCCGAATCGGTCACGATGGGGTGCGGCCAGCCAGCCATGGTGTGCAGCCCCCCCAGGGCCTGGATGGTGGAGGAGCCCGGCCGCTGCATCAGGTGAAAGGTGTTCATCACCACGCCCGCAATGCCGCAGGCCTCCAGATCGGCCGAATCCACCGCCCGCACGACGGCCAGCGTCGCGTCGGGCAAAAAGGCCGGGTAGGGCAGCGGCCCATGGGCGAGGTTCAATTGGTTGGGTGTCCTATTCATGGGCATATGATACTCGTTTTCATGGGCCGGCACAAGGGGTTTGGCCTTTGCAAGGGTGAAACGTCGGCTGTCAGGCGGCTTCTTACCTCCTGGGCCAGTTGCCGGAGTGTTCTGGCCAACGCCGGGCTGTACGCTCTGCCGCCTCCACCCCCTATAAAGGGATCATGCCGGGTGAACGCGCAGCACAAAAGCCGGCTGCTGGCAGTCTTAGCCCAGGAGGAGGCCTGGGCCATTTTTGCCCAGGGGAAGAACAGGCTATGATACAAGAGTCGTGGATCGCACAACATGGAGGTATCGCATGGATATCACCTACAACGGCCTGGGCCTGAGCCTGGGCAACCTGGCGCGCCTCTCGCACGCGCGCACGCGCTCCATCAGCGCCGAGAACCCGACCGGCGAAAAGGGCCAGGGCGGCCGCGCCACCGCGGGCACCGGCTCGAGCTGCGCCCGCGACCTGGGGCCGGGTTGGAAGCTCTCGCCCAGCGTCGAGATTGCGCCCGGCGCGTCCTTTACCCTGGCCGAGATCGACGGCCCGGGCGCCATCCAGAGTATGTGGTTCGGCGGCACCTGCTGCCGCGATCACAGCCGCGAAGCCATCCTGCGCATCTACTGGGACGGGCAAGAGCAGCCCTCGGTCGAGTGCCCCATCGGCGATTTCTTCGCCGCAGGCTGGGGCGGCTTTGCCCAGGTGAGTTCCCTGGCTGTGGCCGTGAACCCCAACCGCGGCTTTAACTGTTTCTGGGAGATGCCCTTCCGCTGCCATTGCCGTATGACGCTGGAGAACCGCCTGGCCGAGAAGGTGAACTGCTACTACCAGATCAACTATACCCTTACTGACCTCCCCGCGGACGTGGCCTATTTTCACGCCCAGTTCCGCCGGGTGAACCCGCTGCCCTACAAGGCTGTCTACACCATCCTGGATGGCGTGCGCGGCATGGGGCACTATGTGGGCACTTACCTGGCCTATGGCGTGAACAATGGCGGCTGGTGGGGCGAGGGCGAGATCAAATTCTATATTGATGGTGACGGCGAGTACCCCACGGTCTGCGGCACGGGCACCGAGGACTATTTCGGGGGCTCCTACAACTGGGATGTCGACGGGCAATACGTCACCTACTCCACACCCTACATGGGCATGCACCAGGTCATCCGCCCCGACGGCCTCTACCACTCGCAGCAGCGTTTCGGCATGTATCGCTGGCATATCATGGACCCCATCCGCTTTGAGCAGGATCTGCGCGTGACCCTGCAGGCCCTCGGTTGGCGCAGCGGCGGGCGCTACCTGCCCCTGCAGGACGATATCGCCTCGGTCGCCTATTGGTACCAGACGCTGCCGGCGGCGCCCTTCCCGCCCCTGCCCGACCGCGATTACCTGGAGATCGTCTGATAGGAGGTGTATCTTGGCAAACCCTGAGCTTCGTTTCCGTTGGGTCCATCTCGACTTTCATACCAGCGAGGACATTCCAGCCGTCGGCGCGGCCTTTGACCCCGACGAATTCGCCTCAACCCTGGAGCGCGCGCGGGTGAACTCGATCACCTGCTTCGCCCGCTGTCACCATGGCTGGCTGTACTTTGATAGCCATGCCTTCCCCGAGCGGCGCCACCCGACCCTGACGCGCGACCTGCTGCGCGAGCAGATCGCCGCCTGCCACGCCCGCGACATCCGCGTGCCCATCTACACCACGGTGCAGTGGGACCATTATACGGCCAACGAGCACCCGGAATGGCTCTGCCTCGATGAGCATGGCTGCATCATCGGCACGCCGCCCTTCGAGCCCGGCTTTTACCGGCGGCTGTGCGTCAACTCGCCCTACCGTGATTTCCTCAAGACGCACGTGCAGGAAATCCTGGAGATGCTGCCTACCGACGGCCTCTTTTTCGATATCGTCATGCCCACGCCCTGCGCCTGCCGCTATTGCCGCGCCGCGATGGAGGCCCGGGGCCTCGATCCCGCCGATGCGGCGGCGCGCGAGCGCTTTGCCCTGGAGACGATCAACGAGTTCAAGCGCGATATGACTGCCTTTATCCGCCGGCTGAACTCCGAATGCTCCATCTATTACAACGCCGGGCACATCGGCACGCGTCACCGGGAGGTCGCTGCCGCCTATAGCCATTTTGAGCTGGAGACCCTGCCCTCCGGCGGCTGGGGCTACCAGCATTTCCCCATCACCATGCGCTATGCGCGCAACCTGGGGCTCGACTGCTTGGGCTACACCGGCAAGTTTCACACAACCTGGGGCGACTTTCACTCCTTCAAGAACCCGGCGGCGCTGCAGTACGAGTGCTTCCGCATGCTGGCGCTGGGCGCCAAGGTCGGTGTGGGCGATCAGCTTCATCCCTCCGGCCGGATCGATCCCTATGTCTACGATCTGATCGGCTCCGTATACCGCGAGGTGGAGCGTAAGGAGCCCTGGTGCCGGGGGGCGCGGCCCGTGGTAGATATCGGTGTATTCACGCCGGAGGAATTCTACGGCGCCGCGGTGGGGAGCTTGCCGCAGGCGCTGATCGGTGTGACGCGCATGCTCGACGAGGCCGGTCACCAGTACGACGTGATCGATTCCCAGAGCGACCTGGGCCGCTACCGGATCCTGGTGCTGCCCGACCGTATCCCCGTCTCGCCCGAGCTGGCGCAGAAGCTGGAGCGTTACCTGGCCGCGGGCGGCAAGCTGATCGCCTCCTTCGAGTCGGGGTTGAACCCGGAGCAGACAGCCTTTCTGCCGGCGCTGGGCGTGACATTGAGCCCCAACCCTGCCCGCACCCTCGATGGCCGGCTCGCGCGCGGGCGGGACCTCCCCCGCCACGCCTACTGCGATTACATCCTGCCCCAGGGCGCCATCGGCCAGGGTCTGCCCCCCACCGAGCACGCCATGTACCGCAAAGGGGTGGAGGTCACCGCCTGCCCCGGCGCCGAGGTGCTGGCCCCGACCGTGCTCTCCTATTTCGACCGTACCTACAAGCACTTTTGCTCGCACCTGCAGACGCCCTCCTCGGGCCAGCCGGGCTACCCGGCCATCGTGCGCCAGGGAAACGCGATCTATTTCGCCCATCCCCTCTTTACCCTATACGGCCAGAGCGCACCGCGCTGGTGCAGGCAGCTCTTCCTCAATGCGCTGGGCCTGCTCCTGCCCGAGCCCCTGCTGCGCCACAATGGGCCGAGCACCGTGCTGGCCGCGGTCAACGAGCAGGCCGCCGAGCGGCGCCGGGTGCTGCACCTGTTGCACTACATCCCCGAGCGGCGCGCACAGGAGATCGATATCATCGAGGACGTAATCCCCCTTTACGATCTCACCATCTCGCTGCGCACTCCCGGCCAAGTCGCAGCGGTGCGCTGCGTGCCCGGCGGGCAGTCGCTGCCCTACGCGCAGGCGGGTGGGCGTATCGAGTTCACGGTGCCCAAAGTGGTTGGGCACCAGATGGTCAGCGTAGAGTTGCTGTGAGCAGATTGCTGATGCGACTTGGCTCGCACGGCTGCCTGTAGAGACGGGCCGGTGGCCCGTGTTGCTCCCGTGTTAGCCGAAGACTTTGCCCTGTGATGTAAAGAGGTGCCTCATATGAAGGCTATTCGCTTGACTGAACCCGGTCATATCGTGATGACGGAGGTCCCTGAGCCTGAGTTGGGGCCGGAGGATGTGCTGGTGGAGGTGCGCTATGTGGGCCTCTGCGGCACCGACCTCAGCTCCTACCGCGGCGCATCGACCCTCGTGAGCTACCCGCGCGTCCCGGGCCATGAGGTCAGTGGGCGCATCATCGCCCGGGGGGCGCGCGTGCCGGAACGGGTCGAGGTGGGGGCACCCGTCACGCTCTCTCCCTACACCAGCTGCGGCCTGTGCCCGCCTTGCCGCGAAGGGCGTACCAACACTTGCCAGTTCAACCAGACCCTGGGCGTGCAGCGCGACGGCGCCCTCACTGAGCGCCTGGCGGTGCCCTACTACAAGGTCTTTACGAGCCGGGTGCTCTCGCCCCAAGAGCTGGCGCTGGTGGAGCCGTTGAGTGTGGGCTATCATGCCACGAACCGCGGTCGCGTGAGCGAGGCCGACACGGTGCTCGTCCTTGGCTGCGGCACCATCGGCATGGGCGCGGTTGTCGCGGCGGCACGCAAGGGGGCCACGGTCATTGCCGCCGATGTGGATGAGGCCAAGCTGGAGACAGCCCGGCGCTTTGGCGCGCAGCATACCATCCAGACTGTGTTGGAGGACGCGCCTGCCCGGGCGCGCGCGCTCACCGGGGGTGAGGGAACCAACGTCTGCATCGAGGCTGTCGGCCTGCCCGAAACCTACCGGCAGGCCGTCGATGCCGTGTGCTATGGGGGGCGGGTGGTCTGCATCGGCTATGCCAAGAAGAATGTCGAGTTCGACACCGCCGAGTTTGTGCGCAAGGAGCTCGATATCCTCGGCTCGCGCAATGCCCTGGGTGAGTTCCCGGCCGTCATCCGCATGCTGGAGCGGCGCGAGCGGCCCTTTGCCGAGCTCATCACCGCCGTCTACCCCTTCGCCCGCGCCGCCGAAGCCTTTGCCGATTGGGACGCGGCGCCGGGCAAGTTCGCCAAGATCTTGATCGACGTGCAGGGGTAGGTGGGCGCTGCTCGCCCTGGCTTCGTTGGGAGGGCGAGGCTCCCGCCGAACCGGCGTTACGGCATGGCGAATCTGGCTTTGGCACGAATCATTGCCATGTCAAAGCAGCGGTTCGGCCGGGACTTCACCCTCCCAGTGCCATCAGGGTATTCATGGCACCACGCCGATCAGCGCCAGCCGAAAGTCGGTGCCGGTGCACTCGGGGCGGTTGCCGTGAATGACCTCCAACTCCACCTCGTGCCGGGTGGGCGGAAGGTCATCGGCCAGCACGGTCAGGCGGTACCACCCCTCCGGGCCGCACCAGGCGGGGCGGTCGCGCAGGCTCGTCTGCCATTCGCCGCCGTCGATGCGGTATCGGAACTCGGCCGAGGTGGCGCCGAAATCAAAGCCCATTGCCAGCGCGCGCCCTTTGAGGGCGAAGCTGAGCCGGGCGCCCGGCGCGGCGGTGTCGAGGACCAGGTCCATCCAGGGGTTGAGCAGCCAGCGGCGCACGATCCAGGGTCCCTCCAACTGCACCGCCGAGAAGGGGACCTGTGTGGCCCCCTCCCAGTGCAGCGGGTCCAGGGGCACGGGGCGCTGCTCGCCTGCCGGCAGGGCCTGTACGCTGGGTGCAGTGATCAGCTCGCGCTCCAGAAAGGCGATGACGCTCTGCGCATAGCTCAGTGAGCCCCGATGTTGCGGGTGCAGCCCATCGGGCAGCCACTCCTGCCAGCGCATGCGGCCGGCCTGCACCTCCTGCAGAGCATGCAGGCCCATCCATACCGAGCCGATGCCGTAATGCTCGCCCAGTGCCTCGAACTCGGCGATGGAGGCGGGGACTACGCCGGCACTCATCTCGGCGTACATATCCTGCATATAGGTGTAGACCAACACCAGGTCGCGCCCCTCGCCGGCCAGCAACTTGCGGATCAGCCCCTCGCGGGTGCGGCGCCGCTTGATCGCCGGCTCGCCAAAATCGTTCACGGCGAACTCGATGAACACCAGGTCGCAGCCGCGGTCGATCAGGTCGCGCTGGGCGCGGAAAACGGCCAGGTCGCTGCCCGTCGCGCCGATGGCCGCATTCTCCACCTGGATGCGCGCGCCCGGAAAGCGCTCCACCAGCCAGCGGCTCACCGGCTCGGGCCAGTTGTGGGACGCTCGCCCGTCTGTGATCGAGCCGCCGATAAAGCCCACGGTCAAATGCCCTGCCTGCAGACATTGCCGTGTGCGCTGTAGCCCGCAGCGATGATGATAGACTTGCATGGTCAGGAATCCTCCTATGATGGGGCAGAGATGCCTTGCCGGGACCAGAGTCCCCCTGCCCAATGCGCGCATTCCTTCGCGTTCTTCGTGGCCCTTCGCGACCTTCGTGCTCTCAGCTCCCCGTCGACGTATAGTGTCTCACCCCCACCTTCCACACCTGCAGGCTCAGCACCAAAAAGAGCACGCCCACCGCCGGCGAGACCCAGCGGAACCACTCGGGGCTGCCCAGGGGGTCGGGCCGGCCGAGGATGGCGACGATGGGAAAGTAGCAGGTGCAGGCCAGGGGGATGACATACGTGAAAAAGCGCTGGAACTCCTGCCGGTAGATGGCGAGGGGGTACTGGGTCGTCTGCACGCCGCCATAGGTGACCGAGTTGACGATCTCCAGGGTCTCGGTCGTCCAAAAGGCCAGGGTGGCCTGCAGCACGATGATGCCGTAGAAGAGGCAGGCGCCGCCGAGGATGGCTGCCAGGGTGAGGGCGATGCGCGCGGCGTTCCAGGCCAGGTGCAACTGCGAGGCGCCCCACAGGAACACCACGAGCCCCTGGGTGAAGCGACCGATGCGGCGCAGGGTCAGCTCCTGCCCGGCGAGCTGCAGGGCTGTGGCGCGCGGGCGCACCAGCAGCCGGTCGAAATCGCCCGCCTTGATCATGTCGGCAAAAAGGTCGAACCCGCGCGCCGCGGCATCGGAGAGGGAAAAGGTGATGGCGACCAGACCGTAAAAGACCGAAACCTCGGCTATCGACCAGCCCTCCAGCGTGCCAAAGCGGGCAAAGAGCACGATGATGGTGATAAACTCGATGCCCGTGATCACGAAATGCCCCAGCGTGAGCATGATGAACGAGGCCTTGTAAGCCATCTGCCCGCGCACCGAGGCCGAGATATAGCGCCCGTAGAGGTAGAGAGCGTCGCGCATCGTCAGCCTCCCTGCACAATCAGGCGCCGTTTGCCCCGGCTCAGCAGCCAGCGCCCGGCGAGGATCAGCGCCGCCGTCCAGGCCATTTGCTGCAGGAAGAGCGGCCCGGCCTCGCCCGGCGGGATTTCGCCCAGGTAAAGGCGAAAGGGCACGTCGATCAGCCCGCGGAAGGGCAGCCAGTAGAGGATGCGCTGCGCCCAGGCTGGAAAGAGCGGCAGCGGAATGTTCATGCCGGAGCACACAAGCACCAACGCTGGAATGAGGGTGGTGATGCCCTCGCCGGAGATCGTCCAGAGCAACGAGATGTTCATCAGCATGGTGAATGCGCAGCCCAGGAAGAGCGAGCCCAGCATGCCCAGCGCCCAGGCCGCTGCTGAGGCCGGCGTGGGCGGCAGGTGCATGCCCAGGAAGAGCATGGCCAGCGTCACGACGGGAATGGCGCGCAGCAGGGTGGGGGCGATGCGCAGGGCCAGGGCGCGGCAATACCAGGCCCAGTAGAGGTCCATGGGCCGCAGCATCTCATAGGCCACGGCACCCGAGCGGATCAGGGCGCGCAGGTCGGCGTCGACGTTCCAGGGCAGCATGGCCAAAAAGGCCTGCCCCAGCCAGACATAGGTCACGATATCGCGGTAGCTCATGGGCTGGGCGGCGGAAGAGGAGCGGTAGAACGCCTCGTAGGCCATGATCATGGCCAGCCCGAAAAAGAGCTGCGTGCCGATGCCCCCGATGGCCGCCGCCCGGTACTGCAGCAGCATGCGAAAGCGCGCGCTAATGAGCGCCCGGTAGGCCCTCATGCCGGCAGCCCCCTGTACAGGCGGGCGATGATCTCCTCGATGGGCGGGTTCTCGACGTAGAGGTCCTGGATGGCGTAGCGGCTCGTGAGCCGGGCGATGAGCTGCGCCGCCGGGATGCGCTCAGGGTCGAAGCGCAGGTAGAGCCGGCGGCCGTCGCGGCGGATGACCTCGGCATCGGGGTCCTCCATCCAATCTGCCTCATCCACCAGGTCCACGATCAGCCGGCGCTCGGTCGTGACCTGGGCGCGCAGGCCGGCCAGCGACCCATCGGAGAGGATGCGCCCCTGACTGATGACCAGCACGCGCGAGCAGAGGGCCTCGATGTCATCCATGTCGTGCGTGGTCAGGATGACGGTGACGCCCTCCTGCCGGTTCAGGCGGCGCACGAAATCGCGCACGGCGAGCTTGCTGATGGCATCGAGACCGATGGTAGGCTCGTCGAGGTAGAGGATGGCCGGCGAATGCAGCAGCGCGGCGGCCAGGTCGCAGCGCATGCGCTGGCCCAGGGAGAGTTGGCGCACGGGCACATCCAGCAGTGGCTCGAGGGTGAGCAGGCCGATCAGCTCATCCCGCTTTTTGCGGTAATCGGCGGCCGGCACGCGGTAGATATCGCGCAGCAGGTCGAACGATTCGCCCACCGGCAGGTCCCACCAGAGCTGGGTGCGCTGGCCGAACACGACGCAGATCTGTTGCACGTTGGCCGTGCGCTCGCGCCAGGGCACCCGGCCCAGCACCTCGCAGCGCCCGGAGTCGGGCACCAAGATGCCCGCCAGCACCTTGACGGTCGTGGATTTGCCGGCCCCGTTGGGGCCGATATAGCCCACCAGCTCGCCCGGCTCCAGCTTGAACGAGACGCGGTCCAGCGCGCGCACCGTGCGGAACCGGCGCTGGGCCAGGCCGCGCAGCGCCCCCCAGATGCCCGGCTCGCGCTCGGCGATGCGGAAGGTCTTGACCAGGTCCTCGACGATGACGTGTGACATCTCTCAGCACCTGCTCTGCAAATGGAGGAGGATTCCAAACTACAAAGGCACCAAGCCACGAAGGACCACAAAGGGCACTGATAATAGCCTCTTTCTACAATGAGCGCAAATCGAGGATTGTGCAGAGCGGGATTCGACAGCACCAGCATCCGGTGGTATGATTAGGTATCATACCTGTGGGAAGGAGTGATGAAATGGCAAGCTCGAAAGTGGCCGTTACCATCGATACCAAGCTCCTGGCGGAACTCGACCAACTCGTTGCGCAGCGGGTTTTTCCGAATCGGAGTAGAGCGATCCAGGAAGCGCTGGAAGACAAGCTCTCCCGTATGCGGCGCCGCCGGCTTGCTCAGGAGTGCGCCAAGCTTGATCCTGAGGAGGAACAGGCGCTCGCCGAGGAAGGCATGGATCAGGAGATCACAGCGTGGCCGGAATACTGAGGGGAGATATCTGGTGGGCCGACCTGAACCCTGTGCGTGGTCGGGAGCAGGCAGGCATGCGCCCTGTTCTCATCATCAGTCACGATGTCTTCAATGAGCGTTCAGGGACGGTAATCGCTCTCGCTATTACCAGTCAGCCGCAGAGGGCTGGCTTCCCCCTCACCCTGGAGATCTCCTCGGGCGATTTGCCGAAACGATCGTGGGTGAAAATCAGCCAGGTGCGAACTCTGTCTACCGAGCGCCTGACCAGCAGGCTCGGCAGAGTATCGCCCGAGGAGCTGGAGCAGGTCATCGACGGCCTGCTTGAAATTGTGGGCAGTTGAGCCTGGTGGGGCTCTATGGCGTCAAGGAGATACCTTCAGTGGCTACATTCCGATACAATCCGAAAAAGCGCTGCCTCTGATACGGGAGAGGAAACGCCGACATCCTCAACACCGGCAGAGCACGATCACGCTCTGCTACCGCTGGCTACCCTATCAACGCGTGTTCCAGCGCTATCACCAGAGGGGGAATATCATGCTGCACGGTCTGCCAGAGAATATCCAGGTTGATATCGAAATAGGCATGAATCAGCCGGTGACGCATGCCGACGATATCCGCCCATGGAACTGCTGGCAACTACTCCCTTGTGGTTTGCGATACCTGATTGGCTGCCTCACCGATGATCTCGATCTCTTTGACCAGTGCCAGCACCAACATGCGGTCCCGATCCAGGTCCGCTCTGGTATGGCCTTGTGTGAATGCCAAGGCTTCACGTGCTGCATCGAGCATGTGTTGCAGGCGGACCTGGTCAGCCTTGTGCATACTGGACCTCCGCTTCTCTCAGCACATCCGAACGGAAATACCGGCTCAGGTCATCGGCCGTGCGCAGATCAATCTTGCGCCCGCCGAAGATCGCAGACAACTCGCGCTCCATGCGGGCGATACCGAAAAGCCCCGGCACATGCCCGGGCTCAAACTCTACCAGCACATCAATGTCGCTGGTAGGGCCAAAGTCTGCACGCAGCACGGATCCGAAAAGAGCCAGACGTCGAATGTGATACTGCCGGCAGAAAGCGGCCAGACGTTCCTGGTCAACCGCTATGTTTGCCATCAATCTGCCTCCAGCACTCAAGGCGCTCAATGCGCCGTCACGATATGGACTCTGCAGCCTATACTGCAGTATAAGGTAGCATTGCGCAACTTGTCAAGGCCGTTGAGGATCGGAGGATCGGGAACTGATTGTGGGGTGAAGCAGGACCATCGACTTGGGCTTTACCTCCGGATGCCCCCATAGACGGCATCGCAGTCCCGCCGCCAGAAGCAGTCGACTGCGCCGAACCCTGCGGCGCGCAGGGCATCCAGGTGCCAGGCCAGGGGCAAGCCCTCTTCCACCCCCTGCCAGGGGCCCAGCAGCCGCGCGCGCTCCTGCATGACCTCGGGCGGCACGGCCTGCGCAAAGGCCTGCCAGAAGCCGTCCCAGTCGTCGGCCGTCTGATCGCAGAGCGCGGCCCGCTCACTCTCACGATGCTGCTCCCAGGCCGACTGGATGGCGGGGGAGCCGCTCGCTACATGGTCGGCGTTGAGCAGGAGCCCGCCGGGCCGCAGCGCCTGGCTGAGGGCGCGGTAAAGGGCTGCCACTTGCCCTGAGTTCAGCCAGTGCAGTGCCGTTGCCGAGACGGCGGCGTCGAGGGGCAACTCGAGCGCCTCCAGCCAGGCTGGACTGCGCAGGTCGGCCTGCCGGATTTGTGCACGCGGGCCAAACGGGGCCAGGCGCGAGCGCGCCAATATGAGCAGGGCCGGGTCCAGGTCCACGCCATAGACGGTGGCCCCCGGAAAAGCCTCCAGGATGGGGACCATCAGCGAGCCGGTGCCGCAGCCCAGGTCCACGACCCGAGTCGGCGCGCCGAGCACATCCCGCAGCAGGCGCACGATCAGGTCAAAGCGCTCCTGCCGCGCTACCAGGTAGCGCGCCTGCATGTGGTCCCAACGTTCCAGCCAATGGGCTTGATCCAAGCAAGGGGTCACGGTCATGCTCCTTTTGCCTCCCAACCGGAACTACCCGTTGGTGTGCAACATCCTGGCGACCGGCGTCAGGCGGATGGCACGGCATCGGCGGCGAACGGGCATGCGGTGCTGCTCTACGACGAGCGCAATCCGGCTTTCCAGCCGGGGAGTGGTGGCTTGGCCGCCTGTGTGGGGGCACAGCAGGCCCTGCGCGAGCCCACTATGCTGCGCAAGTGCAACTGGCAGCGCATCACCAGGCATCTGAGAGACCAGGGACTCTTGCCCTGGCTGACGGAGCAGCTTGCTCTGAAATATGGCCTGTGATACCTATTCCCACTCGCACAGACTCTCCACATACGCTGCCGAGCCATCGCGCAGCCAGCCGTCGAGCTGGGCCTGATCCTTAAGCTGCTGGCCGCGCAGCCGGGGCACGACGACAAACTGGCACAAGTCGGGGATGGAAGTCATGTCGCCCCAGAGCTTTTCGAACTGGGCGACGGGGTAGATATCCTCCTGGCCGTGGCCCCAGCGCTTCTTGACATCCTTGAGGGTGACGTAGGTGGGCATGCGAGCGGCCAGGGCGCGCACGGCTGCATTGACGCGCTCGGCGTTATCCAGGTCGGCGCGGGAGAGCCCAAAGGCCGCCAGGAGCTGGTCGATGTCGACCCAGGCGGTGTTTGAGTTATAGTAGGAGAGGGCGAATTCGTCCTCCTCCCGTGGCATGGCCAGGCCTTCCAGCAGGCGCAGCTGGCCGTTCACGCGCGCCAGGCCGCCGCCGCGGTCCTCGATGCGACGGGTGATGACCTCAAAGGTGATGGGCGCACGCCGGGCGATGTGCAGGCCCAGGAGCCCCGCATCTACATCAGCGCCCACAGTGTCGATATTGTGCAGCATCAGGTAGCGCAGGTTAGGGTTCTCGCCCAGCAGGCGCTGCAGCATGCCGTTCTTGAGCAGGTTGGGCAGTTCGTACCAGTGGCCTACCGGGTGCAGGCACTGCTGGGGGACGTTATCGGTATAGTCCGATCCTTCACCCATGGAGCGCGCCCAGTCGATGAGCGCGGCATGCAGCGAGTCGCGCATCTTTTGCGCCTGCTCATCGAGGAGCTGCTGGGGCATTTCTTCCCAGGCAAAGCGCAGGTCACGCGTCATGGGCACAAGGCGCAGGCCAATGGTGCGGCCGGGCGAAAGGAGCAGCGGCCCAGGGTAGTGATAGTTTTCCTCCAGCGCCAGGTATTCTGCCATGGCAGAGTGGGTCAGGTAGCTGGTGGTGAAAATGTGCGGCAGCGGGTGCCCACATGCCCGGCCAACCCGGCGGCTCTTGGCCAGATGCACTTCCACGAAGGTGCGGTGCCGCCCGCCGAGCTTGCAGAAGGGGTGCAGCGCCTTGACCACGCCGGCCCCTTGCGTCCAGCGGCTGCCCGAGCCGGCGGCCAGCGAGACGACAGCCACTGCCCCCGCGGCCAGGGCGTCTTGCCCCAGGGCCCGGTACTCCTCCGGGAGGCCGTGTGTGGCATCGTAGACATCATTGGCCGTCACGTCGCGGATGTCGCTGCTCACGGGCAGGCGGTTCTGGGCCAAGCCGATGCGCCCGCTGCGCAGGTCGGCGCGGATCTGCTCGTGTTGCACACGGTCAAAGCCGCATTCATTTAACAGCGTTTCCAGGTCCTGCTCTGGCGCCAGCTCGCTGCCTGTATGCGGCAACAGACGGTCGAAGAGGACCTGCACCATGCCGGCCAGCTCTGGTTTGCTGCGGCAGGCGGCACCGAAGCGGTCCAGCTCGCTGCGCCGTAGGGAATTGAGACGGCGGCGGTCCTGGCGCAGCAAGGCGGGCACAATGAGCGCATAGTAGCCGGGCGGCAGGATGGCGCTGTCGCCGGTCAGCAGGTCGGCGTGCGTGCCGCGCTCGTTGATGGCAAAATCATAGACGACGGGCTCCATAGCAAAAGGCAGCGCCCGCTCCAGGCGACGTTTGGTTTCGCCCATGATGGCCTGCAGCCGCTCCTGGGCCTCAGGCTTACGCTCGGGGGAAAAGATAAAGCCCATGCCTCCGCCTGCCATGCCGCCCAGCATCCAGAACCCCCAGAAATCCGGCCCGAATTCGGCCTGCACCCGGTCGATCAACGTCTCAGTGTACAGGTTCGAGGCCCAGGGGATGATGGCCTGGATGGGGCCACGGAAGTTGCGTGTAGTCGAGGCGCCTATGGCCCGTACGTCGCCAGCGCGCAGATGGCCCAACACCTCATCGAGGATCTCGCCGGCCTGCAGGCGCGCCTGCCACTCGACCTCGGAGCGCAGCAGGTACTTTTCCGTGACCATCTCCAGGATGGGCCCGACGTTCTGCGCCATGCCGCCATGCACCAGCACGAGGGACTCCTGCAAGCGCCGGCGCGTTTCGGGCGCCACATCGTCCGTTGTGAGAATGCGGTGGCTGGGCAGCAGGCGTCCCCGGCTGATGCCATACTCCGGGTCTTCGGCGGTCGCCTGGACCCCCTGAATGACCTTCATCCCTGGCCACACGCCCCCCGAGTCTTGCCAGCCCCCACCGGAGCCGGCCAGCCACTCGCCCAGGATCGCGCGCGCCGCCACGAGCCGCCGCTCCGCCTCGGCCAGAGGGCCCTGGAGCGAGCCGGCCTGGCCGGTGGCGCGCATGCACACTGCGATCAGCGAAGCCAGGAGGCTCGTGGAGACGGCCAGGCGCGAGCCCTTGGGGATGCCGTTGACCGAGCTAACGATCTCGATGCCCCGCCCCGGCCCCACCAGGCGGGCCAGTAGATCGGCCAGGCTCTGCTCGGCCCCCTCGATACCTGGCGGCACCAGGCCGGAGGCAATAACAGCCGCCTTGAGCAGGCCGAGATAGTCCCTGGCAAAATCAAAAACCTCCGCCAGGCTCGCAATATCGGCGGTCGTTGCCAGGTCCACCGACGTCAGGCGCAGCAACGGCTCATCGATCACCCGGAAATAGGTCTCCACCGGCGGCCGGGGCGAGGCGTCGCGTCCGCGCACCCCGAGGTCGATAGAGACGTTGAGCACCCGCGCCCCTTCAGGGTAATCCATGCCCAGGAAGAAAATATCGCTCCAGGCCGAGTGGGTGAGGTCCATGCGCACGGGGGTCGACTCGCGCAAGAGCGGATAGGGACCGTCAACGGTGCGCTGCAACAGCTCGGGGCGCACACGCAGAGGCTGATCGGCCGGGTGGCCCATGCGGAACATCCACTGGTTGCCCCGCACCGAGCGCACGCTGCGCCGCACCTGATCGGCCAGGGTCTGGAACCCCAGACGATGATAGCTCGCCGCGAGCGCGCTGGAGATGGCATCACCGGGGCCGTCTGTTTCCTGCGCCTGCAGAAAGACCTCAATCGCCTCCTCAAAACGGCGCTGCAACAGGTGTGTGTAGCCCACAAAGGGCATCTTGCCCCGGCCCTGCAACTCGGCGCGCAGGGGCAGGTGAAAGCGATGGATCGCATACAGGAAGAAGCACGCCCGCACCCGCTCGTACAGGTTATCGCTGCTACGGCGCAGCCCGTCCAACTCCGCGCATTCCGCCAACAGTTCGTGCAGCGAAGCCGAGCGGCAAAAGGCATCCAGCGATCGGTTACGCACCGCCGGGTCGGAAGAGGTAATAATGGTTACGAGTTGTCCGCTCAAAGACATACCTCGCAAAGGGGCGTAATAAGTAAACCGTAATAAGTAAACCGTAATAAGTAAACCGTAATAAGTAAACCGTAGTAGGTCAGGTCGCTAAGCGGCAAAGTGCACTTTGCCTCATGGTGGAGCTTTTCGCTTTTCCTGATCTTCGCCCCTGCGAAATCGATGCAAAGCAGCGGGCGCGCCGGAATAGCGGCTTTACTTATTACGCTTTACTTATTACGTTATGCATTACGTATCGCCAGCAGTTCCAGCATCTGCGAAAGCACTTCGTCCCGGTCGGCGCCGTTGAGCGCCAGGGCCAGCTGCGCGGTAAAGAGGCCGTACTTGACCCCCACATCATAGCGCCAGCCCTGCTTCTCCTGCGCCAGGTAACGCTCGTGGCCGGCCAGCTCATTCAGCGCCGGCGCCAGCCACACGCCGCCGCGCTCGCCCGCCTGCCGGATGTGCGCGCCCAGGATGTCCATCACTGTGGGGGTGAGCACGTGCATGCCAAAGAAGCACAGGTAATGGCCGGCGCGCAGGCCCGGTACCAGGAGCGTCTGCTCCGCTTGAGTCGGCGTGGGCTTTTCGATGACGGTTTCCACCTGATAAAGGTTGGTGCGGCCGGGAATGCGCCGCCCGCCGACGGTGCCATAGTAGGGGAGCAAGCTTTCGCGGGTGGCCTCTACCGCCGAAACGGCGCAATCCTCTGCCTGAGCGACCTCGACCAGCTGTTGGGCGCAGCCCTTGGCCTCGCGGCTCACATAGAGGTGATCGCCCACCAGGTGGAGAAAGGGCTCGCGGCCCACGAAATCGCGCGCGCAGTACACGGCGTGCCCATAGCCGAGGGGGGCAGTCTGCTGCACAAACTGCAGCCGCCGGGCATGGTCGCCTGCCGCTGCTGCGTAGGCCGTCTCATCGCCGGGGCAGACCACGACGCAGATTTCCTCGATGCCGGCGCGCAGCGCCTCCTCGACAATGATGCAGAGCACCGACTTTTGCACACCGTCACGGTCAACCAGTGTCTGCAGCGGCAGTGTGCGCTGATTACGGCCGGCGGCTGTGATGACTGCTTTGCCAATTCTCATGCAGCAACCTCGCGTGATGTCGCTCGTGGGCCCACAAAAAAGTACGAACGCAGATGGTGGCCAGAAGCGGGCTCCTGGCCAGCGAGGATAGTTTTACACAAACCGGCAATAGAGTCAACCGCGCAGTCAGGGCTGGGCGTGCCGGCTTATGATCTCATTGAGGGCGTTGAGCGCCGGCCGCAGCGCCTCGGGGACAGCAGTATCCTGCGTGTGCACCCTATGGCCGCGGAAAGTAACGACATAATCGAAGAGATCGGCGCCCTGCGTGCTGGGCAGATATTCCTCTCTGAGCTCGGCAAATCTGGCCTTTTCCAGGGCTGCCGTGAGTTGCTCGAGTTCGGCTTGGCTCAGCGAGAAGCGCCGCTCAGCCCCCTTGCGGGTAAGCTGCGCGCTCCCATCAACCTGGATGACCAGGTGATCCTGCAGGCCGGCAAAGCCGCCTGAGCGCTGATAGTCGATGAGCGGGCCTGTGGGCACGTCGGCGGGCGCGTTCAGTGTGGCCGGCGCACAGGCAGGCAGGGTCAGAAGCAGCATAACCATCAGCAGACAGCGCTTGATCATGTCGGCACCTCCGGGCATTTCTTGATGCTCACCAGATAATACGCTGCCGGCAGGTCGTTTGTTCCCGGAATCAGGCCTCCCGGAGGCGTTCGGGGCCTCCGGGAGGTGATATCTGGTTGACGACTGAATGTGTACTGAGTCTATGAAAGCCATGCAAGCCGACGGCTTGGGTTGGCGGCACGCGCGATGCGCAACCTGAGAGGGCAGCGGCTTACGCCAACGGCTCGAGCGGTTTGGGATAGTGGCCAAAGGCGATAGGTGCGCTCTTGGGCTGGGCGGCCCAGCGCACGGCGTTGCCCAGCACCTTACACACCTCAGCCTGATAGTAGATGGGGAAGGTCTCGTGCCCGGGACGGAAGTAGAAGATGCGCCCTTTGCCGCGGTGGAAGCAGCAGCCCGAGCGGAAGACCTCGCCGCCCTGGAACCAGCTCACAAAGACGAGCTCGTCGGGCGCTGGGATGTCAAAGCGCTCGCCATACATCTCGGTGTGGGGGATCTCGAAATAGGGGCCGAGGCCCTCGGCGATGGGGTGCCCGGGCTCGACGACCCAGAGGCGCTCCTTCTCTCCTGCCTCGCGCCAGCGCAGGTTGCAGCCGGTGCCCATCAGGCGGCGGAAAATCTTGGAGAAATGGCCTGAGTGCAGGACGATCAGCCCCATGCCGTCGAGGACCCGCTCCTGTACGCGATCCACGATCTCGTCCTTGACCTCTCCGTGAGCCATATGGCCCCACCAGGTGAGGACATCGGTGTTATCCAGCACCTCTTGGGTCAGGCCATGCTCGGGCTCGTCGAGCGTGGCCGTGCGCACCGAGACGCCGGGCACCGTGCGCAGGAACTCGGCGATGGCGCCGTGAATGCCCTGTGGGTAGACCTTTCGTACCTGGGGGTCGCTCTGTTCGTGGCGATTCTCGTTCCAGACCGTGACGCGGATCGTATCCATACTGTTTCTCCTCCATGAGGCCGGGGACCGCGAGATCCACGGCAGCGTGGCCGCTACGCCTGTGCGAGGGCAGGGCAGCGCGGTGAAGTGAGAATTCACTCTGCCTTTAGCATAGGGCTCAAGGTGCGAATTGTCAAAAGGAGAACCTGAGGTTGACCCGGGGCTGCTGGCCGCTATAATGTCGCCCGAGGAGGCACATCGTATGGGACTACGTATCCGGACTCTGGTGGTTGGCATGCTGGAAACGAACTGTTACCTGGCGAGCGACGAGGCGACTGGCGAGGCGCTGGTGATCGACCCAGGGGGAAATGCCGAGATCATTCTGCGTGCGATCCGCAGCGACGCTCTTAAGGTGCGCCTGATTGTGGATACACACGGCCACTTTGATCATGTGTTGGCCAATGGCGCCCTCCGCGAGGCGACCGGCGCCCCCATTGCCGTAGGCCGGCCCGATGCCGCCCTGCTCACCGAGCCGGTGTCGCTCTTTGGCCAGGGCATGGGCGGCCCTCCGAGCCCACCCGCGGACCAGTTCCTGGCGGGCGGCGATGAGATTGCCCTGGGCGGGCAAAAACTGCGCGTGCTCGCTACGCCCGGGCATTCGCCGGGCAGCATTTCCCTCTATGCCGCCGAGGCGGCGGCTGTTTTCACCGGCGACGCGCTCTTTCGCCTGGGCATCGGCCGCACGGACCTGCCCGGCGGCAGCCTGCAGACCCTCGAGCAATCCATCCGCACCCAGCTCTTCACCCTGCCAGATGAGACGGCCGTCTATCCCGGCCATGGCCCTGCCAGCACGATCGGGCAGGAGAAAAGGCAGAATCCTTTTGTGGGAGGGGAATGACCGGTTCGTAGTAAGGGATAGGGTGAGCTCTACATGGGCGGCGCGCATTCTGCCGCAATGAGCGATTGCCCCTGAGGGCTGAGCAGATAGCTCACCATGCTCCAGGCCCGCGTGGTGAGCGGGCTGCGAGCTACAAGAAAGAGGGGATGCGATAAGGGATAGCGCCCTCGCGCTATCTCGGATGGCAGGGGAAGGACGTTGTTGATCCCGATGACCTTGACGCCTGGGAGCAGCGCCCCCATGCTGATATAGCCGATGGCGCCCGGGTTATGCGAAACATAGTCAGCTACGGCCTGGTCGTTGGGCATGATGATGGCGGTCGGCGCCACGCGTTTGCCCTGGAGCACGCCGTGCTCAAAGGCGGTCCGCACTGCAGCGCCGTCCTCGCGGATCACGACCTGCACCGGGCCCGGCGCGCCACCCAGGGCCTGCCAGTCTGCCTCGTCGCCCGTAAAGGCCCTTTGCAGTTGCTCCATCGTAAGCGAAGCCAGCGGGTTTGTCGGGTGAACGATGATCGCAACCCCATCCCGCCCAATGGGCCATGACCACAGTGAGCGTTTCCCGGTCACCGGGTCCAGGGTTTCCGCCGTCAGCAGCGGGCGCTCGATAAAGGCCAGATCGGCCTGGCCAGAGGCAACGGCCGCCAGCGCCTCGTCGTTGTCATCCTCGCTCGGATCGATGGTGACATAACTGTGTGCGGCCGTATAGGCCTTGCTCGCCTGTGAAACGAGGTCGGCAGCGGCAGGCACTGCGGCGATCTGCAGGGTCACCGGCGCCGGCGGCGCGGGCGCCTGGGCGCAGCCCGCGGTCAGAAGCAGCCAGGCTGCAGCCACGAGCAGGAGATTCCGGAGCACGAAGGACGCGAAGCGAAGCACGAAGGACGCGAAGCGAAGCACGAAGGACGCGAAGGAGAGCACGAAGGACGCGAAGGAGAGCACGAAGGACACGAAGGAGAGCACGAAGGACACGAAGGGAGATGCGAGGGACGCGAAGAGATGCGAAGGGATGAGTGCCTGCATGGAGATATTGCGGTCTGTGGCATTCAACTTGTGGTGAGTACACAGCCTGGCAAACATGGACTGGAGACCCATTCTTTCGCGCCTTTCGCCTTCCTTACATGCCGCTTCGCGTCCTTCGTGCTTCGCTTCGCGTCCTTCGTGCTCTACCGTGCCACCCAGATGGCCAGGCAGGCCGCCCCAAGCACCCAGCAATAGATGGCAAAGGGCAGCACGCTGTGCTGTTTGAGATAGTTGAGCAGCAGGCGGATGACCAGGTAGCCGCTGACCAGGGCAGCCATGAATCCGACCAGCAGGGGTGCGGCGTTGCTGATGATCTCACCGGTGCCGCTCAGGCGTCGCAACTGCACGAGGCCAGCTCCGGCAATAGTGGGAATGGCCAGCAGGAAGGCAAAGCGGGCGGCTGCGGTGCGGTCGAGCCCCAGAAAGCGTCCGGCTGAGATCGTGGCGCCCGAGCGTGAGATGCCTGGCGCAATGGCCAGGCCCTGCGCGACGCCGATCACCAGCGCTGGGCCGGCTTTGAGCGTGTCTATGGCGTCGTCGCTGCCGCCCCAGCGCTCACTGGCCACCAGGAATAACCCTGTCGCCAGAAGTAGCACCGCTGTGGCGACCGGTGATCCAAACAGGCTCTCGAACAAGTCATTGAAGGCCAGCCCCATCACTGCTGCCGGTATAGTCGCCAGGATCAGGATCCAGGCGAGCCGTCCCTGAGCGTTATCGAGGGAGCGCCTGCGTACCGTATCGAGCCATCCTGCAGCCAGATTGACCAGATCGCGCCAAAAAAAGCCGACGACCGCTGCCAGGGTCCCCAGGTGCAGTATGGTGTCAAAGGCCAGGGCAAAAGCGGTATCGGCCGTTGTCCACCCGAAAAGCCAGGGCACGAGCACCAGGTGAGCGGAGCTCGAGATGGGAACAAATTCAGTGATCCCCTGGACCAGTCCCAAGATCAGGGCGTGGAACAGGCTCATCAGGCTTGCCTTTCTTTGCCGCGAGCACGGCGACGATACAGCTCGGCGCTGCGGTGGCGGCTTGCTTCGTCCACAGGTGTGTATCGGCCCAGGAATTCCTCCTTAAGCGCCAGGAAGCGATCCTCAGCGAGAGCGGCGCGGATTTCGCACATCAGGCCGGTGAGGAAGGAAAGATTGTGGATGCTGTTGAGCACCAGGCCCAGGATTTCGTCGGCCATCAGCAGATGGCGCAGATAGGCCCGCGAGAAATGTTGGCAGGTGTAGCAGCCGCAATGTTCCTCGATGGGCGTGGGGTCATCGGCGAATTGGGCGTTGCGCAGGTTCACGCGCCCTTGGCGGGTAAAGACGGCGCCGTTGCGGGCCAGGCGCGTGGGCAGAACGCTATCAAAGATATCGATGCCGCGGGCGACGCCCTCGAAGAGGTCCTCTGGCGAGCCCACGCCCATCAGATAGTGCGGCTTGTGTGTGGGCAGGCAGGGGATGGTCGCATCGAGCAT
>DAOTVS010000105.1:0-7381 GCA_034436375.1 Anaerolineae bacterium | reverse complement strand
TGTAGGGTATGTAGGGTTGTGTAGGGTTTCACGGCATCTCACCCCAGACAGACCCGGTGCGCAAGTTGCCCGGAACTCTGCGTCGCCCTACACAGCCCCGCGTGGCCAGACTCTGCAGCGATCTTCTCCGCCCGCATCGGCTCCACGTTCTTCCTGTCGCGCGACAGGCCCACTTCCAGCCGCGCGATGGGGTTCGCCACCTGCGCGTGCCAAAAGCCCTTCTGCGACCTGGGAATGGCGGCCACGGCCAGGGCGCGGTCCTTCATGGGCTGCCGGTAGAGGCCCAAACGGTTCGGAGGAACAAAAAAAGGCGTGGCTTGTGCCACGCCTTTGGCGGAAGCGACGGGATTCGAACCCGCGATCTTCTCCTTGACAGGGAGATATGCTAGGCCGCTGCACCACGCCTCCGCGTTTGCAGGGTTATGATACCACAGGCGCCGCGGCTTGTCAAATAGGCCTGAGGATCGGCCTGCGTTGCTACTGGCCCCCAGCAGGCGTTGGCGTGACGCCGGTGCAGAGCGTCAACGATACATCATCCACATACATGGTCGTCAGGGCGCCATCGCCGTTGTTTCGCACCCCAAAGCGGATGGTCACGCGCTGCCCGCGATAGGCGTCCAGTGAGAACTCGCGCCGCTGCCACCCCGGCGCATTGGTCTGCTGCCAGGCCAGGGTCTTGTAAGCGCCGGTCTCATCCAGCACCAGCACATACTGCAGGTCGCCCCGGGCAGCGGCCGAAACCAGATAGACCCAATACGACAGTCGCGCCGACGTCACATCGGCCGGGATCGTCACGGTTTGCTCGGCGGAGGAGTAGCTGAACGTGTCTTCCCCCTGTGCGATGCCGAGGCGCAGCGCCTGGGCGCCGCCATGTACAACCTGAGATTGCACGGCCGCCCCAACGTAGCCGGCCTTGTAGGCTGTGCTCAGGATGGTCCAGCCCTTGCCGGTCTCGAACCCCGGGTCCTGCAGCGCCTCGACGCACGGGCTTGGCGGCGTTGCCGTCGGGGTAGCGGTTGCGGTGGCCGACGGCCGCGCCGTGGGCGTTGGTGAAGCCGTCGGGGTTGAGGTCGGCCAGGGCGTCGGCGTCTGAGTAGCTGTGGGCTTTGGCGTGGGCGACGGGACCAGCGCGGCCAACAATGGCCGGCTGACCCGAGAAAACAGAAGCACGCCCAGCAGCAGGGCGAGTGTGAGCACGATGAGGGCCAGAACGGTCAGCACCCGGAATTGAGTCTCCGAAAGCCTCACCGGTGCGCCCCCTGTTCTGCGACGAGGATCTGCATGTCGTTGGTGCGCATCTTCGTTCCTTGTCAATCAAGCAGGCAGCCTGTTACGCTCGAAAAGCAGCGCAACTCCAGTGAGCCCGTTAACGGGGGCGCGGGTAGCCAAAGATCTCGGGACCCAGCTTGTATCCGAATTGCTGGATGCGCTCGTAGAACCGCGGGCGCACGCCGGTCGGTTCCAGGTGGCCCAACAGCTTGCCGTCGCGCATACCGGTTTCCTTGAACGCAAAGATATCCTGTAACAGTATAGTATCACCTTCCATTCCTGTCACCTCAGACACCTGCACCACTTTGCGGGAGCCGTCGCGCAGGCGGGCCACGTGCACGATCAGGTTGATTGCCGAGGCAACCTGCTCGCGGATGGCGCGCAGGGGCAGGTCCATGCCGGCCATGAGCACCATCGTCTCCAGGCGGCGCAGGGTATCGCGCGCGCTGTTCGAATGGGCGGTGGTCAGCGAGCCGTCGTGACCGGTGTTCATGGCCTGCAGCATGTCGAGCGCCTCGCCGCCGCGCACTTCGCCGACAACGATGCGGTCGGGGCGCATGCGCAGGGCATTGATCACCAGCTGGCGGATGGTGATCTGCCCCCTGCCCTCCAGGTTGGGCGGCCGCGCCTCCAGCCGCACGACATGCTCCTGCCGCAGCTGCAGCTCGGCCGCGTCCTCAATGGTGATGATGCGTTCGTCGGCGGGCAGGAAAGAGGAGAGCACGTTCAGCAGGGTCGTTTTGCCAGCGCCGGTGCCGCCGGAAACCACGATGTTGAGACGCGCGCGGACGCAAGCCTCAACAAAGTCGAACAGCTCTTGTGTGCAACTGCCAAGGCGAACCAGGTCGGCTACGCTCAGCGGCACCCGTGCGAACTTGCGCACAGTGAGCACGGGCCCCACCAGGGAGAGCGGCGGGATGATCGCATTGATGCGCGAGCCGTCGGGCAGCCGCGCATCGACCATGGGCGATGCCTCGTCGATGCGCCGGCCCAGGGGGGCGACGATGCGGTCAATGATGCGCATCAGGTGCTCAGTGTTCTCAAAGGTATCGGGCGTGCGCTCGATCTTGCCATCGCGCTCGATGTAGATATTATCCGGCCCGTTCACCATGATCTCGGTGATCGTCTCATCGCGCAGGAAAGTGTCCAGGGGGCCATAGCCGAGGATCTCGGCCACGATGCGCTCGAAAAGGGTTTCCCGCTCGTTGCGCCCGAGCACAATGCCCGATTCGCGGACTACGTCGGCATAGACGTCACTGATCTGACGGCGGGTCGCATCCGGGTTCGACAGGTCGCGAAAGGAGCGCAGTTCGGCGACGACGCGATCCCGCACCTGGTTGACAAGCTCACGATGCCCGTCGGGCCGCAGCGTTGTGTTCACCATCGACAATTAGCCTCCGTGTAGCGCTATTTCGCAAAAATCCGCGCGCCCACGCATCGCATGGCTCATCAGGCGGCCAATCGCCAGAGCTATGCTTTTGCGCCAGGCGGGCGGGTTTCTGTGAAAAGCCGGTAGGGGCCGGCCCTGCCCTCACCGGGGCCCGGCCCATGGATTGGATCCTGCCGGATCTTCTGCCAGTCAACGCCGGCCTCAGCCGGCCGCCATGCGCGCCAGGAGCCAGACGACCGCAATCAGAATATAGAGGGCGAGGTTGGCGATGGCCAATGCGCGGACTGCAGGGACTTCCAGCAGCGCCTGGGGCTTGCGGCGGCTCGTGGCGGCCCAATTCTTTTCGGTTGAGAGGCGCAGCGCCAGCATCTGCTGTAGCCCCTGCACCTCGGCGGCATGAGGGTAGAGCTGCTGCAGAGAGGCGAGCAACTCGCCAGCCTGCGCCCAATCACCTGTCTGCATACAGTCGAGGGTCTGGATATACAAAGGATCTTGTTGGATCGGCCCCGGGCCTGCGGGTTCCCCGGGAAGCCGGGCGTTTTCTCGCACGGGCTATAACGCTCCTTCGCTTCGTTACTTGACGGCCTGCGACAACACTTCCATGAGTGCAGGCAAAGCGGGCCCAAGGATGACGGCCAGCGTGGCCGGCATGATGAAGAGGACCATCGGAAAGAGCATCTTAAAGGGCGCCGAGCGCGCCATCTCTTGCGCGCGCTGGCGCCGGCGCACGCGCAGCTGCCCGGCCTGGGCATGGAGCGTATCGCCGATGCTAAAGCCGAGCTGGTCCGCCTGCAGCAGGACCGCGACCAGGGACGATAGATCGGGCACATCGGTGCGGTAGGCCAGGTTGCGCATCGCCTCGCGCCAGCTCATACCGACGCCCATCTCCTGCACCACGCGCTTGAACTCACGGGCCAGGGCATGGTCCCAGGTCTGCCCCACTTTCATAAAGGCCGCCTCCATGCCCAGGCCGGCGTCGATGCAGATGGTGATCATGTCCAGCGCATCGGCCAGCGCCAACTGGATCTGCCTTTGCCGGCGTTTCATCTGCTGGCGCAGCCAGAGGAGTGGAAGCTCGAAGCAGCCGATCGCGCAGAGGGGGAGCAGCAGCAGACGCTGCAACGCCGGGGCGTGCGATGAGAGCAGCAGGGCAGCGGCCAGCAGCGTGCCCACAGTCGCGAGGAGCAGGCGCACGCCGACGAAATCCAGCGGGGTCAGGCCGTAGGGCGAGCCGGCGATGAGCAGGTCCTGGCGCAGCCTTTCGATATTGCGGCCCGGCGACAGCGCGCCGATGCGCCGCAGAATGCGCCGGAAGAGAGGCTGCAGCACCCGCTCCGCAAAGGGCGCTTCCAGCTCTGGGGCGAAGGCAGCTGTCTGGCTCGCAACCGTCTGCTCGATGCGCGCCGCCGAGAGGCGGTTCCGTTGCGCCAGGTCCAGCGCCACCCAAAAGAATGCCACGGCAAGGGCTATCAGGCCACCGAATAAGAGTGTAGAGGTTGTCACCCAGCTATCCTCTCAAGTGTGAGCCCCGGGCGGCGCCGGGCTACCCGGCGCCCGCCTGGCAGATGATCAGACCTCGATGCGCACCACCCGGCGTGTGATAAAGTACCCAATGAGCTCCGAGATGATGGCTGCGATGGGAATGAAAATCCACTGTGGCTGGAACATCCTCATAATGTAGGCCGGGCTGAGGATGGCCATGGCCGTGCCCAGGAAAAACGGCATCACCAGCAGCAGGTAACTGGTGAGGCGCTGCTGGGTCGTGAGCACGCGGATCTCGCCGTGCAGCTGGATGCGCTCACGCAGGGTCTCGGCGATCTGCTCCAACACGGTGGACAGGTTCCCGCCTGCCTCATGGCTGATATTGATGGCCGTCACCATCAGCTGCAGGTCGCTGCTCTCCATGCGTTGCAAGAGGTGATCGAGCGCAACGGGCTGCGAAATGCCAAAGCCAACCTCCTGCACCACCCGCCCAAACTCCTGTGACGCCGGTGGATTCAGCTCTTTGCTGACCAGCTCCAGCGCATTGAGCAGGCCGTGGCCGCTGCGCAGCGAGCCGACAAGCAGGACCAGCACGTCGATCAGCTGGTCATGAAAGAGTTTGATGCGCTTCTGCCGGCGCTGCTCCAGCCAGAACCAGGGCAGAAAGAAGGCCAGGGCGGCGGCGCCGATGGCCGAGGCGAGCTGGCGCTGCAGCAGGTAGCCCAGCAGGGCGCTCACGATCACCAGCGCCAAGAGCAGGGTAATGAACTCGGTCACCGTCAGCTTGAGGTCGGCCTGGGCCAACCGCGTGGCCAGGCGCTCCGTGAGTGCACGGCCATGGAACAGGCTGTCAAGCATGCGGGCGAGGGGCGTGAGCGACTTGCGGCGCTCAGCCTCCCGCTGGGCCAGGCGGCGCCTCTCCAGCAGGTCATAGTTCTCCAGCCGGTCTCGCACGTCGCTGGGCCGTTCCACGATGACATAGATACCCGCAAAGGCAGCGACGACGGCCAGGGTTATGAGCAAACCGACAACCAGCGTGATAGTGCTCAAGGGGCTCCCTCCGGCATGACGGCTCGCGATGGCGTGGTCACTGCCCGCGGGCCGCCTGCACAAGGCTCTTGGCCAGCGCCGCAATGTGGCGGGCCGGCTTGCTGTGAGCGTGACTGAGCATGATGGGCACGCCGCGGTTGGTGCTGTAGGTCACGAGCTTGGCGTCATCGGGGATGATCTCCTGCAGCGGCAGGCCCAGCGATTGCTCGATGGCGCTGCGCTCCAGCCCACCCGGCTGTGGAAAGCGGTTCAGGATGGGCATGATGCGCTCCCGTGGCAGCCCGAGCCGCCTGGCGCGGTTCAGAAAGAGCCGCGCTCCGCGCAGGGCCGTGATCTCGGGGGTGACGACCAGGAGCGCGCGGTCCGCCAGCTCCAGCACCGCCGGCGTCAGCTCATCCATCTGCCCCGGCACGTCGACGACGACCCAATCACGCAGCCGGCGCAGCGCGAGCAGCGCTTTGCGCATCTCCTCGGCCGGAAGCGGCCCGGGGCCGTGCTCCTGCAGCAACATGGCCTGCACGCCGCTGGAATGCGATGCCAGGAGCAATTCCAGGTCCTTATCTTCCAGGTCATCCAGCCGCGCCAACGCCTGGGCCAGGGTGCGGCTGGCCTGCAGGTTCAACAGAACGTCCTGCACGCCCGACTCCCCGGCCCCATCTACCAGCACGACGCTGCCCCGCGTCTCCTGGCGCAGCGCGATGGCCAGGTTGGCCGCCAGCGTGCTCGCGCCGGCGCCACCTCTGGCCCCGATCACGGCAATGACGAACCCCGCCTTGTCCTGGCGCAGGTCCAGGGCCGCGCGCAGGCGCGCAACCAGGTCCTGGGCATCGGGCGGCTTGATCAGATAGTCGCTGGCGCCGGCGCGCAGGCTGGCCACCCGCTCGGCGATGCCCGGGTTGGCGCTGAGGACCACGATGGGCGTGGCGGCCGTCTCGGTGCGCTGGCGCAGGGCCCGGCACAGGTCGGGGCCGGCCATGTCGGGCAACTCCATCTCCATCAGGATGGCGTCGGGGCCCTCCTCGCGCGCCTTTCGCAGCGCCTCGGCGCCGGTGCCGACGCTGAGCACTTCCCAATCCAGAACGTGCAGGATGTTGCTCACCAGCGCTACGGCGGCCGGGTCCGGGTCGACCACCAGGACCCGGGTGCGGTACCCCGGCCGGCTGCCGCTTTTGACCAGGCGCACGTCAGGCTTGTTGGGCTCGCTCATCTCTGGTTGTTTCATTTGCTGCTTGATTGCCATTGAATGCCGTACCGTTTGAATACATAGTCCCCGTTCACCGGCGTCACATCAAAGGGGCCCCTGTCGGCGGCGGGGCTGCGCAGGGCCAGCGCTTCAATACCACCCATGTCGCGGAAGTATTTGAGCGTCAGGGCGTCCTGGGGGTCCAGGGCCAGCAGCAACGCCGTCACCGGCCCTGTGCTCTGCCCTTCCTTGGGAGCGCCGCGGATGACCGCAGCTACCCGCACATCCTGCAGCACATCGAGGGTGGCCGTGTCGGCCGTGGCGCCCGCTTTGACTTTGCTGAAATCCTGCGTGTACATGATATCGACCCGGTCGCCGGGGCGGACGATATTGAGGCTGGGCAAGAGGCTGCTGGCCTCAAAGGCCACGATCACCTGCTTGGGGTCCATCACCATAGCGGCGTTAGGCCCCACATAATCCGGCGCGATCAGGCGCCGAGCCAGGATGATCTCACCCTGCGCGATATCGGCGGTGGTCAGCTTGCCCAGGGCCTCCTTGGGGTCGGTCACACCATCTGCGGGCACCAGATGCTTCGGCACCGTGGAGAGCTGAAAATCGCCCGGCGCCAGCACCGTATGCAGCGGGATATCGCGGGTGGCGATGAGCACAGCCTGCGTCGGCACCTCCACGGGCTTGCTGGCGGAGTTGACCGCACGCTGCAACGAGGTCATTGCGATGCCGCCCGCCAAAAGCGCCAGCAGCAGGCCGGCGGCAAACCAGAGTGCTCCTCTGCGAAGACTCAACGTTGTCCCTTCCCTTCTGTCGCCCTGGCAACGCTTCCTGACAAACGCCGGGCAAAGATGCCCCAGCAGGCCGAGGATCCCGGCAGGCGCCCGGGCCATTCCAGATCAGACATCATGCCCGCTTGGGCGCAATGCACGATGAAAGTGCGTTTTGGTTTCCGGGCATCATGCTCCGCATGTGGCCGGAACAGGCCTTTTGTCGGG
>DAOTVS010000104.1:0-3913 GCA_034436375.1 Anaerolineae bacterium | reverse complement strand
GTTACACAGCGCACCTCACGCTGGCAGAGCAGCTTTCAGCTCCGGGCCTTGGGTGGCGGAATGTCATCGAGAGCGGGCAGACGAGCGTTACGACATGGCAAGAATCGGTCAAGCGAAGCATCCTACCTTCGTCATGGCGCATCCCTATCGTGCTGCGAGGCCACTGGCCAGCAGCCGACATGGTCCCAGACCCTGCCGGGGCTCATTTCGGGTTCTGTGAAATCGCATGGCCTGTGGCTATGGCGCTCAACGAGCCTGTTGCTTCGTGTGGCCGGGATTCCTCGCTATGTGATGCTCGCCATTGCATGGCGCCCGCAGAACCGCTTGGAATGACAGCTTTGCCCGCATCGGAGCCCAGGTCATCGCCTTGCCCGACTTGGCTCCGGCTATTGGGACAGAGTCTCTTTGCGCTCTTGGCGTTCTTTGCGGTTCAATTCGCCCTTCACTTCCCCAGTAGCCCAAAGCCATCCTTCAACCTGGGGTACAGCTCGCGGTAGAACCCATACAGTTCTTCATAGCGTGCGGCTGCAGCGGGGTCGGGGTCGCTGGGGGGCTCGTAGCGCACGGTGCGCGCGCGGGCCTCGCTGGGGCTGCTATAGGCGCCCACCCCCAGGCCGGCCAGGATGGCGGCGCCTACGGCGGTGCGTTCGGCGCCGATGGCCGACATGACGGGCAGGCCAAAGACGCCGGCCAGGATCTGCTGCCAGGGTTGGCTGGCGCCTCCCCCGCCCGCGGTGACGATCTGCGCCGGGCCGGGGCCGAGGGCGCGCATGATCTCCAGGGAATCGCGCAGGGCAAAGGCCACGCCCTCCATGATGGCCCGCACGACATGGCCGCGACCATGGCGCAGCGTGAGGCCGACGAGCGCACCCCGCGCTTGGGGATCAAAGTGGGGCGTGCGCTCGCCGACCAGGTAGGGCAGATAGATGAGGCCCTCCGCCCCCGCCGGCACCTGCGCCGCCTCGGCGGCGAGCTGGTCAAAGGTCACCTCGGGCGCGCAGAAATGTTCGCGGAACCAGCGTAAGGAGAGTCCTGCAGCGAGAGTGGCGCCCATGCTGTACCAACGGTCGGGCAGAGCATGGCAGAAGGTGTGCAGGCGGAGCTGCGGATCATAGATGGGCGCAGCCAGGGCGGTGAGGAGCTGGCCGCCGGTGCCGATGGTGCACGAGGCGAGCCCCGGGTCCAGCAGCCCCGAACCGACCGCCTGGCAGGCCTGGTCGGCGGCGCCGGCCACGACCGGGGTGCCCGGGCGCAGGCCAAGGGCCGCGGCGGCCTGGAAGGTCAGTTCACCAACTACCGCCGTCGATTCGAGGGCCGGCGGCAGCAGCCAGTGGGGCAGCTTCCACTCGCTCAAGAGGTCCGGCGACCAGCGGCGCCCCGCTACATCGAAGAGCAGGGTGGCTGAGGCATCGCTCACATCGGTAGCGACCTGCCCGGTGAGGCGCAACCGCACATAGTCCTTAGGCAGCACGACCTTGTCGGCGGCGGCCAGGGGGTCGGGCTCGTGACTCAGGAGCCACAGCAGACTGGCTGCCGTAAAGCCCACGGCCAGGCGGTTGCCGGTGAGCCGCCCCAGGCGGAGCAGGCCGGTGGTCTGGAGCACGCGCTCGACTTCGGCCTGCGAGCGCTGGTCGGGCCAGATGATTGCCGGGCGGGTAGGGAGGCCGTTGGGGTCCAGCAGTACCGTGCCGTGCATCTGCCCCGAGAGGCCGATACCGGCGACCGCCTCGCGGGGCACGCCGGCTTCGGCCAGCGCCTTGAGCGTGGCCCCAGAGGCGGCCTGCCACCAGGCCTCCGGGTCCTGCTCTGCCCAGTTGGGCTGCGGCTGCAGGATGGGGTAATCCTGCGCCCCTACACCGACAATATGCCCTTCCAGGTCGATCAGCGCGGCTTTGGCTGACGACGTGCCGATATCAATGCCGAGAAGATATGCCACGGAGCCTCCGGTGCGTGATGCGAGTATAATACGTAATGCGTAATCCGTAAGGCCGCCATTTCCACATGTCTGATGCTTCACGTCAGTCTCGTTAGGGCTAACGCCACGAAAAGCCACATAAGCCCCGCAATGGCGACCTTACGCATTACGTATCACGGATTACGTTTTACGAGCCCATTTCGACGAACTGGTTCACCTGCGCCTCCGCCAGGCTGCCATGGGCCACACGCAGGTCGACGCGTTGCAGGTCAAGCTCGACCGCCTGAATCCGGGTGGTGATGCGGAAGCCGTGCAGGAAAGGCCGGTCGCGACCGGTGCGGCGGGGCAGGGAGAGGAAGAGCTCGATGCCGGGCCGCAGCCACACGGGGTCGTGCAGCTTGGGTACCACAGCCAGGTCAATGCGGATGTTGTCGGCGCCGCGCAGGAAACGCCAGCGAGCGCGCATATCCGCAGGCGAGTCGAAGGACGGCATGAAAAAGCTCCGCCGCCAGAAGTGTATGGCTACCAGGGCGCCTGTCTCGGGGTCAAAAGCCGTCTCTACGCGCGTGTGGCAGGTGGGAGTGTAATCCATCTCCCAGGTTTCCACACGCGGAGCTGACGATCGGCGGGTTGCGCCGAAATGCACCAGCAGAGCGTGGTTGGGCGAATCATAACCGACAATCATGGCACACCTCCCAGGGTATGACAGGCGTAGGTTGAGGCAATGACGTCCATGATCCGACCGGCGGTACCCTATGCAGTTTTCTCGGCAAGTAGCTTATATAATTACAGATTCATAGTACCATGCAATTGCCTCTTTGTCCATAGAGAATCATCAATAATAAACGGTGCGCGTGCGGTGGCGGGGGAGGATCTTTTTGTAATAGGGGTCGTGCCCCCGGTTCCAGAGAATGTAATCGAGCTGCTGCGAGGTGACGGGTTGGCCCGCGGCGCGTAGTTCTTGCACCAGAAGCTCCACAGTGTGCACGGCGCAGGCGCGAATCTCCACCTCCTCTGGCGAGCCGGCGGGGATCAGTTGCTCCAGGTCGATGCGCGAGGCGAGGTCGGCGTCGTAGGTCAGGAGCCTGTCTACACGCAGCACGTGGGGCACCAGATTATCGGCGAAAATGGTCAGACGGTCCAGATCGGTAAAGCGCCCGGGGCCCTCGCCGCCAAAAGCCAGAGCCAGGTCGGCGGCAGTGAGCTGAGCCCGTTTGTAAAAAGGGACCTCCAGGCCGTCATAGGGCTCCACATCCCGGAAATAGGGCATGGCGGTCAGGAGCCTGACCAGCTCCTCAGCCGATTGCCCCGCCGCCTCGATGAGGTCCATAAAGCGACCGTGATAACGGTCCAGCAGCAGGCAGCCCAGGTCCCGCAACGCCTGGGCAAAGAGCGCCATCAGCTCCAGGATAGCGGGGTCGGAAAGGTCCTGGCCAAAGATGCCGGCGCAATCCTGCGCAGTCAAGCGGACAAGTTGTTCGGGGGTGAGGGGACCCTGGGCGCGGAAAAGGTCGTTCAGTGACGCTGCGACGGTGTAATAGCCCGACAGGCCAGGCCGCTTGCGCAGATGCGGGAAATAGCCAGAGCCAAAGTTGATGGCGTCGAGGGTGACGAAAAAGGCTGCCGTCATGTCGCCACGCCCCAGGCAGTGGGTGTGCGGGTCATGTTCGGGGCAGACGGCCTGGTCCAGGGGCAGCGACCGGGCGTAGGCGGCGATGCGGTCGCGCTCGATGTGCACAAACCGGGCGCGCCCGGCCACATCGCGGCAGCGCTCGCGCACGCTCTCAATCAGGCTCATGCTGGTCTCCTCTTGCACGTTATGATCCTGCCTATCATAGGCGTACTGTTGTGCACGGGCAAGTGCTATGCCAGGTATGCGTCACAAGCGGTGATCTGGTAACAGCCGGGCCTCCCGCGCAGCCGAGAGCCGGCATCAAACCAGGAGGGTCTGGCGAGATGGGATGGGATGGGATGGCCATCCGGCTGCCTCGCGAGGCA
>DAOTVS010000103.1:0-14572 GCA_034436375.1 Anaerolineae bacterium | reverse complement strand
TCCAGTACAACTATATGGATGTTGAGAATCAGGCTGGCACGGCGGGCCTGCGCTATGCGGCGAGCAAGGGCCTGGCCGTGGTGGTGATGGAGCCCCTGCTGGGCGGCCGGTTGGTCAACCCGCCGGTGGCAGTCCAGGCCCTTTGGGATATGGCGCCCGTCAAGCGCTCACCATCCGACTGGGCCCTGCAGTGGCTGTGGAGCCAGCCCGAAGTGTCGGTGGCCCTGAGCGGCATGAGCGCCATGGAGCAGGTGGAGCAGAATCTGGCCAGCGCCGCCGCGTCGCGCGTCGGCCTGCTGACCGCGGAGGAACTGGCCCTGGTCGACCGTGTGCGGGCGGCGTACCAGGCGCTCTGCCCCATCCCTTGCACGGCCTGCAACTATTGCATGCCCTGCCCCAACGGTGTGGCCATCCCACAGAATTTTGCCATCTTTAACAACGGGCGTATGTATAACCAATTCGCGGGGGCCCGCGCCCACTATGCCCGCACTAAAGAGGAAGAGCGAGCGAGCGCATGCATCGGGTGCCGCGAGTGCGAGACCAAGTGCCCCCAGCATATTCCCATCGCCGACTGGATGCCCATTGTGGATGAGGTGTTGGAGCTGGGGCGGGATTTCGAGTCGTGCACGCTTCCGGGGTGATCGAGCGGGAACTCATGGGAACTCGTAGGGACTCGTGAGCTCCGTGAGTCCCTACGAATTCCCATGAGTCCCTACGAGGAAAGGCTATGAACGATCGCATTCGCCGCCTGCGGCAGGAGAGCTTTGAGGCGCAGCCTTCCATTTCCAGTGAGCGGGCGGAGCTCTTGACCGCGTTCTACCGCGCTAACGAGGGACGCTACCCGGCGCCGGTGCTGCGCGCGCTGGCCCTCAAGCACCTGTGCGCGCACAAGACGATCTATATTGGCCCGGGCGAGCTGATCGTAGGGGAGCGCGGGCCCTATCCCAAGGCGACGCCGACCTACCCCGAGCTGACCTGCCACAGCCTGGAGGATCTGCGTATCCTGAGCACGCGGGAAAAGACGGCTTATCGGGTCGATGAGGCCTGCCTGCGCGCCTATGAGGAGAAGATCATCCCCTACTGGCGTGGCCGCTCCATGCGCGAGCGCATCTTTGCCCAGATGGAACCAGAATGGCTGGCCTGCTACGAGGCGGGGATGTTCACCGAGTTTATGGAGCAGCGTGCACCCGGCCACACTTCGCTGGATGGCAAGATTTACCGCCGGGGCCTGCTCGACTTTCAGCAGGAGATCGCCGGCCGCTTGTGGGCGCTCGATCCGGCTGACCCGCAGTCAGCGCCCCAGCGTGCGGAGCTACAGGGCATGTCCATTGCCTGTGACGCGGCGATCCTCTTTGCGGAGCGGCACGCGGAGCTGGCGCGGCAACTGGCCTCTCAAGAGGCGAACTCCCGGCGGCGGCAGGAGCTGGAGCAGATCGCGGCTGTCTGCTCGTGGGTGCCGGCGCACGCGCCCCGCTCCTTCTGGGAAGCGCTGCAGATGTACTGGTTCGTGCACCTGGCCGTCATCACCGAGCTGAACGGCTGGGACGCATTCAACCCTGGCCACCTGGACCAGCACCTGGCCCCCTTTTACGAGGCGGACCTGGCATCGGGCGCCCTCGACCGGGAGGGGGCGAAAGAGCTGCTGGAGTGCCTGTGGTGCAAATTCAACAACCAGCCTGCCCCGCCCAAAGTGGGCGTCACGGCCGCCGAAAGCGGCACCTACAACGATTTCGTGAATCTGAACCTGGGCGGCGTGGACAAGGGCGGCGCGGATGCGGTGAGCGAGGTCTCTTACCTGCTGCTCGAGGTGATCGACGAGATGCACCTGCTGCAGCCGGGGAGCAATGTCCAGCTCAGCGCGCAGAACCCCGACGATTTCCTGCACGCCGCCTGCCGGGTCATCGCCCAGGGCTACGGTTACCCCTCGGTGTTCAACGCCGACCAGGTGATCGCCGAGCAGGTGCGCATGGGCAAAGCCCTGGCCGACGCGCGCGAGGGGGGCACCAGTGGCTGTGTGGAGACAGGCTGCTTTGGCAAGGAAGCCTATATCCTGACGGGCTACCTCAACATTCCCAAAATCCTGGAGCTGGCGCTGCACAATGGGCGCGACCCGATGACCGGCCGGCAGCTCGGCCCGCAGACGGGCGACCCCTGCCTCTGGCGCTCTTTCGATGAGCTGTATGCTGCGTTTGAGGCGCAGCTGCGCCATGTGGTCGGCATCAAGCTGCGGGGCAACGAGGTGATCGAACGCCTCTACGCAGAGGAGATGCCTGCACCATTCCTCTCGGTGATCATCGACGATTGTATCGCCCGTGGCATGGATTACAACGCGGGCGGGGCGCGCTACAACACGAGCTATATCCAGGGCGTGGGTATTGGCACGGTCACCGACAGCCTGAGCGCCATGAAACATCATGTCTTTAGCGGAGAATTGAGCATGGCGGCGCTGCTGGAGGCCCTGCAGAGCGATTTTGCCAACGAAAGCGTGCGCCTGCTGCTGGCCAATCGCACGCCGCGCTATGGCAATGATGACGACGAGGCCGACGCCATCATGCAGCAGGTCTTTGAGAGCTTTTTCCAGGCGGTGGAGGGCCGTCCCAACCGGCGCGGCGGTGAGTATCACATCGACATGCTGCCCACCACCTGCCATATCTACTTTGGCTCCGTGATGGGCGCCTCGCCCGATGGCCGCCGGGCCCGGCAGCCCCTCTCGGAGGGGATCTCGCCGGTGCAGGGTGCCGACCGGCGTGGGCCGACGGCGGTGGTCCGCTCGGCCGCCAAGATGGATCACCGGCGCACGGGCGGCACGCTCCTCAACCAAAAGCTCATGCCCGCCCTCGTGCGCAGCGAGGCCGGGATAGAGCGCCTGGGGCAGCTCATTCGAGGTTATTTCCGGCTGGGCGGGCACCACATCCAGTTCAATGTCGTGGACGGGCATACGCTCCGGGCGGCGCAGGCCAACCCGCAGCAGTACCGCGACCTGATCGTGCGCGTGGCCGGCTACAGCGACTATTTCTGCGACCTTGGCGCCGACCTGCAGGAGGAGATCATCGCGCGGACGGAGCAGCAGGTGTTCTGAGCGCGGTACAGACCGGAGAGTCCTATCAGTTTCCATGCAATCAGGGGGAGGACGAGCATCGCTTCCAGCCTCAGGGCTATACTCAGGAGGAGGTCGCCGTGAGTGATCTGTTCTTCAAGCCCACAGGCGCCTGGGCCGGGGATTTCATCCCCCTCTGCACAGGCGGCCGCTTCCACCTCTTCTACCTCCTCGACTGGCGCGACCCGGCCGGCCACGGTGAGGGCACGCCCTGGTACCGGGTGAGCACGGATGATTTCGTGCATTTCACGGAGCACGGCGAGATGCTCCCGCGCGGCGGTCGGGATGAGCAGGATCTCTACGTCTTTACCGGCTCGGTTATCGAGGCCATGGGGCGCTACCACATCTTCTACACGGGGCATAACCCCCATTTCCGCGCGCAGGGCCGTCCGGAGCAGGGGGTGATGCACGCCGTGAGCGATGACTTGCTGCACTGGCGCAAGCTGCCGGGCGAGGCGTTCTATGCCCCCGAGGAGCGCTACGAGCCACACGACTGGCGCGATCCGTTCGTCTTTTGGAACCCGAAAGCGGGCGAGTACTGGATGCTGTTGGCGGCGCGGCTCCTGCAAGGCCCCTCGCGCAGGCGGGGCTGCACGGCGCTGTGCGCTTCGCGCGACCTGACGCATTGGGAGGTGCGCGAGCCCTTTTGGGCGCCGGGGCTCTACTATACCCACGAGTGCCCTGACCTCTTCAAGATGGGCGATTGGTGGTACCTAGTTTTCTCCGAGTTCTCGCAGGGGTGCCTCACCCGCTACCGCATGAGCCGCAGCCTGGCCGGGCCGTGGCTCCCGCCGGCGGACGATTGCTTTGACGGCCGCGCCTACTATGCGGCCAAAACGGCCGGTGACGGTGCGCGCCGCTACCTGTTTGGCTGGAACCCCACCCGTGAGGGCGAGACCGACGAGGGCCACTGGCAATGGGGCGGCAATTTGGTGGTGCACGAACTGGCGCAGCGAGCGGATGGGACGTTGGCCGTGCGCCCGCCGGCGAGCGTGGCGCAAGCCTTTGGCCGGCCCGCACCGGTGGCGCTGCAGCCGGGGCTGGGCGATTGCCGGATTGTGGGCAACGCGGCCGAACTGGCGGCGCCGGGGTCCTTTGCCTGTGCCTCGGCTGGGCCGCTACCCGCGCGCTGCCGGCTGGCGGCGACCGTCGAGTTTGCCCCGGGCACGTGTGGCTGCGGGCTGGCGCTGCGCCTCAGCGATGACCTCGAACAGGCATACTACATCCGCCTGGAGCCGGGCCGGAACCGCCTGGTGCTCGACCGCTGGCCGCGCCCGGGCGACGTCCCGCACATGGTCGAGCTGGAACGGCCGTTGGCCCTGCCTGCCGGCCACCCGGTCGAGCTGGAGGTGCTTCTGGACGGCACTGTGTGCGAGGTCTATGCGGCGGGGCAGGTGGCCATGAGCGCCCGCCTCTACAACCTGCACGGCGGTAGCTGGGGCGTCTTTGTGAGCGAGGGCAGCGCCAGGTTCAGTAACGTGACCCTGGCGGGGTAGGGGACGGGATGGAACCGCAGGTGAACGCAGATAGGAATTCTGCACACTTTAGGCCCATTCTTCCCGAGACTGCTTGCCTGTGCTATAATCGATGATATGGACTGGGAGTTGACGGCATACCATCTGCGTGGATCTGCGTTCATCCGCGGTTCCACCCCGTCTCCCGGAGGTGCTTATGCTGGACCAACGCCACCGGCCCCGCTACCACTTTCTGCCGCCGGCGAACTGGATGAACGATCCCAACGGCCTCATCCAGTGGCAGGGCGTGTATCACCTCTTCTATCAGCACAACCCCCACGGCGCCTTTTGGGGCACGATGCACTGGGGCCATGCCGCCAGCCGCGATCTGGTGCACTGGGAGCACTGGCCCATCGCCCTGGCGCCCACGCCCGGTGGCCCCGACGCGGACGGCTGCTTTTCCGGCTGCGCCGTGGATGACGGTGGCGTGCCCACCCTGGTCTACACCGGCGTTTCGCCGGAGGTGCAGTGCCTGGCCACCAGCCGCGACGGCCTGCGCACCTGGCAAAAGCACCCCGCCAACCCGGTCATCGCGGCGCCGCCGCCAGGCCTGAGCGTGACCGGGTTCCGCGACCCCTGCGTGTGGCGCGAGGGCAATGATTGGCTCATGGCCCTCGGCTCGGGGCTGGAGGGGATGGGCGGCGCCGTGCTCCTCTACCGCTCGGCGGACCTGCGGCACTGGGACTATCTCGGCCCGCTCTGCACGGGGCGGGAGGAGGAGACGGGCGCCGTGTGGGAGTGCCCCAATTTCTTCGCACTGGGCGGGCGCCATGCGCTGATCACTTCACCCATCCCGCTGCGGCGGGCGATCTACTTTACCGGCCGCTACGCGGAGCACCGCTTCACGCCGGCCGTGCAGGGCACGGTCGATTGGGGCGGCTGCTACTATGCCCCGCAGATCCTGCGCGAAGCGGGGCGCACCCTCCTCTTCGGCTGGCTGTGGGAGGGCCGCTCACCCGAGGCACAACAGGCGGCCGGCTGGGCGGGGGTGATGTCGCTGCCGCGCGCGCTCTCGCTCACGGCAGACGGCCAACTCGCCTTTGCGCCCGCGCTCGAGCTGCAGGCGCTGCGCCGCGAGCCGCGACATTTCGCGGCGTTGGACCTGGCGCCCGGCGCGGAGACGATGCTGCCCGGGGTCAGCGGGGATAGCCTCGAGATCGCCCTGGAACTGGACCCGGGCGAGGCGCTCACCTGCGGCCTGCGCCTGCTCTGCACGCCCGACGGCAGCGAGGAGGCGGGCATTGTCTATGACCGGGCTGGCGGGCAACTGTTGATCGACCGGGCGCGCTCCAGCCTGAGCGACGGCGTCGAGCGCGAGGCGCGGGGCGGGCCGCTTGCGTTGACGCCTGGCGAGGCACTGCGCCTGCGGGTATTCGTGGACCGCTCGGTGGTGGAGGTCTTTGCCAACGAGACATTATGCATCACGAGCCGTGTCTACCCCACCCAGGCCGACGCCATGGGGGTGAGGCTCTTTGCCCAGGGGGGCGGGGCGAAGGCGTGGTCCCTGGATGTATGGCAGATGGCACCCATTCATTGAGATTCGCTGCGAACCTGGTCGAGGCGCGCGTGGTGCGCCGCCTGAACCGCTTTGCCGCCGAGGTCGAGAGCGATGGACAACTCGCGCTCGCCCACGTGCCCAACTCGGGCCGGCTGGGCGAGTTGCTTTATCCCGGCGCGCCGGTGCTGCTGGCGCCGCGGACCGGGCCAAGGAAGACGGCCTTTGACCTGCTCCTGGCGCGGCAGGGGGAGCAACTCGCCTGCATCGATGCGCGGCTGCCCGGGCTCCTGTTGGAAGAGGCGCTGCTGGCTGGTCAGCTGCCAGACTTGGGGCCTTTCACTGCTGTGCACCGAGAGGTGGCATATGGCTCCAGCCGCCTGGACCTTCTGGGAGAGGGGGCGGGGGGCTTGTGTTACATCGAGTGCAAATCGGTGACGCTGGTGCGGGAGGGGGTAGCGCTCTTCCCCGACGCCCCCACCCTGCGCGGCGTCCGCCACCTGGAAGAATTGCAGCACGCTGCCCATAGTGGGCACCGGGCAGCGATCGTGTTCGTGATCCAACGCGAGGATGCTCAATCGTTGCGCCCCTATGCGGAGAACGACCCCGCCTTTGCCGCTGCCCTGCACCGGGCTGCCGCTACCGTGCAGGTGCTGGCCTATGCCTGCCGCGTAACGGGGGAAGAGATCGCCATTGCGCGGCGGGTGCCCGTCGACCTCTCTGCCTGAGCAGGGTTCATGGGCGCGAGCCTTTGGCTGAGCGAAAGCGCGGCTGTTGCCAGATCACCGAGCCGCCTGGCGCGCATACCCACGCGGCAATTGACATTGGCCCTGTTGTCGGGCATACTTGTATCATCGTCTTCATCGCGACATGGGGGGGCATCCATGGCCAGGCGCCGCAGCCAGATCCGCAAACGCAACAAAATCAACCGGCTCTTTGTCTCCCACGCCGTCCTCGCGCTGGGCTCCGGCCTCGCGTTCACCCTGGCGCCGGCGCCCCTGCTCCAGTTGTTGGGCCTTACGGTACAGCCGGGAGCCGTGCTCGTGGCGGAGCTTTTCGGCGTGTCGAATATGGGCGCCGGGCTGCTGGTCTGGCTCACCCGCAACGCCGCCGAGTCGGAAGTGCTGCGTGCCCAGTCAATCAGCTTTTTGATCACCCTCAGTATCGGCTTTTTTGTGACCTTTTTGGCCCAGACAACGGGGGTCATGAATACCCTGGGCTGGCTGATCGTCGCCGCCTACCTGGGTCTGGCATTGGGTTACGGCTATCGCCTGCTCCGGCGGCGGGTGTTCCGGTAGGTCAGAACCAGGCACCTCTCATGGCCACGGGCTTGCCGGCCACGGCGCACTCTGGCGGAAGGGCTGCAGCGGCAGGATCCAGCCTGCCTGCGGCCCAGGGTACGGTGGGATCGCCGGGTTATAGAGCCAGGCCTGGAAAAACGCCCCCAGGTCGTGCCCGCTGACCTCACTGGCGACGGCGATGAAATCGTTGGTCGAGGCGTTACCGTAGCGGTAGCGGTCGGTATAGGTGTGGAGGATGCGGAAAAAGGTCTCATCGCCTACCTGCCGGCGCAGGGCATGCAGCGTCAGCGCCCCGCGCAGGTAGACGGACGAGTTGAAAAGGTCATCCGGCGGCGGATTGCCGGGAGGCAGGAGCGCTGTGCTGCCCTCGCCGGGGTAAGTTCCTCGCATGCGCGCCTCGAGTGCAGCAGGACCGTTGACATGCTCGTACCAGAGCGCCTCCGCGTAGGTGGCAAAGCCCTCGTTGAGCCAGATATCGCGCCAGCTCTTCAGGCTCACACTGTTGCCGAACCATTGATGCGCCAGCTCGTGCGGCCCAATTGATGGGGCGAGGCCGCTCCTCGTCACATCGCGCCCAAAGAGTGACAGGGTCTGGTTCTCCATTGCCCAGTCGCCCAGTGCATCATCTACCACGGCCACCCCATAGGCCTCAAAGGGGTAGGGACCAAAGCAATTGCTGAAAAAGGCAATCTCCTGAGTGGTATCGCTGAACACCCGGGCCGCATCGGCGGCCACGGCCTTGAGATAATAGCTGCGAATGGGCAGCCCTCCCGGGCCCTCTTCAACATAGGGCGTGAAATCCCCCACATAGACGCTCACCAGGTAGCTGGCGATGGGCTCGCGGGCGTGCCAGAGGTAGGTCATGGTGGGGCCATTATCCTCCGTGCCGACAAGCTGCCCGTTGGCCGCCGCCGTGAGGGAAATGGGCACAGTAAGGCGAAGATCATAGGTGGCCTTGTCGCAAGGATAATCATTGACCGGGTACCACCCCTGCGCCCCCGACGGCTCGGCAGAGACATAGCTGCCCGCGCCAGCCTGGACCCAGCCCAACAGGCGCCAGGTCGCCGGAGATTGCACCGCGCCGGGCTGGCCGCTATAAGCTACGGTCGTGGAAAAGATCTGTCCCTGCGATACTGGCTGTGGCAATGTGATGCGGAGCTTATCCCCTTGGCGCTCATAGACGGCCGGCTCGCCATCTACCGTCAGATCATGAATAGTCAGGCCATGGAAGTCCAGGCTGAAGGCGGAGAGGTTCTGCGCAGCCTGGGCGAGGATTGTCGCGGTGCCCGTGATGGTGTTGCTGGCGGGGTCCGCTGTGAGGTCAAGGCTGTAGTGCTGCGCATCATACCCGGCATTCCCAAGCTGGGGGTAGTAGGGGTCGCCCAGGGAATCCAGCGGCAGAGGCGGCGATGTGCCCGGGCTACAGCCGTTGATGGCGCTTTCTGCTGCCTTGGCCTCACTGCTGGAGGTCACGGCCAATTGCCCGCAACCTGCCAACCAGAGCGGCAGCAAGGCCGCCAGCGCCAGCGCTGGAAAGAGCCGCCTCCCCCGCTTTCCGTTGCTTCCGCGCATCGTCCACCTCCCTCCTGCACGTGATCTGACTCTCATTCCAGCATTATTCGGACCACAACAGGAGGGATCAGTGAGAGGGGGGTAGGCGCGGCGCCACATCGGCAGGCACATTCGCCTTCCCCCCTCATTTCCAGTCTTCTTCCTGCCCCGGGTAAAGCTCAGGCCAGCATCACCGGCCCCGCTCCAACAGGCGTGCGCAAGAGGTGATACGGCTTGCGGCGCAGGTCTTTGCCCTCGTGATAGGCGGGCTGACGCTCCAGTTGGTTGGCGGTCACGTAGAGGTAGCGGTCTGCGCCGACCGACAGGGTATCGGGCCAGAGCAGGCGCGGGTCCTGCACCAGGGTCTCCCACTCGCCGCCGGGCCGCCAGCGCAGGATGGCATTGTGCTCATAGTTGGTCGCATAGATGTAGCCCGCCGAGTCGGACTCGAGCCCATCCGAGGCGCCCTTCTCGCCATGGTCGATGACCGTCTGGGCTACCTGCCCCTCCGGCAGGTTTTCGTCGGCCAGGGCGTCTACGGCCACGCTGTAGAGCCGGCGGCTGGCCAGAGGGCAGTAGAACAGGTAGCGTCCGTCGGCGCTGATGGCGATACCATCAGCGCCGAAATGGATGTGGCTGGGCGGATGGCCGGGCTCGCGGCCCATCATTGGCTGCCCCTCCACAATCGGCAAAAAGCCCCACACCGGTTTGGTCGAGGGGTGATCGTGCAACCGCCGCCAGCTGCGGCCAGATTCCAGGTCCACGGTGATGAGCCCGTTGGGGCCCAGCTGAGAGGAGTCGGTGATAAAGGCCATGCCGCCCCGGCCGCGCCTCAGATCAAAGCGCATATCGTTCAGGTACGTGGTGGGCAGGGCCACCTGCTGCGGGAAGAGGATCTTCTTGATGACGCGATTCTCGCGCAGGTCAATCCCGATTAGCTTGGGCCCGCCAAAGCCTGTCTCCGCAAAACCGATGCTGCCTGTATCCAGCAGCCACAGCCGGTTCCGGGGATCCACCACCACGCTCTGCACCGACATGAGCGACGCCGCCGGGTCGTTGGGATTCGGCCGGTTCATCGCCTCGTTGGGATAGGCCACCACGCGGCCATCGACCAGTTCTCCCACTGTGAACTCCACGGGGTCGCCCCAACGCGGGAAGCAGAGAAAGATGCGCCCATCGTGAGAAATCGTCACCCCTGTTGGCATGGAGCCGTATAGCTCCGCCACCACCTCCAGGGTTCCCAGAGAAACCGCCGGGGCCTCCGCAACTCGCTGTGCCATGCTCATCTCCTTCAATACATCGTCTGGCGGGCTTGAAGCCGCGCCGCCATGATCCCTGGCGCAGCAAAGGGTGTACCATAGGCAGTGCATTGGTCTGCTTCGGCGCGCCCACACACAACCCCTGGCGCTGCTTCACCCTGGATGGCCCCGCCGGCTTGACCTACTACGACGCGACGTTCCCACAAAGGGCGTGATCGCCATGGAAAGTCTCCAAGACTTTGCAGGTCTCTCTCGGGCCGGCCTTCGCAAAGGAGTACACCAAGGAAAGATTGCGCCAGGATACAGCCCCCCACTTCGCCTCCTTCACAGCCAATTGTAGTATAATTGTAGTATAGTTCTCCCCTTATTGAGGCAGTAAAATCATGAAGATCACCTTTCTCGGCGGCGCCAATGAAGTCGGCGCCAGCAGCCTGCTGGTGGAAGCCGGCGGGCGGCGGGTGCTGGTTGACTGCGGCATCCGCCCTTCCCCAAAATCCCATGACGGGCTGGCGCCGGACCAGCTTCCCGATTTAAGCCTGATCGAAAGCGGGCCAGGAGGGCTGGATGCCATCCTCGTGACGCACGCTCATACGGATCACAGTGGCGTGCTGGAGCTGGTGGCGGAGCGCTTCCCCGATACGCCGGTGTATGCCACCGAGCCGACGGCGGCGCTGACCCGCATCCTGCACCAGGATGCGCGGCGGATCATGCAATCGCGTCTGGAGGAAGAGGGCGAGCTGCCGCTCTTCGATGATGTGGCCGTGGAGCGATTGATGGCGGCTTTGACGCCGGTTCCCTTCCAGGTGCGGGTGCCGATCGGCGGGGAACTGGCGGCGACGTTTTTCCCGGCCGGCCACATAGCCGGGGCAGCGATGATTGGGCTAGACAGCGCAGAGGGCCGGCTGCTCGTCAGCGGCGACCTCTCTATCTCCCCGCAGCGCACAGTCGACGGGGCAAGGCCTCCTGCCTTTCATCCCGATGTCCTGGTCCTCGAGAGCACGTACGGCGGGCGCCTGCACGCCAACCGCGCCGTGCAGGAGCGTAAGCTGGTCGAAACGATCGCCCGGGTGACGGGCGCGGGCGGAAAGGTGCTGATTCCCGCCTTTGCGCTGGGGCGCGCCCAGGAGATCCTGCTCATCCTCACCGAATACCTGCGGCGCGGCGAGCTGGCGCCGGTGCCCATCTGGGTGGATGGCATGGTGCGCGCCGTTTGCCAGGCCTACACGGCGATGATTGATTTCCTGCCGCTCCCCCTGCAGGAGCAGCAGGCGCGCTTTTTCAACCCGCCCATCCGCCCGGTGCAGAGCGCTGCAGAGCGCAACCAGATCCTCTGGGATCCTGGCGCTGCGGTGATCGTGGCCAGCTCCGGCATGCTGGCCGGCGGCCCATCGCTCACCTATGCCCGCC
The DNA here is from genome assembly GCA_034436375.1 of Anaerolineae bacterium. Taxonomy (GTDB): domain Bacteria; phylum Chloroflexota; class Anaerolineae; order SpSt-313; family SpSt-313; genus DAOTVS01. The sequence continues at coordinate 2,948 of DAOTVS010000103.1, read as the reverse complement.
ATCTGGTCACCCAACCCGGGCATGCGGTCCTGCTCACTGGCTACCAGGACGAGGAATCGCCCGGACGCCGCCTGCAGCAACTTGGCGAGCGCGGCGGGGGCACCCTGCGCCTGGGCGCGGAAAAGTTGGATGTGCGCTGTCAGATCGCCACCTACGCCCTTTCCGCGCACGCCGATGAGGCGCAGCTCGTCAGCCTGACCGAAACCCTGGACCCCGAGCAGGTCTTTCTCGTGCACGGCGACTTGCCGGCCCGCCGGAGCCTCGAAAGCGCCCTTGCCCGACGCAACCGCATCGTCTACCTGCCCGAGGCCGGTCAGAGCTTCACGCTGCAGTGCAAGCGACACACATTTGTCCGCGCGGATGCAGGCGCGGACCCGCGCCGCCAACGGGATGAACTTGTGCGCCGGCGCCGTGCTGCCATCCAGGGGCTGGCGCATGCTGCCGGCAGGTGGGTCCTGCTCGAAACCGACCGCGCCGTCCCCGTGCGTTGCCTGGCTGTCGCCGATGATCATCTCTGGGTCGAAATCGCGCCGGGATTGCAGCAGGCTGCGTATCCGGAGGCGGTGCTTGCGGTCTTTGGTGAGGCGCAGCCCACTGCTGACGAGCTCGCGCCCTACCAGCCACAGAAAACGGCCACGGCTGGCATTGAGATGGAGCCGAATCAGGCGCTCGCCATGGCGAGCCAGCATTTTCCCCCCGAGGCGCGCCTGCGCAAAAGCGGCTATCGCCTGGATCAGCACGTCCTGACACTGACCTTTGACTTTCCCGACGCCGCCTGCGCGCAGTTCGGTGGCCTCATTGAATCGCTGCAGGCTGTTACCGGCTGGACGGTTGAAGTGACCCCTGAGACCAACCAGTCTGCGCTCAACGCCCTTGTCCGTGAGCTGCTTCCAGCGAGTGCGCAGATTCTCAAGGGCCCGGCCATCCATCGGGGTGAAAAGAAGGTGACCGTTACCGTCGCGCCGACCGCCGGAGCGTTGCCGGCCGAACAGATTGCCGCCGAGTTTGGCGCCATCTCTGGCTGGAACCTGGAGCTAATCCAGGCCGGCCAGCAAGCGGGTCAGCCGGCAATAGCGGTTGCCAGCAGTGGAGTGCGCATAGAGATCAACGCCGCCTATGCGCTCATCAAATCCGTGTTGGCAGGCTCCACTCTCTACCGCACCAGTTTGCGGGGTGACGAGATCGTCCTGACGTTCATTTCCCCGCAGGTAGGGGAGCGCTATGCGCAGGAGATCGCCGCATTGAGTGAGCAAACGGGCTGGCCGTTGCGGGTCAGTCCGCAGCCGAACCAGGGCGCCATCCTCGAGGCGGCGCGCGCACTCCTGAGCAAAGCCGGACTGACCATCGTCAAGGGCCCCAGCATCTACCCAGAGAGGGCCGAGGTTGCTGCCACCCTGGCAACGGCTGCCGGCGATGTAGAAGCGCTGGCAGAGCATTTCCGCGAGCAGACCGGATACGGGTTGGCGCTGACCCTGCAGCCGGCCTGCGCGCAGGAAGCGCCGGCGGCCTCATGCCGCGAGCAGGGGAAAGCGGGCAGCGAATACAGCCCAACGGTGGAGATTCCGCTGGAGCGCATCCGCCTGAGCTCCTACCACCAGTCGCTCCACCTTGACCCGGCGAAGCTGGAGAAGGCCGCCCGGCGGGCGCGCACGATGGGTATCGTCCCTCCGATCCAGGTGCGGCGCACGCGCGATGGCTACCTCCTGGTCGATGGCCTCTACCGGTTGCGTGCAGCCGAAACGCTGGGGTGGGAGCGCGTCCCAGCCATGATAGTCTGAGCGCTCACAGTCCTGGAGGGGAGAGGCTCTGAGATTTCTGTCTGCCAAAGCCATTTTCACGGCGCCACCCGATGAGCATATACTATAGCCACATTCCCTATTTCAGAACCGAGGAGGGCTATCATGACCATCGGTGTCGGCATTTTGGGTTTTGCTCACGGCCACGTCAACGCCTATTGCACCCAGTGGAAAACACGCCCGGAATTGGGCATCCGGATCGTGGCCGGCTGGGATCATGACGTCGGGCGTCTGGCCAAGGCAGCGGACGATTTCGCGCTGTGCCCCTGCACCACCGTCGCTGAATTGCTGGCTGACCCCGACGTGCGGGCTGTGGTCGTTTCCGCCGAGACGTCGCGGCACGCCGGGCTTGTCGAGCAGGCCGCCGCAGCGGGCAAGGCGGTCATCCTGCAAAAGCCGATAGCCCTCACTCTGGCCGAAGCTGACCGCATCGTGGCCGCCATTGCGCGCCATGGGGTGCCCTTTACCATGGCCTGGCAGATGCGCGTGGACCCGCAGAACGTGCAGATCAAGGAGATGCTCCAGTCGGGCATCCTGGGCAAGGTGTTCATGGTGCGCCGCCGGCACGCCCTCGCCACACACCAGTGGCCGGGGGGCTTTGCCCATCTCTGGCACGCTCAGCCCGAGCTGAACCGTGACATCTGGGCCGACGATGCCGCCCATGCCATCGACTTTATCCACTGGCTGCTGGGCGTGCCCGAGACCGTCACGGCCGAGATCGAGTCTCTTTATGACCCGCGTGTGCCCATGGATAACGGCATCGCTATCTTCCGCTACCCCGGCGGCCCCTTGGCCGAGGTCAGCTGCTCCTTCACCTGCCCGGCGGCCGAGAACACGGTCGAGGTCATCTGCGAGCACGGCTCGATCATCCAGAACTATGGCGATGTGCCCAGCTGCAACGTGCCCCGGCCCGAGGGCGCCTGCGGGCAAAAGTGGTTCCAGAGTCAGACGGGCCAGTGGACCTGCAGCGAGATCGCGAGCCCCAAGAATCATGGTGCGCGCATCGCTGGCCTGGCCGCGCCCCTGGCCGAGTTCCTGCACGGCCGCCGTGGCCCTATCGCCACTGCCGAGGAAGGTCGCACGACTCTGCGCATGACCCTGGCCTGCTACATCTCTACGCGCGAGGGTCGGCGCGTGCGCATCGACGATGAG
>DAOTVS010000102.1:0-6409 GCA_034436375.1 Anaerolineae bacterium | reverse complement strand
TTCTTGGCAGCCGGGGCCAGCACAGCCCACCAACACTCCACCCCAAGGGCCCGTGCGGGGTCCTGCCGAGCAGAGGCCCGCAGTACACCTGGACACTCCTCGCAGTCACACCGTTTCGGCCTTGACGATGCCGAGGGTCACATGCTGGCCGTCGACTTTTTGCTCCTCCACATAGGCGCCCGCGGGCGGCTGAGCCTCCTCCAGGCGACGGGTGAGCGTCTCAACGCCGATATAGTCGGCCCACTCTTGCAGCACCGATTTGAGCTCCGGGCCAGCCTGGAAATAGGTCACGATGGGGTCCTCGATGTTCAGGTCGGCATTCCTGCGCATGACCTGGATGCGGCGCACCACTTCGCGCGCCAGACCCTCGCGCCGCAGCGACTCGTTGAGCCCAATGTCGACCGCCACCATGTACCCGCCTTCCTCGGCCACGCTGTAGCCCTCCCGTTCGAGTAGGTGGACCTCGACCTCTTCCGGGCGGAGCTCGACCTCCTGCCCATCAACACTGAGCGTGACCGCCTGCCCCCCACGCAAACGCGGCCCCAGTTCGGCGCTCCTGGCCAGCGCCTCGGCTCGGATCTTGGGAAAGAGCGCTCCATACCTTTTACCGAGCACGCTCGGGTTAGGCCGCACTTGATAGCTTACCAGGCCGGCCTCCTCCACCGTCAGGCGGATAGCCTTGACGTTCAGCTCATCGGCGATGATACTCTCAAGGCGCTGCAGATGCTCTGCCTCGCTCGGGTTGCGCAGGCGCACCACAGCCTCAGCCAGGGGCTGGCGCACCTTGACGTTGGCCCGGGCGCGCGCGGCGTGGCCCAGGCTGACGATGCGGAGGCCCAAACGCATATCGGCCATCAGGTCGCGGTCGATGAGGTCCGCATCCGCCGCCGGGAAATCGGTCAGGTGCACGCTCTCTGGCGCCCGGGCATCGACCGCACAGACCAGGTTGCGGTACATCTCCTCGGCCACAAATGGCGTATAGGGCGCCAGGAGGCCGCAGAGGGTAACCAGGCACTCGTAAAGTGTAGCATATGCAGCCGCCTTGTCCGCATCGTGCCCACTCTTCCAAAAGCGCCGCCGCGAGCGCCGCACATACCAGTTGGAGAGATCGTCCACAAACTCGCCAATGCGCCTCGCCGTGCCGGTAATATCATAGGCAGCCAGCCCGCTATCGACCGCCTCGACCAGGGCGTTCAGCTCGGAAATGATCCAACGATCGAGCACGGGCCGCTCGCCCACAGGCGCCTCGTCGCGGCCGGGCGCCCAGCCATCAATGTTGGCATAGGTCACGAAAAAGGCATAGGTGTTCCACAGGGTCAGCAGGAAGCGACGGTACAGATCTTCCAGCGCCTCGAACGAGAACCGGTTATCGTTCCAGGGCGCCGTAGAGACGTAAAAGTACCAGCGCAGAGCGTCAGCGCCGTGGGCGTTGACGGCTTCCCAGGGGTCCACCCGGTTGCCCAACGACTTGCTCATCTTGCGACCCTCGGCATCGAGCACCAGGCCCAACACGATGCAGTGCTCAAAGCACTCCCGGCCAAAGAGGAGGTTCGAGATCGCATGCAGGGTGTAGAACCAGCCGCGCGTCTGATCAACCCCTTCGGAGATAAAGTTGGCCGGGAACTGCTCAGCGAATTTCTCCTGGTTTTCGAAAGGGTAATGCCACTGCGCCACCGGCATGGAGCCCGAATCGAACCAGGTGTCGATCACTTCTGGCACACGGCGCATGACGCCGCCGCAGCGGCAGGGCAGGGTGATCTCGTCGACATAGGGCCGGTGCAGATCGGGCTTCTCCAGCTGCCGGCCAGAGCGCTCACGCAGTTCGGCCAACGACCCTATGCACTCCTGCACGACGCAATCCTGGCACTGCCACACCGGCAGAGGCGTGCCCCAATACCGCTCGCGGCCCAAGGCCCAATCGACATTGTTGGCCAGCCAGTTGCCGAAACGGCCCTCCTTGATGTGATCCGGGAGCCAATCGATGCGCTGGTTGGAGGCCAGCATGCTTTCACGCACGGCGGTGGTCCTGACGAGCCAAGTCGTCTTGGCATAGTAGAGCAGCGGCGCATGGCAGCGCCAGCAAAAGGGGTAGGTGTGCTGGTAGCGCCCCAGATGATACAGCAGACCACGCGTCCGCAGGTCCTCCACGATCAGAGGGTCCGCGGCTTTGACGAACATCCCCTGCCAGGGTGTGACCTGTGAGATGAACTTGCCATCGAGGTCCACCGTCTGCAGAACGGGCAGATTGTACTCCTGGCTTACCTGCAGGTCATCAGCGCCAAAGGCAGGCGCGATATGCACAATCCCAGTGCCCTCTTCGGTGGTCACAAACTCGCCAGCAATCACATAGGCATAATCCCTGTCTACCTGCAGGAAGCGGAAGAGCGGCTCATAGTGTTGGCCCAGCAGGTCGCGCCCGTACATCGTCTCGAGCACCCGGTAGTCGCCGCGCAAGGCCCTATCCAACAGCGCCTCAGCCAGGATAAGTTGCTCGCCATGTTGCTCGACGACACAGTAGCGCGCATCCGGCGACACGGCCAGGGCCACGTTGGCGGGCAGGGTCCAGGGGGTGGTGGTCCAGACGAGGAAGAAGGTGTCGGGCCGCTCGCGCAGCCTGAATTTGACGTAGAGCGAGGGATCCTCGACCTCCTCATAGCCCTGCGCCACTTCGTGATCGGAGAGGGCCGTGCCGCAACGTGGGCAAAAGGGCACCACTTTGTGGCCCTGGTAGAGCCAACCCTTATCCCAGAGCTGCCTGAGAATCCACCAGACCGATTCCACATATTCATTGCTCATGGTGACATAGGGATCTTCCATATCGATCCAAAAGCCGATACGCTCAGTCAGCGTGACCCATTCGTTGACGTAGCGAAACACCGAGTCGCGACATTTCTGGTTGAATCGGGCCACGCCGTACGCTTCGATGGACTGTTTGCCCGCAAAGCCCAACTCTTTCTCAATCTCGATCTCTACCGGCAGGCCATGGCAATCCCAACCGGCCTTGCGCAGGACGTAATGGCCTTTCATGGTTTGATAGCGGGGGATGAGATCCTTGATCACGCGCGCCTCCACGTGGCCGACGTGCGGCAGGCCGTTGGCCGTAGGAGGGCCTTCATAAAAGACAAAGCGCGGCGCCTCCACGCGCTGCTGTAGGCTCCGGCGGAAAATGCTACGCTCCTGCCAGAAGCGCAGGATGCCATCCTCCATGCAGCGCCAATCCACCTTGCTGGATACCGGCTTGAACATCGCTGCCTCCAGACGAGGGAGCTGAGGGGAAGGAGGCGGCACCACTCAGGCCTTGTGGTCAAGCGAACCACAGGCGAGATTCTTCGTCGCTCCGCTCCTGTGTTGCTTCAATCCGCCCAGTTTCCTCAGTTCCCTCGAATTTCCATGAGTTCGTTCGGTTTCCTGAACTCCTTTCCTAATGCCCCAGTACCTCCATCGTTTTCTCCCTCGGCACCAGACGCAGCGTTCGGCGCCCAAAGCGCTGCAGCAGGGCTTGGGCGCGGCTGCAAAGGACGGCCATGCGAGGCTCGCGGCATCGCCAGGCCCCCTGCAACTGTCGTATGACCAACTGGCTGTCGCCGCGCACCTCCAGCGATGCCTGCGCCGGGTCCGCACGCTGCTCTGCCAGCCAGGCCAGCGTATCCTGCAGGCCGGCAAGCAGCGCCTCGTACTCGGCCTCGTTGTTGGTCCGGTGTGGGCCGAAATCCAGCCGGCGCCGCCGTTGCTCGCGGCCGTCTGCCATGAGCACATAGCTGCCGTAGCCCGGCCCCGGGTTGCCTCGCGAGCCGCCGTCAAAGTGCAGAATGAGATGGTGTCTGGCTGCCAAATGCACGCTCCTGCTGGAACGCTGTCAGCGGATTGTGACACGGATTGCACGGATTGGTCGCGCTCTGTCCAAACGTCAACCGGTCAAGCGTCGACCTGCACGGGCGCCGAAGCAGCAAGCCCCCGGCTACGGCACCCAGCTAATCTGTGCAATCCGTGTCAAAATCCGTTGACAGCCGCACCCTCGAGAATAAAAAGGCCCCCGTCCCCGGCGGGGACGAGAGCCGGTAAGCTCTCGCGGTGTCACCCTGACTGGCGTGTCCACCCACAGCGTAGATTCTGCCATGCGGCCCTGGTTCTGTCAAGCCCTATCGCAGATGACCACTTTCATGACCTTCTCCGCTTTGGCATCCATCAGCGCCAGCCCATGTTCCAGTTGCGCCAGCGGCAGCCGGTGGCTGACCAGGCGCAGGAGGTCGAGCTGCCCACTGCGCAGCAGGTCGAAGATGGGCTCGTACCCCTCGGGCATGCTCTGCGAGCCGATAACAGACTTTTCCTTGAACTTGAAATCAATGATGGGCAACGTGGCGCGGTTGTGGGCAAAGGAGCCCACCACCGTCACCAAGCCGCGCTCGCGCACGCAGGCGACGGCCTGAGGGAGCGTCTCATCCTGGTCGCCCCCCACGCACTCGATGACCTTGTCGACGCCAGCACCCTCGGTCCAGTCCATGACGGCCTGCTGCACGTCATCCCGGTGGGCATTGAGGGCCAGGTCAGCGCCCAGCGCCCGGGCCAGATCAATGCGATAGGGCACGATATCGGTGCTCATGACGTCAGCGCCGCGCAGCCGGGCGAGCTGCATGGCGCAGAGACCAATGGGACCGCATCCCTGGACCAGTACCTTTTCCCCCGGCTGGATGTGGGCGCGGGTCGCAACCGCATGGTTGGCGATGGCCGCTGGCTGGGAGACCGCCGCCTCAATGGCGCTCACATCCGGTGGGATCAGGGTACAGCCCCGGGCCAGCGAGATCATATACTCGGCAAAGGCGCCGTGAGCGGTAAAGCCGTGGCTCAGGGGCGCCGCGCAATGCTCGGGGTGCCCCTCCCGGCAGGCCACACAGGCGCCACAAGCCTGGCCGCCCGTGCCCGCCACACGGTCGCCCACCGCCAGTTCCGTCACGCCGGGGCCGACCTCGACTACGGTACAGGCCATCTCGTGGCCCATCACGCGCGGAAAAGTCATCTTGGGGTGCTGGCCGTGATAGCCCTCCAGGTCCGAGCCGCAGATAGAGCAGGCATCGACCCGGAGTACCACTTCCCCCCGCCCGAGCGGGCGTAGAGGCAGATCCACCGGCGCCAATCGTTCCGGCTCCCAAAGCATGATTGCCTGCAAAATAACGCCTCCACACAAGGAGGCGCCCCAGGCCAACTGTACCTGGGGCGCCGTTGCTATGCAGGGATCCCAAGTAACCCTGCGTCCCTGCTCGCCGCTCCGCCGGCCGGCTCGCCTCCCCCGCATCATTCCACCATAGCGAGAAAGGGAGGACGCAACGGATTCCCCCTTGGCTCCACCGGGCCGGTCTTGCCGCCCCCCCTCCTATGTGAGGGACTTTGCCTGGCAAGCCGGAGGCTTCATCACCTTGAGGGCGCTTACGCCACGTCCCCGGCCCCTGCCCCACATCCGATCGAACTCTCGCAGCAGGTCGGGGCTGTGGCTTTTCCTTCGGCGAGGGCGTTGAGCGATTTCTTGGAATGCCCTGCAGCATGATTATACCAGATGTTACGCTAATTGTCAACGGTCTGTAAAAGAAAAGTAACGACCCAGGGTGTGCGAAGGCGCGGCCCGCGCGACCGTTTGACCGCGGCGTTCGGTTGTGGTAGAATCATCACCAGGTGAGCCCCTGTAGCTCAGTGGATAGAGCAGCGGCCTCCGGAGCCGTGTGCGGCAGTTCGAGTCTGCCCAGGGGTACTATTCCCTCCGCAAGCGCTCCCCTACCCCTTAAGGGTGGCGGGAGTGTTTTCTTTTCCAGACGGAACATGATAAAAACGCCATCCCTGCGCCTCTGACACCCGGATGTAAGGCTGCTCGCCCTTCCGCCGTGGCATGGCTCTTGCCATCAGGAAAGAGCCAATCTGACCATGCGGGAGTCATCTGATGAGCAACAGACGCATCGCCCTGCCGACTCTCATCTTCTTTTCGATTATCACCCTTTCAGCTTGTGTCGCGCTGCCGGCCATGCCTGGAGATAGCCTGCCCGATACCATCCCTGCGCGCAGCCCTCTCCACGTCACAGCCTGGCCCACGCGCACCCCCTGGCCCACAATGACAGCCAGGCCAAGCCGGACGCTGGATTCGATGCCCACCCCCACCAGAACGCCCTGGCCGACGGGCACGCCACTGCCGCCCCTACGGCCAACGCTGCGATCGGATCAAATTCAAGCCCAGGGCATCAGTACGCAATCGAGCTGATCTGGTCCCAATGCCCAAGCTCGGCAAAGACGATAGCGAGGGCAAAACGCTGCCACCGGTAGGTGCGCCCGTCAGTGATCGTGTCTGTCTCGGGCCCCATCGGCGCGCCCAGATTGTGGGCGCGGGCAAAGGTGGCAAAGGCGGCATTGGGGTTATAGCTGAGACCAG
>DAOTVS010000101.1:0-4908 GCA_034436375.1 Anaerolineae bacterium | reverse complement strand
CATGGTTGTACTCCTTGCGAGATGCACCATACGTTGTTCTCATTATGAGGGAGTAAGGTCTATTTCTTGTAAGGATTGGGTCTCGCTTGAGTGGCAAATCAACTTCACAACCGTGCCAGGCGCTCAGGCGCTGGTTGCCCCAGGGCGGCCAGGCCCCAGCGCCAGGCTGCACAGCCCTGGCGACGGCCCAATGAGTGACTCATTCCCAGCGTTATGGGGAACAATGTAGAATATCCACGTGAAAATAAGGTTAAAGTGGGCTATGCCATGAACCTTTTGGCCCCTCGCTGTTACATACTGGGCGAGGGAATGCTATGGAGATTGCTTTGAGCCGGCCTGTAGTCGATGAGGAGCCCGATATCGCCCTGGTGCGGCGCCTGGCGGCAGGCGACGAGGGTGCGCTGCGCCTGCTCTACGAGGTCTATGGCCGGCGCCTGCTGGCCTATGCCCTGCGTCTGACGGGCAGCCGCGCCCTGGCCGAGGAGGTGCTGCAGGATAGCCTCCTCGCCGCCTGGCAGGGTGCGCGCTCGTTCCGCGGCGATGGGCGGCCGATCGCCTGGCTGCTGGGGATTGTGCATCACCAGGCCATGAACGCCACGCGCCGCAAGCAACTGCCCGCCCTCGAGTTGGACGAAGCGTTGACAGCGCCCGCCAGGGCGCCCCTGCCCGAGGCCCACACCGAGGCCATGGAGCGGCAGCAGGCGCTGGCGCGAGGCCTGCAGCAGCTTTCGCCGGAGCACCGGGCCGTGCTGGACCTGGTTTTCTTCCAGGGGCTGACCCTTGCCGAGGCCGCGCAGGTCTGCAACTGCCCCCTCGGCACGATCAAGAGCCGCCTGAGCTATGCCAAGGCGCAACTGGCCGGCCACCTCAGCCGGGCGGGTGTGCAGGCGGAGGACCTGCCATGACTTGTGACAATCGCGTGCAGGAACTATTGCCCCTTTATGCCGCCGGAACGCTGGACCCCGCGCAGCGGCGGCAGGTCGAGGCGCACCTGGCCGCCTGCGCCGAGTGCCGGGAGGAGCTCTCGCTCTGGCAGAGCATCGGCGCGGCGGTGACGGCGGAGGACCGGGCGCTGCCCGCCCCGCCTGCGGCGCTGGTCGACCGCGCGCTGGCTCGCACTCACCGGCGGCGCTCCAACATCCTCCTGCGCGCCTGGGCGCTCCTGCGCGCGCAGGCGCCGCTGGTGCGGCGAGAGATCTGGCTGACCTCGGCGCTGGTGATGGCGCTCGGTTACCTGGTCACGCTGGTCGGTAGCAGAGATAACCCGACGACTGGCGTGATCGAGGTCCTTGCGCCGCTGATCGCGGCAGCCGGGGTGGCCATGATCTACGGGCCAGAGAACGACCCCGGGCTCGAGCTCGCGCTGGCCACGCCCACGTCGCCGCGGCAGGTGCTGCTGGCCCGGCTGGCCCTGGTTTTCAGCTATGACCTGGCGCTGGCCGTCGCGGCGAGCCTGGGGGTAATCCTGATCATGCCGGCGGCGCCGCTCATGACCCTCGTCCTGGGTTGGCTGGGGCCCATGGCCTTCCTTTCCGCCCTGGCGCTGGTGCTCTCGCTCTGCATCGGCGCGGGCAACGCCGTGACGGTCGCCATGATTCTGTGGCTGGGCGGCCGGCTGGCAGCTAGCCCCCAGCTCGCCAGCCCAGGAGGCCTGACACCGGCCCTTGTGGCGGCGGCGCAGGCCTATGCCCTGGCCTGGCAGAGCCCGGCGCTGCTGCTGGGCCTGACGGGGGCGCTCCTGCTGGCGGCCCTGTGGCTGGCTGGCCGGCAGGAGGTTGTGCTGCCCCGCCGCGCCTGATGTTGGCGCCTGGGCTGCCAATGGGAGTATTCATGGCGCGTTTTGAACCTTTCGCGCCCGCGCCGTTACATATGGAGTGAAGCACAGTTCGGTGTGACGTCACCAAGCAAGGCGCCCACAGACGGCCACCGGGGGCACACACAGAGGAGTCAACGATGTCAAGGTTCTGGGGAGTGACCTTTTACGAATACCGTATGGGCATCCGCCGCTGGGGCATGTGGATCGCTTTCGTGGCCGCCGGCGGGCTGCAGCTCTCGAGCTGGTACGGCGTCGTCCAGCAGGATCCTGGCCGCAGCTCACTGCAGTGGGCAGGGGCGCTGGCGCTGATCTGCAACATGCTCATGCCGGTAGTGGGGGGCATCGTCATGGCCGACCGCATGGCGCGCGACAAGCAACTGGGCACGCGTGAAGTCCTGTGGGCCACGCCGCTGCCGCGCCTGACCTATGTGCTGGGCAAGTACGCCGGGGCGCTCCTGGCCGTGCTGACCCCCGTTTTCCTCCTCATCATGGCGGGCGCCGCGCTCTTTGTGGCGCAGGGGCTGCCCCTCAGCTTCCTGGGCCAGGCGGCGCTGGCCTTCCTGGGCATCAACGCGCCGGCCTATGTCTTTGTGGGCGCGTTCGCCCTGGCCCTGCCCGAGGTGCTGCCGGTGCGCGTCTTTCAGGTGCTCTACACCGGCTACTGGTTTTGGGGCAACTTTTTGACCCCTACTGTGCTGCCCACACTGAACGGCACGCTGCTCACACCCAAGGGCGATTTCGTGGCCGGGGCCCTTTTCCACGTGAATGCGTTCATGTACGTGGAACCGTACACCCTCCTCAGTGCAGTGGCCAGCTTGCTGGTGCTCACGGGCTGCGCCGCGGCGGCCCTCTTTGCCGCCGAGCGCTATCTGACCTGGCAGGCGAGAAGGGCGTGACGAGTGACGCGTGATCCGCAAACGGGTTGCAGGAGAAGACAATGATGGCTGTTCCTGTGGGGTACCATGTACGCATCTACCGGCGCGAGAATCTGTGGCTGCCGGCGGGGCTGTGGGCGCTGATGGCCCTGCTGATCATCCTGATGCGGGGCGAGGCCAAGCGCACGTTCGATATCGCCGATGCCTTTCTGGGTTTTGTGCTGCCGCTGGCGGCGGGGATCCTGGCCGCGGCGGCGATCGTGGATGACAGTGCGCTGGAGCTGCAGTTGGCCGCACCGCGCGCCCCGTGGCGGACGCTGCTGGAGCGCCTGGGCCTGCTGCTGATTCTCGTGGCCACGGCGGCCCTGCTCTACCAGGTGTTCCTGGCGCTGATGGGGGTCGATATCTCGCCGTTGGGGAACCTGGCGGCGAGGCAGCTCGCCTGGCTCACGCCCAGCCTGGCCCTGATGGGCCTGGGCAGCGTGGCGGCGCTCGCCTTTGCCCAGGGGACGGGTGGGGCGCTGCTGGCGGGGGGCATGTGGCTGCTGCAGCTCCTGCTCAAAGACTGGTTCGCGGCCAGCCCCTGGGCCCGCTACCTGTTTGTGTTCATGGCCGCACGCTACCCGGATCATCCCGATTTCTGGGCCAACCAGCTCTGCCTGATGGGGATCACGGTGGTCCTGGTCATTGGCTCGGCGCTCCTGCTCAAGCGGGAAGAGCGCTATCTGTAAAGAACACCGGGGCTAAAGCCGCCGGGCTGAGAAGAGCAAAGCCCTTCAGGCTCGTGTGGAGGGAAGGTGTCTTGCACACCGGAACTCTGGTCGCCGAGGAGGCTTTGTCAAAGGAGAACTCGATGGATATCCAGATCACTCAACTGACCAAGACCTACGGCGCGGGCGCCAAGGCCGTGCAGGCGCTGCGCGGTGTGAACCTGACTATCGGCCCCGGGATGTTCGGCCTGCTGGGCCCCAACGGCGCGGGCAAGACGACCCTGATGCGCATCCTGGCCGGCCTGGTCAACCCGACGGAAGGCAAAGCGGTGGTGGGTGGGCACGACCTGAGCACCGAGAGCGGCAAGGTGGCTGTCAAGAGTGTGCTGGGCTACCTGCCGCAGGAGCTGGGGCTCTACCCCGACCTGACGGCGCGCCAGTTCCTGGATTATATGGCTATCCTGAAGGACCTGCACGACACCAACCTGCGGCGCGGGCGCATCGATGAGGTGCTCCAGACGGTGGGCCTGGCCGACGTGGCCGAGCGCAAACTCAAAGGCTTTTCCGGCGGCATGAAGCGCCGCGTGGGCATCGCGCAGGCGCTGCTCAACGACCCGCAGCTGCTGATCGTCGATGAGCCCACCGCCGGCCTGGACCCGGAGGAGCGCATCCGCTTCCGCAACCTGTTGGTGGACCTGGCCAGCGACCGCATCGTCATCCTCTCCACGCACATCGTGGAGGATATCAGCCAGACCTGCCGTGACATGGCCATTTTGGATCACGGGCAGGTGCGCTTCCGCGGCTCGCCCGCCGAGCTCATCGCCCGTGCCCAGGGCATGGTCTGGCAGATCCAGACGCCCGACGGCCGCAAGCCCGACCACGATCTCATCGTCGTCTCGACCCTGCACCTGGCTGACGGTGTGCAGTACCGCGTGGTGGGGCCGGACCCCAACGGCTGGGCCCAGGCCCAGCCCGTTCAGCCCAGCCTGGAGGATGGGTATGTGTGGCTGATGCAGGGGGTGGCGTAAAACGTGATGCGTACGTGGCGGCCTTACGCATCACGGATTACGCATTACGCCGGCGGTGTTGAATCCATATTGACAGCGTATCGCTCTCGCGATATAATGTGGGGTAATCTACAGCACAGCGGCAATGACGGAGAGAGTAGGCCCGTCGAGGCCAACAGGGAGAGGGGGTCACCGACTGCAAGCCCCCTTGGGCCAGAATGGGTCAAAGTTCACTCCCGAGCCGGGCGGGGGAAAGCGCGTTGGCGCGAGTAGTTCGCCCCGGAGCGCCCACCGTTATTGGGGCAGCCGGTAAGCCCTGGTCCCCAGCGGCCGCCGGTAGTGAGTGGGCTCGCCTGGAAACGGGGCGGGCCAAGCGGGGTGGTACCGCGGAGTGCGCACGGCCGCACCTTCGTCCCCAAGACGGAGGCTGCTGGCCGTTTTTGATTCTAGAAGGACTTTTTGGGTATGTTGGGGTGCGTGCCTTGCCCCGCGGGGCAAGG
>DAOTVS010000100.1:0-8789 GCA_034436375.1 Anaerolineae bacterium | reverse complement strand
GGCGCTGGTGATAGCAGACTCCGTATCAGTGACCATCCAGGTGACGGTTACGTCGCTGATGTACCAGCCGTTGTTGCCGAGGGTGCCGGTGACCTGGGGGGTAATCACGGGAGGCGTGGTGTCGGATGGTGAAAGCGCATAGGTCGCCGTGACGGTAGTCCTGTGCCCCGGGCCCCCTGTGGTGAACGGGCTTGCCTGCGAAGCGGAGACGAATGTGTAGATCGAGCTGCCGACCGTGATAGAAATGGGGAAGCTGAAAGTGAAGGTCGTGTTTGGTTGGGTGCTGAAGGTTCTGCTGGGCCCTGGGGCTGCGAAGGTTTCCGTGCCGGAGATCGGATGCCCTGCGCTGTTGGTTCCGCTATACGTGACTGAGACCGAAGTGTTTTTAGGCAGCCCGGTGGTCGCGAAAGAGATGTTGTGTGCATCGGTGTCTGCCTGCGCCCCGGTCTGCGTTGCGTGGGCTGTCTGCACGTAGGCCTGTGCGGAACCGACGCCGCCCAGGGCGAGCACGAGCACCAGGACCAGAATGAGCGGGGCCTTGCCCCGTAGAACGCCTTGAACGCGAGGAAGGTGTACCATTTCCTGTGCCTCCAGAGGAGTGTTGGATGTTGCGCCCGATGTGACGTACAAGAACTAGGGGGCCTGGACAATCATTGCACGGCCTGCGAACACAACGCTTTACGTTATTTTTACGATATAGACAACATGATACAGCTTTATCGCTGTCCTGTCTGTAGTAGAACGCTAACGATGTGGTAGCAGATTGGTTTAAAAGGGGGCGTGGGTGGGGAGGAGGAGAGGACGGGGATGCCAAAGCCCTGCGGTTGCGGTCAGGCGATCAGGTTGCGGCTTGCAGCCCGCACGCATTTTTCGTAATATATGGGAGGCTGCTGGGAGATCCGCGCCTCTTCCCTGCTGGGCGCGTAGCGCGACAGGGGTGTGGCCATGGAGCTTCTGAACCGGCGCTGTTGGATGAGGTGGTGGTGATGATTGTGATAGGAGGTGCCCATGATCCCCAACCAATGGTATGCAATCCTCGAGTCTCATGAGGTGCCGGCGGGGCGGCCGGTGGGTGCGACGCGGCTGGGTGAGAGGTTGGTCTTCTGGCGGCCCAAACCCGGGGAAGTGGCCTGCCTGCGCGACCAGTGCGTGCACCGTGGCGCGGCCCTCAGCCTGGGCGAACTGCACGAGGATCAATTGGCCTGCCCCTTCCACGGCTTGCGCTATGATGCGAGCGGGCAGGTACAACTGATCCCGGCCAACGGCAGGAATACGCCTGTGCCGGCGCCCTTTCGCGTTCTGGGCTACCCGGCGCGGGAGGCGCACGGATTCATCTGGCTCTGGTGGGGTGAGCCACGGCCGGATCTGCCGCCGATCCCTTTCTTCGACAGCCTGGACGCCGGCTTTAACTATGCGACCTATGTGGACACCTGGCCGGTGCACTATTCGCGCGCCATCGAGAACCAGCTCGACGTGGCGCATCTGCCTTTTGTACACTATAACACCATCGGCCGTGGCCACAAGACGCTGGTGGATGGGCCCTTTGTGGAGGCGTTCGCCGATGGCCTCGATCTTTACGTCTTTAACCGCGTGGATGACGGCACGCTGCCCAGGCGCCCGGAGGAGATCCCGGACCCGCACAGCGGCTTTTTGCTCCACTTCCGCTTTCCCAATATCTGGCAGAACCATGTCAGTGCGGATGTGCGCATTGTGGCGGCCTTTGCGCCCATCGATGAAACGCACACACGCATGTACCTGCGCTTCTACCAGCGCAGCGTGCGCGTGCCTATCGTGCGTGAGCTCTTTGCCTGGCTGGGGGCCGCGCAGGGCAACCGCATCATCGCCAGCCAGGACAAGCGCGTGGTCAGCACACAGGTGCCGCCCAAGAGCGAGTTGCACATGGGCGAGAAGCTCTTTCAGGCCGACCGGCCGATTGTAGAGTACCGGCGGCGGCGCGAGGAGTTGATGCGTGAAACGTAAAACGTAAAACGTGAAACGTAAAACGTAAAACGTGAAACATAAGGTTGCCAGGGCGCGGCATGTTCTGCTTGCCGAGACGCTTGCCCGTGCAAAGCGAACGCAAAGCAAGTGCTGCTGCGTCCTGGCAACTTACGTTTCACGTTTCCGTTTTCCCGCCTTTGCGCATATTGGTGGTATACTGATGCCTACTGAACCGGCTCGGCTACCCCTGGGCGCTCTCGCTCGCGGGGTCGGCGCGGCGGCTATGGGGCAAGGAGGAAGCACGTGAGCGAATACTTGAGCAAGTACCAGCAGTCGCTCTTGGATCCCAACACTTTCAGCATTACGTGGGAGTTGGTCCCTGGACGGGGGGCTTTTGAGAAGGACCAGGACACGGTGTTGGCTTGTGCGGAAAAGGCGGCTCAGGGCGGCAAGGTCCATGCCCTGACGCTGACCGACAACCCCAGCGGCAAGCCGGCCATTTCGGCAGAGATGCTCGGGGTGGAGGTCAACAAGCTGGGCATTGAGCCGCTCGTGCACTTTACCTGCAAAGACAAAAACCGAAACGAGCTGGAGTCGTTGCTGCATGCCATGGAGCGGGCCGGCGTGCGGAACATCCTGGCCATGACCGGTGATTATACCTATGAAGGGCAGCGGGGGCGCGCCCGGCCGGTGTTTGACCTGGATGCGAGCCAGCTCTTGGGTATCATTAGCGACATGAACCGGGGGTTGGAGGTGCCGGCGCTGCGGGGCACGACCGTGCTCAAGCCCACTCACTTTTTCGCCGGCGCCGCCGTGAGCCCCTTCAAGGCCCTGGAAGCCGAGCAGATGGGCCAGTACTACAAGCTGGGCAAAAAGCTGCGCGCCGGCGCCCAGTTTATTGTCACCCAGCTGGGCTATGACGCGCGCAAATTCCAGGAAGCGCTGCTGATGGTGCGCCTGCTGGGCTACCGCGATATTCCCGTGATCGGCAACCTCTATGTGTTGGGGGCGGCGCCTGCGCGCCTGATGAACAAGAACGGTGTGCCTGGCTGCATCGTTACCGACAAGCTCCTGGCCGAGATCGAGCAGGAAGCGGCCGACAAGGCCACGGCCAAGGCCAAGCGCATGGAGCGCGCGGCCAAGATGTATGCCTTTATGAAGGGCATGGGCTTTGCCGGCGTGCATATCGGCGGACATGGCCTCAAGTATGAGGATGTTGAGTTTATCATTCAGCGCGGTGAGGAGCTGGTGCCCAACTGGCTGGACCTGGTGCACGAGTTCGACTACCCCCAGCCCAACGGCTGGTACTATTTCGAGCGTGACCCCAAGACGGGCCTCAACAGCGACAAGCCGGTCGACCGCTCGAAGGAGCGCCCGGGTGTGGGGCTGGGCACACGCGGCATGCGCCTGCTGCACCACAGCATTTTTGAGCCCAAAGGTGTCTTTTACGGGCTGATGAGCAGCGTGTCCAAAGCCATCGACGGCACGGCCCTGGAGCACCCCTTCACCCGCCTCGAACACATCGGCAAGCAGGTCACCAACGAGTGCCTGCATTGTGGCGACTGTGCCCTGTTTGACATCGCCTACCTCTGCCCCATGAGCCAGTGCCCCAAGAACCAGCGCAATGGCCCCTGCGGCGGCAGCTATGAAGGCTGGTGCGAGGTCTACCCTGGCAAGCAACAGTGCATCTATGTCAAAGCCTACAATCGGCTCAAGCACTATGGCCAGGAGCATGAGCTGGGCGAATACCAGGTGCCGCCGTGCAACTGGGAGCTTTTCCGTACATCGTCTTGGCTGAACTATTTCCTGGGGCGCGATCATACGGCCATTCGGCTGGGGATCAAGCCGCCGGAGAAAAAGGGATAATGCCTATGAAAGCCGTTTTGCTCTATGGTCCCCGCGATTTCCGCATGGAGGATTGGCCTATCCCCGAGCCCGGGCCGGGGGAGGTGCTGGTGCGCCTGAAGAGGGTGGGGATCTGCGGGTCCGATGTGCACAATTACCTCGAGGGTGAGATCGGCGGGGTAAAGGTTACCGAGCCGCTGGTGCTCGGGCACGAGTCAGCGGGTGTGATCGAGGCGCTGGGGCCGGGGGTAGAGGGCCCTGCGGTAGGGACGCCGGTGGCAATCGACCCGAGTATGTCGTGCGGCCATTGCGAGTTGTGCCGGGAGGGCTATGAGAACTTGTGCCGGGCCAACCGTTTTCACGGTGTGGCGCCGGTGCACGGCACATTCCGTGAGTATTTGACTCACCCGGCGCACCTGGTGCACCCCCTGCCCGAGGGGATGAGCCTTGACGAAGGCGCGCTGCTGGAGCCGATGGGCATTTCCATGGAAGTGGCTGCGCTGGCCGATGTGCGGGTGGGAGATCAGGTGGCCGTCCTCGGCTGTGGGCCGATTGGCCTGCTGAGCATCCAGATGCTGCGGCTGGCCGGGGCAGGCGAGATCACCGGTACCGACCTGGTGGTGGGGCGCCTGGGGGCGGCGCGGCGCGCGGGCGCTGATATGGCCTGGAATGCCGGCACGGAAGATGTGGTGGCCAAGATCATGGATCACACGCGAGGCCGCGGTGTGGATATCGTCGTCGAGGCGGCAGGCTCTCCGGAGACGATGGAGCAGGCGGTCGAGGTCGTGCGGCCCGGCGGCACGATTGTCATGGTCGGCATCCCCGTGGTGGACCAATGCCTCTTCAAGCATTCACTGGCGCGGCGCAAGGGCGTCATCTTTAAATTCGACCGGCGTATGCGGCATACCTACCTCCGTTCGATGCTGCTCTGGCAGAACGGCCGGGTCGACCTCAAGCCGCTGGCCACACACCATTTCCCACTGGATAAGCTGGGCGAGGCCTTTGACCTGGTGGTGGCCAAGGGCGATGGTGTGCTCAAGGCGATGATCGAGATCTAGAGTTCTGACCAGCGGTGTGTCAGGCTTGGTTTGTCGAAGGAGAAGCTCTATGGCAGCGGATTTGATCGTGATCGGCGGCGGCCCGGGCGGCTATGTGGCGGCGCTGCGTGCGGCTCAGTTAGGCGCCAGCGTGACGCTGGTGGAGGCGGAGTACATCGGCGGGGTGTGCCTGAATGTGGGCTGCATCCCCACCAAGGCGCTGCTGGCGAGCGCCGAGGTCTTTCACCTGATAGAGCGCGCCGCCCAGTTCGGCGTCAAGGCCGGCAAGCCCGAGGCCGATTGGCCCGTTATCCAGGCGCGCAAGCAAGAGGTCGTCAAAAAGATGGTGGGCGGTGTGCGCATGCTGCTCGACCGGGCCAAGGTGACAACGGTCAACGGCCGCGCACGCTTTACCGGCCCGCAGACGATCGAGGTGGAGGGCCCTGGCGGCGCACAGACGCTTCAGGCAAGCCGATTTATCGTGGCGACCGGCTCCAGCCCGATGCGCCTGCCCATCCCTGGCCAGGACCTGCCGGGTGTGCTGGATAGCACCGCAGCTCTCTCACTGCCGGCTTTGCCCCAGAGCTTGCTCGTGGTTGGCGGCGGGGCGGTCGGGCTCGAGTTTGCCACCCTCTACGCCACCCTGGGCGTCAAAGTGACCGTGGTGGAGATGCTGCCCCGCCTGGCCCCCCTGGCTGATGGCGATATCGGCGCTGCGCTGCGCACGGCGTTGCAGATCCAGGGGGTCAAGGTGCACCTGAACACCAAGATCACCTCTATCGAAGGCAGCGAGGCGGGTCTGCGGGCGCACCTGAGCGGGCCCCAGGGCGAAATCACGGTCGACGCTGAGAAGGTGCTTCTGGCGGCTGGCCGGCGCGTGAACACAGAGGGCGTAGGGCTCGAGGCGGCCGGGGTCCAGTTCGACCGCCGGGGCATCAAGGTTGACGAGCGCATGGCGACCAGCGCGCCGCACATTTATGCTGTGGGCGATGTGGTTGGGGGTACGATGTTGGCGCATGTGGCCATGCATCAGGGCGTTATCGCGGCTGAGAATGCACTGGGGCACAAGGCCAGGATGCGCTACAATGCCATCCCGAGCTGCATCTTTACCCGGCCAGAAGCGGCCAGCGTGGGCCTGACGGAGGAGCAGGCGCGCGAGCAGGGTTACGACGTGCGCATCGGGCGCTTTCCCTTTAACGGCAACGGCAAGGCTGTGGCTCAGGGCGAGATCGAGGGGATGGTCAAGGTCGTCTCCGAGGCCAGGTACGGCGCAGTGCTCGGCATGCATATCGTGGGCCCGCACGCCAGCGATCTGATCCAGGAAGGCACACTGGGCCTGACCCTGGAGACGACCGTGGATGAGCTGGCCGAAACAATCCATCCCCACCCCACTCTCAGCGAGGCGATCGCCGAGGCGGGCCTGGCGACGATGGGCCGGGCGCTGCATATCCCAGGGGGAAAGTGATTCGTAATACGTAAAACGTAATGCGTAAGGTCGCCATGGCCTGGCTGGCGCTGCTTTGCGATGCGATTGTCAAGGCAAACGTTTCGCTGAGCAATACTCGCTCCGGCATGGCGACCTTACGCATTACGTTTTACATATTAGAATCTCTTCGCCCGGGTGGCCCGCCGGCAGTATATATGGCCATCGGGGGCTTGCGCTGCAAAAGCGCAGGGGGCATCGGTAGCGCGCAGGCCGTACCACCATGCCTCAATTTGGCCGACGAGTTGTCGCCACGCTTGCTGGAAGCGCTGCTTACGCGTGGGCAGGGGATGTTCGGCGGCCATGCGAGCGACGGCCGCTTGCAGGCTCAGGTCCTGCCCCTGGCACTCGTGGCAGTAGATGCGGCGCCCCTGCACATCGAGGTAGAGGTCGCCCAGGGCGCTGCCGGGGAAGCGCTCGGGCAGGCGCTGCGCCAGAATGGCCTGGACGGCCGGCTGGTAGACCCGTTGGCGCCAGTCTTGCGCTGCCTCTTTGAGCGTGGGGACCCCATCAGGGTGGGAGCTCATGGTCGCCTGATGTCGCTTGATCTCTTCCAGCAGGCGCGGAAAGCCGCCGATCTGGCTGAGGCGGATCCCCTCCAGCCCCGTCTCGAGGGCAAAGGCGTGGCGTTCCAGGTAGAGCTGGTCTTCAGCGCGCTGGCCATCGGGCAGGAACTCGATGACGTGGGCGTCGATGTAGGCTTGTTTGTTCTCCTTGGCGATGGCCACGCGATGGTTGCCATCGATCACAAAGTACTCGTCTTTGAGCTTGTAAAGCTCAACCGGCGGCAGGGGGGCGCCCCTATTCATGAGCTCACGGATCGTCTTCATGCGCTCCTCGCGCAGGGCCGTCAACTTGAGAGGCCGGAATTTCGCGTCGAGCTCGTCACAGCGGCCTACCGAGCCCACGATTTGGTCGACGCGGACAACGTGATAGCCGAGGTCGGCTCGCCCGGCATACGAACCAGCGCGGTAAGTGGCGTTGAAGCATTTGACGAGCGGCCTGCGGCCGAACATGCTGCCCTCCTCGACGTAATGCGTAATCGGTAATGCGTAAGGTCGCCATTTCGGGGCGTGCATCGCTTTTCGTGGTGTTCATCTCGGCAAAGCCTGTGCCAAGCAGCAGGCGCACCGCCATGGCGACCTTACGCATTACGGATTACCGCATTACGAGTCAGCCGATCTTGTACGCGCCAAGGCGTTCGAGAATAGCGACGATCAGGGGCGCGACGATGATGGCCGGCAAAAAGTTGGCCAGGCGGATGCGCTTGAGGTCCAGGAGCAACAGGCTGATGCCCAGAATGAGCACACCGCCAGTAGCCGTCATCTCGGCAATCATGGCTGAGCTGAGGATCTGTTGGGCCTGGCCGGCCAGCAGGGTGATGAGCCCCTGGTAGACGAGGATCGTGAGCGCTGAGAAAATGACGCCGATGCCCATGGATGAGGCAAAGGCCAGGGCGCCAAAGCCATCGAGCAGCGCTTTGATGGCCAGCAGGCGATAGTCCCCCGTGAGGCCATCCTGGATCGAGCCGAGTATGGCCATGGGGCCGATGCAAAAGACCAGGCTGGCAGTAACAAAGCCCTGGATAAAGGTGATGGCTTGTTGGCCGCCGCCGTCTGCGCCCTGCACGCGTCTTTCCAGCCAGGCCCCCAGGCCTTGCAGGTGCTCCTCCAACTTCCACCACTCGCCGAGTATGCCGCCAACCAACACAGCGCCCATAACGATAAGGATGTTTTTGGTCTGCAGCGTCAGCTGGATGCCGATGGTCAGCGTTACCAGCCCCAGACCGTTGAGAACGGTGGCGCGCACGCGCTCGGGCAGGCGCGCCCCCAGGGTAGTGCCGATCAGGCTGCCGGCGACTACCGTGCCGATATTGATGAGCGTACCCGTCAACGATGTTCCCTCCGGGGCAAACCGGGTGTCAAGAGCCGGCGTAGTGTTGTGCGTTGATGATGGCCTCATAGTTGGCCATCAGGATATTAAAGTGGTCGCGCTCCGCGGCCATCAGAAAGCGATAAAGCGCCTCGGCCATGGGATCACCGGCAGCGGCCAGCGCACCCTGACGGTAGAGCTCATAGCTTTCGTTCTCCTTGTCGATGGCAAAGAGGAGCGCTTCCAGCTCATCGGCGCGTGGGCCGGTCGCTTGAGCGCGGGCCTGGCCCTGAGGGAAAAGCGACTGGGAGGGATCGCAGGAAACGGCCGTGATACGGGCATCGACGGCCCACTGGCCGGAGGCTTGCAGGCTATCGATCTGGCGCTGGATCAGGCGCTGGTGCAGCGCCTCCGCATCGGCCAAGTCGAGGAACATCTGCCGGCCCTTCGCATCGGCGGTGCGGGCGGCAGCCTCACGGTAAAAGGCCTGGCCATCGATCTCGAGGCATAGCGCTCGGGTGAGGACCTGGAGCGAAGCACTCTGGGATACTGTCATGGGGTTCTCCTCTGGCGAAAAACGGAAACAACGGTCTCATTATACCACATTCCCG
>DAOTVS010000099.1:0-5372 GCA_034436375.1 Anaerolineae bacterium | reverse complement strand
CAGGGGGAAGAATCATCCCAACGGGCATTCTTCGTATGCTATAATGTATTGAGCGTGATGCAGGCCCCCTATACAGCGCCTGCATCACAGCCAGATCTCCGGAAACATGTGAGTTCCAGTTTGGATTTGCCTAATCTACCATAGCTCGCGCTGCGCCGCAAGAATCTGCAAGTGCCTTGTATCCGATCGAGTGTTCCTGAATTCCGGGAGGCGGTAAGTGGCGGTAACGACAAAGCGCCAACAGTTCCTGGGCATTCCCATGCCCACGCTCCGCGAGAACCTGTGGTTCTTCTTTTTTATCATGCCCTGGCTGGTTGGGTTTCTGCTCTTTACTGCCGGCCCCATGATCGCTTCGGTGATCATTTCCTTTACGCGCTGGGAGCTGCTGCAGGCGCCTGAATGGGTTGGCGCGATGAACTGGACCAATATGGTCGTCGACCCCTTGTTCTGGCAGTCGCTGAAAGTGACCCTCTATTTCACGCTGCTCAGCGTGCCCACGGGGCTCGTGATCTCGTTTCTCCTGGCCCTGTTGATGAATGCGGATGTCAAGGGCATCGCCCTCTTCCGCACCATTTACTACCTTCCCTCGATTGTCTCGGGGGTCGCCGTAGCGCTGCTGTGGCAGTGGATCCTGAACCCCAAGTTCGGCCTGCTCAACTTTCTGCTGGGCCTGGTTGGCATCACTGGGCCGCAGTGGCTTTTCAGTAAACAATGGGTTATTCCGGCCTTTGTGATTATGGGCCTGTGGGGAGTAGGGGGCAGCATGATTATCTACCTGGCCGGGCTGCAGAGCATCCCGACGGAGCTCTATGAGGCTGTCTCTCTGGATGGGGCGGGGTTTTGGCGCAAGATCTGGAGCGTGACCTTGCCTATGATGTCGCCGGTCGTGCTCTTTAACCTGGTGATGGGCATGATCGGCTCTATGCAAGTTTTTACCCAAGGCTATGTCATGACCCAGGGCGGCCCCAATAACGCCAGCCTGTTCTATGTGCTCTATCTCTATCGCAACGCCTTTCAGTACTTCCAAATGGGCTATGCCTCGGCGCTGGCCTGGGTGTTGTTTGCCATCATTGCCCTGCTGACGGCACTGATCTTCCGCACGGCCCAGGACCGAGTCTACTACCAGGCCTGATGTTGCGCTTCACAAGGGTGCCCGAATGTCTGCCAGAGATGGATCTGTAGCGATCGTCTACGGTATGCTATCAGGTTAGGGGAGCAGTCTACCATGAGAAATCCGGCGGTTGCCAAGCCGCATCAGATCAAGCACCAGGTGGCCTGGGGCAAAATCATCGGCAGAGTGATCCTGTATGCGATCCTGGTCGTGGGGAGCATCGCCTTCCTGATCCCGTTTTTGTGGATGATATCGAGCTCACTCAAGACGCGGACTGAGGTCTTTCTCTTCCCGCCGCGGCCGCTTCCTAAGGTCTTTTTATGGCACAACTATATCGATGCCCTGACGGCGGCGCCCTTTGCCACCTACTTTTTGAACTCGATCTATGTGGCGGCAGCGGTGGTTGTGGGGACTACCCTTTCCTCGTCAATGGTAGGCTATGGCTTTGCCCGGGTGCGGGGTTGGGGCTCGAACGTGTTGTTCGCGATTGTGCTGGGCACCATGATGCTGCCGGGGCAGGTGACCATGATCCCCGTGTACATCATGTTCTCGAAACTGGGCTGGGTCAATACCTTCCTGCCGCTGATGGTGCCCCACTTTTTCGGCAGCGCCTTTAATATCTTCCTCTTCCGCCAGTTCTTCCGCGGCATCTCCTCCGAGATCACCGATGCGGGCAAGATCGATGGCTGTAACCATTGGCGGCTCTACTCGCGCATCGTCATGCCGATTGCGACGCCCGCGGTGGCTACCGTGGCCATCATGGCCTTTATGTGGTCCTGGAACAACTTTTTCGATCCGCTCATCTACCTCAACTCGCAGAAGCTCTACACCGTGCCTCTGGGCCTGTCGATGTTCAGCACCTACTTTCCCTCACAGACGCCCTGGCACTGGCTGATGGCGGCATCGGTGGTGGCCGTGCTTCCATTGCTCGTGGTCTTCTTCTTTGCGCAGAGGATCTTTATCCAGGGCATTGTGGTCACCGGCATCAAATGACCCTGGGACGGGCGGGTCAGGCAAGGAAGCCTACGCGCCACGCGCAGAGTTGAGATTGATATTGCTGCTTGGCTAGATTGGAACCATGCAAGGAGGAAAGGGAACAATGACTCGCATCACTCGTCGTGAAATGCTCCGTTTGTCGGTGTTGAGCGGTCTGGGCGCCGCCCTGGCTGCTTGCGCCCCCGCTCCTACCGCTGCACCTACTCAGGCGCCCGCCAGCGCTGCTACCGCAGCGCCGCAGGCAACAGAGGCGGCGACCGCTGC
This sequence comes from Anaerolineae bacterium, assembly GCA_034436375.1. Classification (GTDB taxonomy): domain Bacteria; phylum Chloroflexota; class Anaerolineae; order SpSt-313; family SpSt-313; genus DAOTVS01. The sequence goes on along the minus strand of DAOTVS010000099.1, from coordinate 3,001 downwards.
TCCCCAGGCGACCGAAGCGGCAACAGCTGCCCCCGCCGCTGCAGCACTCAAGCCGGCGGACCTGCAATACTATATCGGCTTTGGCGCCGGCGGCAATCCTGACCAGGTGGAAGCGGTCAAAAAGATCTTCGCTCGCTTTTCCGAGGCCAACAAGGGCGTCACCGTGGAGCCCCTGGTGGTTGCCTGGGCCGATGCCCCGCAAAAGTTCCAGGCCATGGCCGCGGCTGGCACCCCGCCCGATGTGATCACGATGGGCATGAGTCAGTGGGATTTTGCCGCCAAAGGCTCCTTTGTCGATATACAGCCTTTCCTGGATGCCAACAAAATTGATACGAGCGACTGGGATCCGATTGCCATGGAGTGCTATACGGTCAAGCCCAAGAACAACCTTCTCTATGGGCTGCCTTTTGGCATCAACGCGGAGATCGGCATCTACAACAAGACCATTTGGGACGCCGCGGGCCTCAAGGCGGCCACCGATTGGAAGGATGCGACCTGGACTTGGGATGCGCTCCTGGCGAACGCGCAAAAGACGACCAAGAGCTCGGGCTCGAATGTCACCCAGTTTGGCATGCTGCGCACCCCTGGTGATTGGGATATCCCCTGGATGTTCGGCGGTAGCTGGGTGAGCGAGGATGGCCAGCACATCACCGTGGGCGCGCCAGAGTCCATCAAGGCTTTCACTTTCGTGCAGGATGAGGTCTTCAAGCAGCACGTGGCCCCGACTGCTGCCGAAAGCCAGGCCCTGACCAATGGCTTCTTGAGCGGCCAGGTTGGTTACCTTGACGACGGCACGTGGAGCATCAACACTTACCTGGAGATCCAGGATTTCGAATGGGATTTCTGCCCCGTGCCTTTCGCTCAAGAAGTGGGCGTCGACAAGGGGCGGGCGACTCCCTACTACCCCGACAGCCTGGTGATCTCGTCCAAGAATAATGTGGATCAGTCGTGGGCATTGGTCAAGTTCATGCTGCTCGACTCGGATGATAACTACAAAGAGTTCATGCAGCTCATGTCGGAGGTCCCGGCCCGCAAGAGTTTCCGCTCCTGGTATTATGACCAGTTCTGGAAAGGCAAAGCGCCCAACAAGAACTGGAGCATCGTTGAAAACTGCTGGGGCTATGCTCAGATTCAGCGCCTGTTCCTCAGCATCAACTGGTCGGAGCTCAACAATACCCAGGCGGCCGACCTTGGCGCGTTGTGGACGAACGACTCCACACCCGATAAGGTCATCCCGGCGCTGGCGACCAAGCTGGAAGATATCTGGCAGCGCGGTTTGGCCCAGCTGAAGTAGGCGGGGGCAGGCCCATATGCCGGGCGGTTCTCCGCAGTTACTGTTCGCTCTCCGCACTTCTGCGTGAGACCGTGTTCTCAGATCGGTACCCAGGGGCGGGGCCGCTGTTGGCCCCGCCCTCTGTTTGAGGAGGCCCATGATGTCGATTACTCCTTATGAACGCGTGCGGGCGGCGCTGCAGCACAAAGAGCTGGACCGTATACCGATCCATGATACGCTCTGGGCGGCGACGGTGAGCCGGTGGCGGGGTGAAGGCCTGCCCGACGACGTCACACCCGAGGAGCACTTTCAGTTTGAGCTGTATGGCATTGGGTTCGACGGCAGTCCACGTTACCCGGTGAAGGTGCTCGAGCGCACGAGTGAGTATATCGTGGCTACCACTTCATTCGGCGGCGTGCGCCGGCAGCACCGTGATTATTCCACGACCCCTGAACTGATCGATTATGGCGTCAAAAGCCGTGCGGATTGGGAAGCGGCTAAGAAACGCTTACAACCGAGCGCCACACGGGTCAATTGGCTCTCTGTGCACTCTGGCTACGAGCGGGCGCGCGATGCCGGCCTGTTTGTCACCTTCCACGCCGTGACCGGCTATGACGGTTGCCAGTACTACATTCGCCCCGATGAGCTGTTGCCCCTCCTGCTGACCGATCCCGATTGGATCCGCGACATGGTCGAGACCCAGGCCGACCTGGCGATTGAGATGGCCAGGATCATCATGGCCGAAGGCTACCATTTCGATGGCGCTTTTCTTTATAATGATATGGGCTATCGCAATGCACCCTTTTTCTCGCCCAAGCTCTACCGTGAGTTGATCCAACCCAGTGACCGGCGGCTGTTCGACTTTTTCCACAGCCACAATATGCCGGTGATCCTCCATTCCTGCGGCAGGGTCGAGCCCCTCATTCCCGACCTGATCGATGCCGGGCTCGATTGCCTGCAGCCCTTGGAGGTCAAGGCAGGCATGGACGTGGTGAAGCTCAAGCGCGAGTATGGGCAGGACCTGGCCTTTATGGGCGGCATTGACGTGCGCACCATGAACGACCCTGACCCGCAGGCCATCGAACGCGAGATTGCGGCCAAAATACCTGCCGCTATGAAGGGCGGCGGGTATATCTACCATTCGGATCACTCTATCCCCAACAATGTGTCGCTGGCCCAGTACGAGCGTGTGCTGGAGTTGGTGCGCAAATACGGCCAGTACCAATAGCGTATGAGCGATGGGCGGCCAGCTTCATGAGCGAGTCTGCCATGCACGACCACCCTTGATGAGGATCGCCCCAGAGTGAACCCAACCCAGGCCTCTCCCCTTTCTTGCTACCTGGCTCAGTCGGAGGTATCATAGATATGCGATACAGCAGCCAATGCCATAGCCAGCGCATGTTGCTCATTGGGGAAAGGAAATGGTCATGGACATTCTATCACCGACCGAGCTCAAAGCCCGTTCGGTTGCCCGGGGTTGGCCCGACCTGGAGCGACGCGTCATCCGCGGTCAGGCGCAGGGGCAGGTCCTTTGGCAGCCGCGCATCCTCGCCTGGCGCGCCGACAAGCTCTACTACGGAGAGCCGTTGCCCGCGCCCTACGACCGGCTTTCGTACGCTGATATGTTCCGCTACCTGGATTGCTCAACGAGGCTCTACGAGTTTAACGAGTGCTTTCCGATGGTAGAAGACCCCAGGGTCCGGGTGCAGGTCGAGACTCAGGGCACCC
>DAOTVS010000098.1:0-3900 GCA_034436375.1 Anaerolineae bacterium | reverse complement strand
CGTTGGGGCAACCTGCATTCCGACTGTCACGCTGAGTGGCCCAGGACTCTCACGAGAGCCCTGTCAGCGCTCAGAACCTTGGCCTGCACATGGAGCGCCGGCGGCCCGCGCCGGCCCCTGGCCGCCTGGCAGGCGGCGCTCCTCCCGTGTGGCCAAGTTTCTGAGCAGTGGGCAAAGCCAACCGGCAATAGCACTCAGCCTGCTCAAGCGAAGCGTCCTCATGGCGCAGAGAGGACCCCTCGCTGTGCAAGATTCATCCTGGCGACAGGCTCCCAGACCCGCTCGGGGTGACAACCGGGCGCGGCCCGCCTCCATATTGAACTGCACCTGCGCACACACACACGACGGTTGACACGCCCCCGGAAACGTGCTATAGTGCGCACAATAGTAAAGACTGTGAACAGGACGAGTAGCCGCCAAAGCGGGGCGCAGAGAGCCGGGTGTAGTGGTGCGAGCCCGGCGCCGGCGCAGGGGGTGAATGGACCTGGGAGTCGCAGACCGAACGGCGTAAACCCAGTAGGCTCTGCCGGAGGCGCCACCGTTATCAAGGCAGAGGGTATCGGATATCCCTCGAGGGGTGTAAGGATATCCTGTACCTCATGAGTGAGGCTGGCCTGGTTGTCACCCGCTATCACGGCGGGTTTTTTGTTTCTTGCCCAGGCTGGCTTAATTCGGGTGGCACCACGGGTGTTTGCAGGCTCCCGTCCCGTTGGGGATGGGGGCCTTTTTCATTCCTAAAAGGAGAGTGTTCCATGTCACACGCAGATGAGACCAAGATCTTCTTGCCCGAGCAGGACATGCCCCGGGCCTGGTACAACATCGCCGCCGACATGCCCGTGCCGATCCCGGCCGTGCTGCACCCGGCGACCGGCAAGCCCGTGGGGCCGGCCGACCTGGCGCCCCTCTTCGCCATGGAGTTGATCAAGCAAGAGGTCTCGACTGAGCGCTATATCCCGATCCCCGAGCCGGTGCGTGAGATCTACCGCTTGTGGCGGCCGTCGCCCCTGATCCGTGCCCGCCGGCTGGAAAAGGCCCTGGATACGCCGGCCAAGATCTACTACAAATACGAAGGCGCCAGCCCCGTGGGCAGCCACAAGCCCAACACGGCCGTGCCTCAGGCCTATTACAACAAGGTAGAGGGCATCACCCGCCTGACCACTGAGACGGGCGCCGGGCAGTGGGGCTCGGCCCTGGCCATGGCCTGCAACTTTTTCGGCCTCGAGTGCGAGATCTATATGGTCAAGATCTCCTACCAGCAAAAGCCCTACCGGCGCCTGCTGATGGAGACCTTTGGCGGCAAGGTTTTCGCCAGCCCCTCCACCCAAACCGCGTTCGGCCGCAAGGTCCTGGCCGAGGATCCCGACTCGCTGGGCTCGCTGGGCATCGCCATCTCCGAGGCGGTCGAGCTGGCGGCCCAGCGCGAGGATACCCACTATTCTCTGGGCAGCGTGCTCAACCACGTGCTGCTGCATCAGACGGTCATCGGCGAAGAGGCGCTCAAGCAGATGGCTCTGGTCGACCAGTACCCGGATGTCGTCATTGGCTGTGTGGGCGGCGGGTCGAACTTTGGCGGCATCGCCTTTCCCTTTCTGCGCGAGCGGCTGCAGAAGCATCTCAACACCCGTTTCGTGGCCGTCGAGCCCTCGGCCTGCCCGACCCTGACCAAGGGCATCTACGCCTATGACTTTGGCGACACGGCCGGCATGACCCCGCTCTGCAAGATGTATACCCTGGGCCACACTTTTGTCCCGGCCGGCATCCACGCCGGTGGGCTGCGCTATCATGGCATGAGCCCGCTCATCTCGGCGCTGGTGCACGGCGGCTATATCGAGCCGGTGGCCTACCCGCAGTTGCCGGTGTTCGAGGCGGCCGTCCAGTTCGCGCGTGCCGAAGGGGTCACCCCCGCTCCCGAATCGGCGCATGCCATCCGCGCGGCCATCGACGAAGCCATCAAGGCCAAAGAGGCGGGCGAGGCGCGCACGATCCTCTTTAACCTGAGCGGCCACGGCTATTTCGACATGACCTCCTACGATAGCTATTTCCGCGGGCAACTGCAGGACTATGCCTACCCGGTGGAGAAGGTGCAGGAGGCGCTGTCTATCCTGCCCAAGGTCGATGCCTGACGCCAGCTTGTCAGGGAGAGGGGGAGCCGGATGGCATGCAAGCGGGTTTCGCGGGGCATCGGAGCTTTGCCATCTGGCTCTCCCTCTTCCTGATGACGAGCCTCGCTGCAAGTCCTCAAGACGCCGGAAGTCTAGGCCTGCTTGCTCTTGCTTTCACAAGTAGAAATCGAGGTCTTGCCTGGACTGGGGTTGTGTGCTATACTCGCGTCTGAGAATGCTATCTTCAGCACTGAAGCTGGTCTGTTCCCCACAGTTGCGGCCCCACCGATGGCGCTCACGCTCGGGCGATGAGTAAGCCCCCAGCCCTGTTGCTGCATCTGCCGGCCCTGCAGGGGCTGTGGATGCCTGTTGTTACCCTTATCCCTGGTTTTGCCTGGCCTGGCCGGGAGTTTGGGCTCCCACACGGCAGGGCCAGTGTAGAGATGGGCCGATGGCCCGTGTCTGCTATTTCTTCGACAGAGAGGCTTGGCGAGATGAATCTACGAGTACCTGGGCCAACCCCGCTTCCACTGCAAGTGCGCGAAGCTGCTGCAGCGGACATGATTAATCACCGGGGTCCGGAATTCAAGGATCTGCTGGCAAAGGTGACGGCCGATCTGCGCACCGTCTTCCAGACCGAGCATGAGATCATGATCCTGACCGGCTCGGGTACGGGCGGCCTTGAGGCCGCCATCGTTAATCTCGTGAACCCTGGTGACAAGGTTGTGGCCGTCAGCATCGGCGAGTTTGGCGAGCGCCTGGCCGATATTGCGCGTGTCTATGGCGCGGATGTGGCCAAGGTGTCTGTCCCCTATGGGCAGGCTGCCGATCCTCAGGCCCTGGAAGAGGCCCTGGATCGGACGCCCGACGCCCGCGCGGTGCTGGTGACCCACAATGAGACTTCAACCGGCGTGACCAACGACTTGCGCACGCTGGCCGAGGTGGTGCGCTCGCGCCCCAACGGCGGGCCGCTCCTGGTAGTGGATGGCGTGAGCTCGGTGGGCTCGATCCCCCTCAAAACCGATGAGTGGGGCTGTGACGTGGTCATTTCCGGCTCGCAGAAGGGCTGGATGGCGCCTCCGGGCCTGGCTATGCTCGCCATCAGCCCGCGCGCCTGGGAGGCTGTAGAAGCGTGCAAGTGCCCGCGCTACTACTTTGACCTGCGCCAGGCGCGCAAATATGCTGCCACCGGCCAGACCCCCTGGACGCCTGCGGTGGGCGTCTTTTATGCGCTGCGCGCCGGCCTGGAGTTGATCTTGCAGGAAGGGCTGGAGAATGTTTACGCCCGACACCGGCGCGTGGCCCAGCATTGCCGCGATGGCGCCCACGAGCTGGGCTTTGAGCTCTTCCCAGACCCAGCCTATGCTTCCAACACGGTGACCTGCCTCAAGGTGCCTGCGGGCGTCGACGGCGCTGCGTTGCCGGGCAGGATGCGTGCACAGGGCGTGGAGATCGCTGGCGGCCAGGGCAAGCTCAAAGGGCAGATTATCCGCGTCGGGCATCTGGGCTATGTGCATGAGGCTGATATCGACGATGTGCTGCGCGCGCTGAGGGTTGCGCTGGGCGAAGGATAAGGTCAAGTCATGCACAAGGTCCTGGTTACCGAAGCGCTAAGCGAGCAGGGGTTAGCGCGGCTGCGCGAGAGCACCCAGGTCGACGTGCGCCAGGGGCTCAGCCAGGCCGATCTGATCCAGATCATCGGCGATTACGATGCCCTGATCGTGCGCAGCCGTACCAAGGTGACGGCGGAGGTATTGCAGGCGGCGACCCGGCTCAAGATCGTGGCCCGCGCCGGCTC
>DAOTVS010000097.1:0-9406 GCA_034436375.1 Anaerolineae bacterium | reverse complement strand
ACCTGGCCGGGCAGGGCACCTACAACAATCACAGGATCCGGGCGGCGCTGCACGCATCCGGTGGGGCTGAGCTGGCGACAGCGGAGGTGACAGGCATTGTGCGCGATAATAGCTGCTCGACGCCATGAGACCCGAGCACACTTATATGCTGTCATGATGGCGTCGCTGATGCCGGGTTTCACGCGACGCGTCCACCCGGCGGGAACCTTTTTGGGGGGAGTTGGCGTTTGGCATCGCCGTCACTGCCGCCTTGCGGGCGGCAGTGACGGCGATGCCAAACGCCAACTCCCCTTCTGCATTAAGGCCGGTCAAGGGCGAAGCAGGCCACCCGGCGAGTAACCGGGTCGGTGCCGGGGCGGCGCATATCATGAACAGGCTGCGAGCCGGCGCTATCCCCGCTCCGCAACGACGATGAGATCGCCGCTCAACTCAGGGTCAAAGGGAGCGCCGCTGTAACTGCCATAGAACTCGGCCGCCGAAAAGCCGGCCTCGGGGAGCCAGCCGGCCATCTCGCGCTGGAAGAGGGGCTGCAGCTCGGTGGCGCCGACGCGATAGCTCCAGGCCTCGTTGGGGCTGGAGCGCTGCAGGGTGACCACGTTGAAGGTGAGCGTGGCCTCATGGAAATCCATAAAGCGGAAGAAGAGCCACTCGTGGTCGCCCTCGCGGTGCGCCTGGAGGGGCATAAAGCGCTCGCGCTCGCCCCAGACGTGGTCATAGTTGCGGTTCTGGATGATGGCGACGCCCCCCGGCCGCAACACGGCGGCAAAATCGCGGAGCGCCGCCTGCACAGCCCCCGGCGAGAGCACGTGGGGCAGGCTGTTGCCCAGACAGAGCAGCGCATCGAACGGCTCCGCAAAGGCAGCGCGCAGCCCGCCCAGGGGGGCCACCTGGAAAGGCACAGGCAGTCCCGCCTCTGCCGCCCGGGCGCGCGCCTGCTCGATCATGCCCGGGCTGAGGTCGGCGCCGGCCGCTTCATAGCCGCGGCGCGCCAGGGCCAGCGCATGCTGCCCCGTGCCACAGGCGGCATCCAGCACCCGGCGCACGCCATGGGCGCGGAATTGCGCCTCTAGAAAGGGCAACTCGCCCCTCAAGCGCTCGGGCCAGTGCACAAAGCGGTCGTAATCCACGCTCAGGGCATCGTAGAGCGGCACCTCACTCATTGCGATAACATCCCCTTCAAACGGCGGTACTTTTCTGCCCCCACACACTCGGCAGCATGTGCGCACCAGTCGAGGCAGGTGGCGCCCCGTCGGGCTGGCGCCACCTGCCGGCAGTGCGGGCAACGCGCCACCAGCTCGTCGCTCCAGATTTCCATCTCCTGCCCGCAATGAGGGCAGGAGATGTATTCCGGAGTTGGCTCGCGAATCAGCCGAGAACCCGGGCAGCTATTGGCCAGTGACATTTTGCACCTCCCCAGCATAATACTGCAACCGCACTTGATCCAGCCGGCTCCCGGTAACAGCCGGCCAAGGTGCTGTGCGCCTGCCCGGCTCTGACCCGGGAGGGGGGATTGGGCGGGTTGCCTGCAGCCGGGCCGCCCAATCCCCCCGAATGGCTCCACTCCGGTCGCGTGCGAAGCGCAATGCCCGGATGGAATCCGCGCCCCGATGGATAAGCCTGCGCCGCAGGGCTCAAGCCGCCGCGCTGAGAGTACAAAGCTCCCTCAAAGGGGCTGATCAGCCCGTAGGGCTTTTTTCAGCCCGATGGCTTCCAGCCTCGGGCACCCTGGCAGGCGGCCGAGTTTCCTTGGATAACATAGATTCGGATCCGAACCTTCGGCTCAGGCCGCCTTATCCGTGAATAAGCGCGGGCAGGCAGCGGGTGCAGACCCACAGGCTCTTGCCCTGGGTGCGACAGGGGAGGAGAATAGCCTCCTCCTCGCTGGCGCCGCAACGCAGGCAGGTCTGGGCGATATAGGTTGCGCCACGCTTTTCAGCCCTTTGCTCTGCCGCGTAGGCGTCAAAGGCCGGCGCCTCGCGCTCCTCGATACTCAGCGCCCCCGTCGGGCAGACAGAAAGGCAGAAGCCTGCCCCATCGCAGAGCACCTCACTCACCACTCGCGCCTTGCCGTTCACAAGCTCAATGGCCCCCTCGGCGCAGGGGGTCACGCACAGGCCGCAGCCCGTGCACTTTTCCTCATCAATGTGGACGATCTGTCGTTTTGCCATCCCAATCTCCTGGGCTCGGACTCGGTCTTAACTGGAATCTCTCACTTTTCTGATTCGATCACATAAGGCAGGCCGATCGCGCCCGCCGGGCAAAGGTCCTCGCAATCGGCGCAATAGGCGCATACTGCTGGGGCCGCCAGGACGGCCCGGCCCGCCATAAGCGCCAGCGCCCCACTGGGGCAGGCGGCCACGCACTGCCCGCAGCCCGTGCAGCGCCCGGCGTCGATCTGCGGCAGGACCGGTGTGTTGTCGGCCATAGAATCACTCCTTGGGATTTGCTGATACACTGATTTCCCTGTCGGGAATCGATTGGCAAACACTCACCGACAGGCCGGGTTAAGGGCTGCGCAACCGCCCGGCTACGGGCCTTTAGGGTGTGGGGTGGATGTTGGCGCCTGCTTCGCCGCCTTGAAGGCGGCAAAGCAGGCGCCAACATCCACCCCACACCCTAAAGGAGGCTGCCGGTTAACGGCGGAGCAGGTTGCCCAGCGTTTACCCTTACAGAATTGGAGCAGACTTTCTGCCAAAGGGCAGGCAAGATGCCTGGTCAGAGAAATCGTTGTGATTGCCCACATTATACCCGACACAGCCGGCCCTGTCTGTGACTAGAGTCGCATCCCGGCGAGAGATTCCAGGGCCGGGCGGTCTTTGATGATGATGCGGTGGCGGTCGATGGCGACAAGGCCCTCGGCCTGGAAATCGGCGAGGGTGCGGCCGATGACGTCGCGCACGGTGCCGAGCTCGGCAGCCATCTCGGCCTGGGTAAGGCGGCGGCCTGGGATGGCTGCCTGGCGCAGGATGAAGCGGGCCAGGCGAGCACGCACCGTACGGAAGGAGAGGTCCTCCACCAGGGCGCTCATGCGGCGCAAGCGGCCCGCGAAATCGGCCAGCAGGGCCTCGGCCACAGCGGGGTAACGGCGAAGGGCCTCCAGCAGGTCCTGGCGCGCCAGCAGGCAGATTGTGACCGCATTGGCGGCCTCGGCGCTGGCCGGGTTGGGAAGGCCGTCAAAGAGCGGCACCAGGTTAAAGGCCTCGCCGGGTCCCAGGCGGTCCAGCACCTGCTGGCGGCCCTCCGGCGACAGCTTGTAGATGCGCACCTGGCCGCTGACGATAAAACAGGCGGCCTGCGCCGCCTCGCCCTCCAGCGCCACCAGCTCCCGGCGAGCATAGGTGCGCAGGCGAGCGCGGGCTGCCAGCTCGGCCAGCGCGTAGGGCGGCAGGCAGGCGAAATAGGGCAGGCTCTTGAGGAAATCAGCCAGGTTCTCGGGCATGGGCTCACCTCGACGATGCGCAATGCGTAATCCGGGATCCGTAAGGCCGCCATTACGATGAGTAATCGACTCTTCCAGGAGCGCGCCCCCATTATATATAAGCAGCAGGGCGCGCTCAAGGCGAGGCGATCGAGCAGCCCTATTCCGTACTTGGCGAGAATGGCGCGCCAGCAGTGAATTGTACCTCAACCGAATGATGCAGGCACAGGTGAGAGACCAAGTATAGAGAATTGGAATCCGGCCTCGCTGTCTATATGATGCCACGGGCCAGAGGATAGTATGGGGATTGATCATGATCGAAGAATGCGTATGCACAAGCTATGCGGCCCCTGCGGTCAGCCAGGAGCAAAATGGCTCATACGGCCCCCAGTTGGCTGTGCTCAATGCTTTGATCACGGTGACTGCAGCCGGGGTACAATTGCCCACCGTGCTGGCTACGGCCCTCGAATGCACGACTGATCTGTTGGGACTACCGATTGGGGCCATCCTGCTCTGGGACCCTACAGCCGGCGTACTGAGAGTCGCGGCCAGCCGAGGGCCGGTGACCAGTGACCTGGTGCCCGGCGGCGCCATACCCGAGGCCGATCTGGAGCAGTGGCTCTGCGGGCGCTGCTTCAGAGAGCAGAGAGCGGCGTTCGTTTCGGATCTACAGGCCGATCTGGAGCACGCCGATACCCGCGCGGCGCAGCGCGGCATGGCGGCCATAGCCGCGGTGCCTCTGACCGCTCACGAGCAGCCGCTCGGCGTGCTGGTGCTGAGCGGCACGAATGAGCGTTCTTTTTCCCTGGATGACCGCGCTATGCTGCAGATGGTCGCTCAGCAGGTTGCGCTGGCCATCGAGAACGCGCGCCTCTACGATGATGTGGCGCGCCGGGCCGAGCAGACGCGCGTGCTGCTGGACCTGGGGCAACGCCTCAGCGCCATCCTGGATCTGGATGCGCTGCTCAGGGCGATCGTTATTGATGGGCGAGAGGCCCTGAAGCAGCCGCTGCTCGGCCTCTGGCTGCAAGAGGAGGGCCGGTGGCGCCTGGTGATGGGGTCAACCCGCAAAGGTCTTGTCGTCCCGGCTGAGGCGCCCCTGGAGGCCAGAGCGCTCCTGTCTTGGGTGGGAGAGCACCAGCAACCCCTCTACCTGGCCGACGTGCACCAGGACTCTCGCTACCAGCCCTGGCCCTTCCAGCCTTTTGACATCCGCGCGCTGCTTCTGGTGCCAATCATCTCGGGCGGCAAGGTCATCGGCGCGCTGGATGCTGAGAGCGAGCGTGCCTGCGCTTTTGATGAGCTAGACCGGACCCTGCTGCAGACCATCGCCAACCAGGCCGGGGTGGCAATCAGCAATGCGCGTCTCTATACGGCAAGCCAGCGCCATACCCGGCAATTGGAGCTGGCGCACACCCGCCTGGAAAGGGCACAGGACCAACTTTTGCAGGCGGAAAAGCTCTCGGCCATCGGCCAGCTGGCAGCCGGGATGGCTCACGAGCTGAACAACCCGCTCACGGCTATCATGGGCTTTGCCCAGTTGCTGGAAATGGAGAATCTGAGCCCCACCGGCCGCTCCGACGTCAAGCGCATCCTGGCGGCGGTGGAGCGCGCAAAAAAGATCGTGGCCAACCTGCTGATTTTCGCCCACCAGCAGCGCATCCGGCCGCAGCCGACAGACCTGGCGGCCCTGCTGCAGGGCATCCTCAAGCTACATGGCGGCGAGCAGGCCGGCAGCCGGGAACCCCAGCGGGCTGCGGACAGCCCACTGGGAGGGTCCGCCTGCCCCATCGTCTTGCGCCAGGAGATCGAGCCCAACCTGCCGGAGGCCCTGGTGGACCCGGCCCAGATCGAGCAGCTTGTGCTCCATCTGATCCGCAACGGCTACCGCGCCATGAGCCGGTGCGGCGGTACGCTCACCGTGCGCCTGCAATCGGCAGGCTCGCTCTTGCGCCTGGAGGTGGCCGATGAGGGGCCGGGCATCCCCGCCGATATCCTGCCCCACGTCTTTGACCCCTTTTTCACAGCCGATGACGCCGTCGAGGGACAGGGGCTGGGGCTCTCGGCCTGCTTCGGCATCGTGCGCGCGCACCAAGGCAAGATCTGGGCCGAACCCCGGGCAGAGGGCGGCACCCGCTTTGTGGTGGAGCTGCCGCTCGATGCCCGGATGGCGATCGAGGGCGAGGCGCCGTCTGACCTGGCAGGGGAAGCGGTCCTCATTGTGACGGCAGAGGATAATGTGGCCGAGGCCCTGCTGTCGGCCACCCAGAGAATGGGGCTGCGGCCCAACCGGGTCGCCAGCGGCGAGGCAGCCCTGGCCGAGGTGCTGGTGCACCGCTATGATCTGGTGCTGTACGATGGGCGCCTGCCGAGGCTGGACCTCGAGCAGTTGCGCTCAGCCCTTCGGGCCAGCGCCCCCAAGCTCGCCAACCACATCCTTGCCATCGGCGGCACGGGCCCGGGCGCCATCGGCATACCCATAGAGCCGGAGCAGGTGCAATGGGCGATTCGAGAATGCCTGGCGCGCGATACGTGACGTTACACGCTTGATGCGCCATTTGCATAGACCCTGCGGAGCAGCCATAATGTAAGTAGCCGATCATGCGGCCGAGTCGGGCAACGGGTGCTCGTGGTGTATCGGCCGCAGGGAGGTTCACATGGCAGGCTGCTCCGCCCCCTGGCGTGCGCGCACGGCGAGGGTGCTCGCCCTTTCCCTGTTGCTGCTTTTCCTCAGCGCCTGCGCCGCGCCTACCTCCACCCCCGAGCCGGTGACAGTCCGCTTCGCCTTTCTGGATGTGGACGCTGCCTATTATCAGCCTCTGGCCGAGAAGTTTGGCCAGGAGCATCCCAATATCATCATCCAGCTCGTGCCCCGCAATGGGCAACAGCTTTCGGAGCTCCGCCCAGAGGATGCGGATGTCTTTGTCACCCAGTCGATCCATGCGCGGCAGGAAAAGGGTGAGCTGCTGAGCCTCGATCCCTGGCTCAGCCAGGACAAGTCCTTTGCGCCGGGCCAGTTCTACCCGGGCACGTTGCAGATCTTCCAGCGCGACGGCAAGACGTGGGGCCTACCTCTCAGCGTGGACCCGATAATCATGTTCTACAACAAGGATCTATTCAACCTCTACAAGGTCCCCACCCCGCAGCCCGGCTGGACGTGGGACGAGTTTCTGGCCACGGCACGGGCCCTGCGCCACAAGGACGAGGGAGTCTATGGCTATGCGGCCTACCCCGAGTGTGCCGACTGCCTCTTCTTCATCTATGAGCACGGTGGGCGCGTGCTCGATGACCTGCAGAACCCCGTCCATACCACCTTTGACGACCCCAAGACGATCGAGGCGATGGAGTGGTACGCCAGGCTGATCACCGAATTCGATGTGGCTGCCGACCCCGACCGGGCCTATGAGATCTTTGGCGGCGGCTCACAATACGCCGTCTATTACGGCATCTATGGCAGCAAGATTGGGTTGTGGATCGGAGCGCTCTCGGAGCAGGGCGGGCGCTACTGGCCGCGCCCCTGGGAGTTCAAGTGGGGCATGACCACCCTGCCCCGCGATGCCCGGAATCTGACCGCAGCGAGCGTGAGCGGGCTGGCCATTTTTGCCCAGTCCCAGCACCCCGAAGCCGGCTGGCAGTGGATCGACTTTTTGAGCCGGCAGATGCCCGGCCAATACGTCCCGGCGCGCATTGCGCTGGCCGAAAGCCCGGCCTATGAGCAACTGGTGGGGCCGCAGGCGGCAGCGGTGGTACGGGCGGCGATGGCCGGCGAGGTGATCATAGCCGAGCCGGAAGGGGATTTCTCGGCGGCCATGACGGCTTTCCAGCAGGCGATGAAGGACGTGCTGGCCGGGCGCGCGGAAGTGGCGGGGGCATTGCGCAAGGTGCAGCAGGAAGCCGGGCAGTAGGCCAGGCTGCCCCTATTTGAGGACCTGCTTGGCCAGGAAATCGACATAGTCAGTGAGCGGCGCATCCTCCAGGTTGCTCAGGATGATGATGGTCACCCCATCATCGGGATAGCGGGCGTTGATGGAGGAAAAACCGTAGAGCAGGCCGGTGTGACTGATACGCCGGTGACCGGAGAGGTCGCGGATGACCCAGCCATAGCCCTCCCAGACATTCGGCGCCAAGGTGAAATGCGGGCTGAACATGGCATCCAACGATGCCTGGCTGCACAGCGTGGTCGTGTTCAGCGCCTGATCCCAGCGGTAAAGGTCCTCCACGGTGGAGCACAAACCACCCGCGGCATAGCCGAGAGATAGATCGACGTCCGGCGCACGTTGCCATGCGGTCTCATAGCCCACGGCGCAAGCCCCAGCGGGGCCCGATGAGCCGTAGGTGGTGGCGGTCATGCCAACAGGCGTCAGAATGTTCTTCTGAATCTGGCTTGCATAGCTCTCGCCGGAAGCCTGCTCGATAATCTGGCCCAGGAGCACAAAACCAGAGTTGCTATAGCTATATTCCGACCCGGGCCTGAACAAGAGCGGCTGGTCGCGGAAGAGGTTCACGATCTTGTCAGGGGTCACACGCTGCGTCAGCAAGCCGTCGAGGCCCGGCAAGTCGAAGAAATCCATCAAGCCGCTGGTATGGGTGAGCAGTTCATCAATCGTGATAGCGCTCCAGGTGGATGGGCAGTTGGGCAGGTGGCTGGAGACCAGGTCCCCCACTTGCAGCTTGCCGCGCTCCTGGAGCTGCATGATCAACATGGCCGTGAACTGCTTGGTGAGCGACCCGATATGGAAACGCGTCTGCGGGGTGTTTGGGATTCCCTTCTCCCGGTCGGCCAGGCCATAACCCTTCTCGAGCAGGATGTGGCCATTCTGCACCACCAACACCACCCCGCTAAAACGGTTCGCAGCCACCTCCCTGGTCAGGTAGGCATCGGCGTCGGGGATCTCGACAACCGGTGTGGCGGTTGGCGTCGCCGATGGCGTAGGGCTTGGGATCGTTGGGCGAGGCGTGGCAGGCAAAGGTGTCGCCGTGGGGGACGAGCCAGGCTCACCAGCCAGGTGAAGGCTGGCCTGCGACCCAGGCACGGGCGCTGACCGGCCGCAACCCGCCAGCACGAGCGCCAATAGAGCCAGGGCGAGCCAATGGCGGGCGCGAATGACCGGGAATAGCATCTTTCTCCATTCTCCTCACAGCGACTGGCATGCGGGACACGGAAGCGTGGACGGTTGGCCGGAGAGCCTCGCCCAAGCGCTTTCAGGACCGCTATTGTACAGAGAGGAAAGGTGAGGGTCAAATCGAGTGCGCACGGATGCATAGGGAGAGTGGGCGCCTGGCATCACGGGCGCCGGCCAGCACAGCGTGGCAGGCCACCCGGCGGCGGCCTGAGCCAAAGCCCAAAAGGCCTGCCCACCTGACCCCGCAAGTCAAGTGAAAGCAGGCCGGAGTAACTCGAGTCAAGGCGCTACCCCTGGCAGATAAACGCCCATTACACCCAACGGCAGTATGCCGGGGCGCAGCG
The DNA here is from genome assembly GCA_034436375.1 of Anaerolineae bacterium. Lineage (GTDB taxonomy): Bacteria > Chloroflexota > Anaerolineae > SpSt-313 > SpSt-313 > DAOTVS01. The sequence goes on along the minus strand of DAOTVS010000097.1, from coordinate 521 downwards.
AAGAGTGCGAGCTGGGCAGCTCAGGCTGATGCCTGCTTGCTGCGCAGTTCCTGAAACTGACGCATCAGGCGCGCTTTGCGACGAGCAGCGTTGTTGCGATGGATGACACCCTTGATCACCGCCCGGTCGAGGGCGCTCACCGCTTGGCGGAGGGCCTCTTCGGTCGCCGGGGCAACCTCACCGCTGCCGATAGCCTGGCGGGCCTTTTTGACATAGGTGCGCGTGCGCGAGACAATGGCCCGGTTGTAGAGCCGCCGCCGCTCGGATACGCGGATGCGCTTGAGAGCAGATTTGGTATTTGCCAAAGTTATTCCTCCTCAATCTGATGGCAAGCACATAGGATATAGCAAATGCCCAGTTTTGTCGAATCGGAGCGGTGGCCGTTCGCAGCGGCGAGATAGTGGCTGCTGGCAGAAGGCTCCGCTGCCGCCCAGCCTAAAGCCTATGGAGGGGGTGTTGGCGCCTTGGCGATGCCGGATGCACCGCGGTGCATCCGGCATCGCCAAGGCGCCAACACCCCC
>DAOTVS010000096.1:0-18505 GCA_034436375.1 Anaerolineae bacterium | reverse complement strand
GGTGTGGGTGTATGTTGACGTCTGTTTTGCCGCTCCGCGGAGCGGCAAAACAGACGTCAACATACACCCACACCCCTTATTGGTAAGTTCGCGGGGAGATGGCGTAGCGAACTGCCCGGCGCCGTCTGCGTTGACAGGATGCTGATACAGTCCGATACTATACTGAACAGAGCCGGGCCAGGAGGGCACGGGCGGCGTGAACAGGAGGCGCTATGGACAGCGTTGCAGACTCAGCCGGTGTATCCGATGTGCGTTCGCTTCCCCCAGATGTCGAGTCCGACCTGCTGACGTCGCTGTTTGCCTCCTCAACTGAGGGTATCGCCTTCATCGGGCCCGACCTGACCATCCGCGCCGCCAACGAGGCCTTTGCCCGGCAGGCACACTCCTCACTGGCAGAGATTGTTGGCCGGCGGGAGGCCGCTGTTGGCTGGAGCGAGCAGGCCCGCCGCATCTATCAGCGGGTGCGAGAGACGGGCATTCCGTTCAAAGCGGAGGCTTACCCTGCCGCGATTGCGGATCAGCCCGAGCGAGGGCTTGTCTATTGGGATGCGACGGTCGCCCCCGTGCGCGCCCCCGATGGCTGCTTTCGCGGCTGGCTGCTGGCGTTGCGCGAGAGCACGCAACGGGTGCGCGCGGCGGCTGAGCGCGAGCGCCTGCTGGCCGACCTGCAGGCGATGAACGAGCGCCTGGTCCTCACCGGCATTCGCGAGCAAGAGGTTGCCGAGGAGGCCGGGCGCCGGGCCGCGGAGATCGATGCGACTATCGCTGCCATCGCCGATGGCCTCATCGTCTACGGCCCGGCTGGCGAGGTCCTCCGCATGAACGGCGCCGCGCAACGCCTCCTCGGCAGCTATGCTAAAGAAGAGCGGCGGCTGGGCTTCCGCGAGCGGGCTGAGAGCATGCATATCGAAACTCCTGATGGCCAACCCTTCCCGCCCGGGCAATTGCCTGCCGAGCGCGCCCTACGCGGCGAAACCGTGCAGGGAGTCGGCATGGTCCTCCACATTGACCTGGACCGGATCATCCGGGTCTCGGCCAGCGCCGCCCCCATCCGCACTGAGGATGGCCGGGTGCTGGGCGCAGTCGCCACCTTGACCGATATGACCGCTCAGCACGAGTTGCAGGAGCAGCGCGAGGACCTCCTCCGCGCCGTCTCGCACGACCTGCGCAGCCCGCTCACCGCCATTCAGGGGCAGGCCCAGCTTTTGGCGCGCGCCGTGCAGCACGGCGCGCCGCCCGAGCGCCTGCAGGTCGGCATCGATGCCATCGCCGTCAGCGCCCGCCGCATGAATGTCATGATCCAGGACCTGGTCGATTCCGCGCGCCTGGAGGCCGGCCAGATGCGCATGGAATTGAGCATGGTTGATTTGGGCGCCTTTATTCCCACCCTGCTGGCGGAGCAGGGCGGGACCATTCAGGCTGAACGCATTCGGCTGCAACTCCCCGCGGGGCTCCCGCCCGTGCGCGCGGACCGCGACCGCCTGGCGCGCATCCTGCTGAACCTGCTCTCCAACGCGCTCAAGTACTCGCCGCCCGATGCCGAGGTCACCGTAAGCGCTGCCCGGCGGGATGACCAGATCGTCATATCCATCACCGACCACGGACCCGGCATCCCGCCCGAGCAGGTCCCATACCTCTTCCAGCGCTACTACCGGGCGCAGGCGGGCCGCGAACAGCGTGGGGCCGTTGGCCTGGGGCTCTACATTGCCCGTAAGCTGGTCGAGGCGCATGGCGGGCGCATCTGGGTGGAGAGCCAGGTGGGGAAGGGGAGCACCTTCTCCTTCAGCCTGCCCACAGCCGAGGGCTGACACGACTATTTTAGAAGCCTATAGCTGGGCGGCCGCGGAGCCAAAACCCGGCAACCGGCACAGGCCGCAAGGTTTGACCCGCCGCATCGCCTGTGCTAATATCCCGCATTGTCGAGCCGGGCGATGATTGCCATGATGCCATCCGCCCTTCTTCTCGCCTGCCCTCGACAGGGGCATCAATGAGCGCCAAGCTGCTTGAGACCGGAATCCCCAATCTCGATCTGATCCTCGGCGGGGGCATCCCCGAGGGTGACGTCCTGCTCGTGGTGGGCCCAGCCGGGGCGGGCAAGACGACGCTCGCCTTCCAGGCTGCCTTTAGCCTGGCGGCGCGCGGCGAGAACGTGATCTACGTCTCCACTCTCTCCGAGCCCCCAACCCGTGTCGCCGCGCATATGCGCTCCTTCTCTTTCTACGATGAGACGGCCATCGGCAGGCATATCCTCCTCGAGAGCGCCTATCCCCTCATCAAGCAGGGCTTGCCGCGGGTGACCGAGGCGCTGGTCGAGGCGGTGAAGGAGCAGCAAGCCCGCCTGGTGATCATCGACGGGCTGATGGCCCTGCACGATCTCTACCCCGAAACGCCGGAGATACGGACCTTTATTTACGAGCTGGGCGCTACCCTCGCCGCCCTCGGCACGACGGTCATCCTCACCTCGAGCGGCGTGCCGGAGGAGGCTCAGTACCGGTTCCCCGAGTTTACCATGGCCGACGGCATCCTCGATCTGGGCCGTGAGAGCGCTGGCATGCAGATGGTGCGTACGGTCGCATCGGTCAAGATGCGCGGGCAGGCGAATCTCCTGGGGCGGCACACCCTCCGCATCGATGGGAGCGGCCTCACGGTTTACCCCCGCCTGGAGTCAGTCTACGTCCCGCAGAACGTGGGCCTCAGCCGCGAGCGGATGCCGCTGGGGCTTGATGAGCTGGACGGCATGCTGCACGGCGGGCCGCTGGCGGGCAGTGTCACCCTGCTGGCGGGCGCCCTGGGCACCGGCAAGACCCTGACCGGCCTGCAGTTCCTGCTGGCCGGCGCCGCACGGGGCGAGAAGGGGCTCTTTGTGGGCCTGCGCGAGTCGCCCCGCCAGCTCATCGACAAGGCGCGCGCCTTTGGCCTGGACCTGGAAACCCCTCTGCGCGAGGGGCGCCTCGCCATCCTGCACCGGGCGCCGGTGGACCTGCCCCTCGACCAGGTGACCTGGGAACTGCGCGCCGAGGTCGAGCGCTTGCGCCCGCAGCGGCTGGTGCTGGACTCGGTCGCCGACATCGAGGCGATCGCGGGCGACCAGCGGCGGCTGCGCGGCTATATGTTCAGCCTGGCCGGCATGCTGCGCGACGCCGGCGCTACGGCCCTTGTTGCTAAAGAGGTGGCGCAGGTGGTGGGGCCGGAGCTGGATTTCTCTAATACCCCCCTGGCGGTGCTGGCCGAGAACCTGATCCTTTTCCGCTACGTCGAGTTCCGCGGCGAGCTGTACAGCATCCTCTCCATCCTCAAGATGCGCGACTCGGCCTATGACCATTCCATCCGCCAGTACGAGATCACGGCGCAAGGGCTCAAGGTCCTGGCCCGCATTGAGACCTCCGAGGGCCTGCTCACCGGCATCGCCCGGCTGCCGGCGGAGGCGCGGGTGAAGCGGGCCCCGGGCCTGCTGCGGAGAGAGGAGGCCTGATGGCGTGAAACCCGTGCCTGCGATCCACTCAGATTTGGCGCGCCGGCTGCTGGAGTGCGAGGCCGCCCCCGGCGAGCAGCCACCCGGCCTGCCCGCGGCGGACCGCGCGTGCGCCAGGCTGCGGGAGGATCTGGCCAAGCTGGTGGGGCCGGCTGGCTTTGATGCCCTGCTGCGGCGCGCCCTCTACCTGGCGCGGACCGAGCACCCTCTCCTGGAAGGGATCCATGCGTCTGGAGATACCTGCTTCAAGGGCTTGGCCGGGCGCGCATCTGGGCAGGATCCCATTGCGGTCAACGCAGCCCTCGTCGCGGTGTTCGGCCGCTTTCTCTGGCTGCTGAGCACCTTCATCGGTGAGGATTTGGCGCAGCGCCAGGTGCGGCGCATTTGGCCGGAGCTTTTGCTCGACCAGGCCGGCGCTGGCATAGAGGAGGCAGTGCAATGAACGAGTCGTGGAGAGTGCCCATCATCAAGTTAGCGACGGGCGTGCCAGGGCTCGACGAGGTCCTGGGCGGCGGTTTGCCCGAGTACTCCTTCAACCTGATCGCCGGCGGCCCGGGCGCGGGCAAGACGACCCTGGCCCACCAGATTATGTTCGGCGCCGCGACGCCCGAGCGCACGGCCCTCTATTTCACCGTCTTGGGCGAGCCGCCGCTCAAGATGCTGCGCTACCAGCAGCAGATGAGCTTCTTCGATCCGGATAAGGTCGATAGCGTCATCCACTTTGTCAACCTGAGCCAGGAGGTGCTGGACCGCGACCTGAGCCACATCCTCGACCGTATCGTGCAGGAGGTGGATCAGGCCGCCCCGGGCATCGTGGTGGTGGACTCGTTCCGCACCGTGGTGCGGGCGGCGACCTACGCCGAGGCGGGCGAGCTGGAGCTGCAGGGCTTTGTGCAGCGCCTGGCTCTCTACCTGACGAGCTGGCAGGCCACCACCTTTTTGGTGGGCGAGTATATGGAGAGTGAGCTGCGCGACAACCCCGTCTTTACCGTGGCCGACGGCATCGTCTGGCTCTATCAAGAGGTGGAGCGCAGCTCGATCGTGCGCAAGCTGCAGGTGATGAAGATGCGCGGGCAGGCGCCCATGCCCGGGCTGCACACTTTCCGCATCACCCATGACGGCCTTCAGGTCTTCCCGCGCTTGATCCAACGCGCCAAAGAGCGCGGCCAGGAGTCGATCCGCCGTGAGCGCATCTCGACCGGCGTGCAGGGGCTCGACGAGATGCTGGGCGGCGGCCTGCCGGCGGGCGATTCGGCGCTGGTGGCCGGGCCTTCTGGCTCGGGCAAGACGGTCCTGATCACCCAGTTCATCGCCGAGGGGGTGTGGCGCGGCGAGACGGCGGTGCTGGCCATCTTCGAGGAGCACCCGCAGGAGTACCTGCAACGGGCCAAGGCATTGGGCTTTGACCTGGGGGCAATGGAGCAGGCGGGGCAGCTCAAGATCATCTACCTGCGCCCGCTGGACCTTTCGGTCGACGAGACGCTGATGGAGATCCGCGAATCGGCGGAGCGCATGGGGGCCAGGCGTGTGGCCATCGACTCCCTCTCCGGTTTCGAGCTGGCCCTGGCGCCGGCCTTCCGCACCGATTTCCGCGAGTCGCTCTACCGCATGGTGGGGGCGCTCACCGGCCTGGGCATCACCGTCTTCATGACCGTGGAGGTGATGGAGGATTTCTCCGAGCTGCATTTCAGCCCGCACCAGGTCTCGTTCCTGGCCGACGATATCATTCTGCAGCGTTACATAGAGCTGGACGGGCAGCTGCGCAAGATGATGACGGTGGTCAAGATGCGCGCCAGCGAGCATTCCAAGGACCTGCGCGGCTATGATGTCACGTCCCGCGGCATCGTCATGGGCGAGGCGCTCGGGGCCTACCGGGGCATCATCACCGGCGTGCCCGAGCTGCGCGGCGCGCGCCTGCCGCTCTACCCTGGCCTCACTGAAGAGGAGACAGCGGTGATGCAGGCCCTCGTCGCCCTCAAGGAGGCGACGGCCGACGCGGTAGCAGGCAATACCCGGCTGCCGCGGGCGGTCGTGGACCGGGCCCTCGCGCGGCTGGTAGCGCTGAACTATGCGGTGCAGGTGATGGAGGCAGGGCAGACGGTCTTCCGTCCCCTGGCCCGGGCGCTGGGGGCATGATAGCGGGAGGATCCGCGCAGCCGGCAAATGCAGAGGCTGCCCGAGGCCAAGGCCATCGGGCTTAAAATACAAAGCCCCTTTGGGGCTCGTGCAGGAGCGAGGTTTGCTTGTGCAAGCCGGGGTTCCCCACACCAGCCCAAAGGGCTTTGTATTCTAAGCCCGGCGGCTTTAGCCCCGGGCCATTGGTCGAACGCACAATCTCGTCTGAGCCAGCCCTATTCCTGGTGCGGGAAGATGGGCGAAATGCCCTCGGTATAGCGGGCGACTTGCTGCTCCTCCTCTGGCGTGAGCGGCTTGAACTCGTCGGCAATGTCGCACGCCCACCAGAGGAACTCGGCATGGCTCGGGCTGACGGCCGCCGTGATGGGCCGGGAGAGGGTGAAGCGGAGGGCCATCTTGGCTTCCTCAAAGGTCTCGACCGGCCGGTACCAGCATTTGGGCCACTGCTTTTCCTCGCCTTCACGCCATGGCCGCTTGCCCAGCGCCTTGAGGGCCAGGGCGCCCATGCCCTTTTCCTGGGCGCGGGCCAACACGCGGGGGCCGAAATGGCCCTGGTGCCAGCTTGTCCAGCTAAAGGGGAACAGGACCGAGGCGAAATCAAAGCGGTCCATCATGGCCAGGGCCGCCTCTTCGCTGTGCGCGGAAAAGCCCAGGAAGCGCACCATGCCCTGCTTCTGCGCCTCCAGGAAGGCCTCCATGGCGCCGCCGGGGCCGAAGATCGTGTCGACCTCTTCGAGCGTGGTCACGCCATGGTGCTGATAGAGATCAAAGTGATCCGTGCGCAGCAGGCGGAAGGATTCCTGCAGCTCAGCCCACGCTTCGTCCTTGGTGCGCTTGGCCGTCTTGCAAGCCAGAAAGACATCCTTGCGATAGGGCTCGAGCGCTGGCCCCAGGCATGCCTGGGCATTGCCGTAGCTCGGCGCCACATCGAAATAGTTGACGCCGCGCTCAATCGCCTGCGCCACCAGGCGGCTGGCCTCCGCCGGCTCTGTATTCATGACAATAATGCCACCGAAACCAACGATCGAAAGCTGCTGCCCCGTCTTGCCCAATACACGCTTTTCCATGGGTCCTGTTTCTCCTCTTCACCCAGTGACACCGCCGCGCCGCCTCTCAAGCTGGGCCTGCAGCGCAGCCCAATCCTGGCCCACCCAAACAGTAGATAGCTTTCATTATAGCCGATGGCGCAATGTCTGCAAGAGACAGAGGCTAGGCATCCAGGGAACAATCCTGTTTATGCACAAGCAAAAACAGCGGTGCGCTGAGAGGGAAGACGACGGTATCCAACATCATATGGGCGCCCGCTGACACTCCTGTCGTAGTGGCGGGCTTCAGCCGCTCAACCTGCTCGAGCACGCAAAGTGTTGAGCGACGCTGCCCCAAGTGACGGGCCTGATCAACCGGCTTGAGCGGCTGAAGCCCGCCACTACGAGGGCCAGCGCCGGCCGCCGGCGCTCCATGTGCAGGCCAAGCTCCTGAGCGCTGACAGGGTCCCGTGGACCCTGAGCTACTCGGCGGGAGCCCCGCCCTCCCAATGCAATAACGGTCGATGGTGCTGATGTCTTGGCCTTACAACCCAGACCAGCTCACCCTCTACTACTGATCGAGCTCGCCATCGCGCAGACCCAGCGGCAGCGCAGCCGGGCGCTCGCAGGTGCTCTGCAGCTCCACGTGCCGCCCCTCGCGCGAGGCATCGTGGAAGGCGTGCATGATATCGAGCACGTGATAGGTCAGGTTGCCGTTGGCACGGTGCGGCCGGCCATAGACGAGGCCATAGGCCATGTCGGCCACGCCGACGCCGCGATAGTTCACCGCATAGCCGTGGGTGAGGGGCACCTCAGTCCACTCCTTGGCCCCGGCGCGACGCACGCGTACCGGCCCGCCAAAGGTGTTCGGGTCGGGCACGGCGAGCGAGCCGGCGGTGCCATAGATCTCAATCCAGGGCAGGTTCGCCGCCCACACATCAAAGCTGGTGATGATGGTGCCTATGGCGCCGCTGGCGAAATCCATCACGCCCGCCACATGGGTCGGCACTTCTACGTCGATGACGGTGCCGAACTTGGGCTCGCTGGTGATGGTGCGCGTGGGGAAGGTGACGCGGGCCGAGCCAGTCACCCGGCGCACCGGACCCATCAGGTTGACCAGCGCGGTGAGGTAATAGGGGCCCATATCGAACATGGGGCCGCCGCCGACCTTGTAGTAGAACTCGGGGTCGGGGTGCCACGATTCGTGCCCGTGGCAGGTCATAAAGGCCGTGGCCGCCACTGGCTCACCGATCCAGCCGTCGTCGATCAGCTTACGACAGGTCTGGATGCCACCGCCGAGGAAGGTATCGGGGGCGCCGCCGATGCGCAGCCCCTTCTGCTTGGCCAGGGCCTGCAGCTTTTGCCCATCCTCACGCGTGATGGCCATGGGCTTTTCATTGTGCACGCTCTTGCCCGCCTCCAGCGCCGCCAGGGCCACCGTCGCATGCGCTTTAGGGATGGTCAGGTTGACCACAATCTGGATCTCGGGGTCAGCCAGCAGCTCTTGTACGCTGCTGCAGGCGTGAACGCCGAATTCTTTCCCCCTGGCCTCGGCCCGCTCCGGCAGGAGGTCGGCGCAGGCCGCCACCTCGAGGATGGGGAAAGTCTTGAGCATCTTGAAATAGATGCTCGAGATATTGCCGCAGCCGATAATGCCGACCTTGACAGGTGTGCTCACCATAAATGTGTCTCCTTTCTACCGGCTGGCCCAGAGCATGCCGCGCTGCATAATGGTGCGCGCTTCAGGGACCTCGAAATCCTTGGCCACGTGGCCCAGCGAGGAATAGAACACGCGCCCCTGGTTCCACTGCCGTTTCCAGACAACCGGCATCACCACGTTCTTGACCCAGGGATACTTGGCGCTGTTGAATGTGGTGGTCGCGAGGACCTCGTTGGAGGGGTCCACGTGCATGTAATACTGCTCCGAGTGCATGGCGAAATCCTTGAGGCCGGCCACGATCGGGTCCGCAGGCTTGATGATGTTGACCGTATAGTCGCAGATGCCGTCGGGGTGCGAGACCCACTGGCCACCGGTCATGAACTGGTATTCAGTGTTGTTGCGGAAGCTGTCACACATGCCGCCGTGCCAGCCGGCCAGGCCCACGCCGCTCGCAACCGCCTCCAGCAAGCCCCTTTCCTGCTCTCGCGTGATGGTGCCCATGGTCCAGACGGGCACGATCAGGCTGAGCGATTTGAGCTTCTCCACGTCGAGGTAGGCATCCAACGTATCGGAGACCTCGACCTCATATCCCTGCTCGCGCAGCCAGGGAGCAAAAATGTCTACGCACTGCTTGGGCTCGTGCCCATCCCAGCCGCCCCAGACCAACAACGCTGACTTCATCACTTTCCTCCTTGAATCCGCGGACCCGGCGCGAGACCTCGAGCCACTCTGCGCTGCAACCGCCTGTCGATATGATTGTATTATGCTACTTGACTTGCTCTTCTACCAAATGGGCGCCATCGGCCGCCGACGCCGGCTGGGGCCGGCCTCATACCAGCCCCAGCTGCACCAGGATCCGCCTGAGCTCGGCCTTTTCGGCCTCAGTGCCCGGCAGGAGAGGTAGCCGGGGCGGCCCCACCTCGCGCCAGGCTATGCTCAGTGCGCTGCGGAGCAGAGGGATGGGGTTCACCCGGCCATTCTGGTTAAAGGCACGGAAGAGCTCGTACATCTGCAGATGCAGAGCCTGGGCCGTAGCATTATCGCCTCTGAAATAGGCAGCGATCATTTCTTTCATACGGGCGCCAATCAACAGCGAGCCGCCGCTGACGACGCCCACGCCGCCCTGCGCCAGCACCTGAAGGACCATTGTATCATCGCCACAGTACACGGCGAAATCACTGGGGATTACCCGCGCATACTCGGAGGCCTGAGTGGGGTTGATGCCCGCTTCTTCCTTGATGGCCCGGATATTGGGGATGCGCGCGAGGGCGCCCAGGGTTTCCGGGTTGATGTTGACGCCGGTAAAGAGCGGAATATTGTAGAGCATGATCGGCAGCCGGGTCGCTTCGGCAACCGCTTTGTAGTGCAGGTAGATGCCTTCCTGCGTAGGCTTTTGGTAGAACGGGGCGACGACCATGGCGACTGTGTAACCGGCCTGCTCCGCTACCCTGGTCAGGGCGATCGTCTCACGGGTAGAGGCCGCGCCTGTGCCAGCGATGAGCGGAACGCGGTCGCCGACAGCCTCGCGCACCAGGCGAAAGAGGTCAGCCCGTTCCTCAAAGGTGAGAGCCGGAAACTCGCCGGTTGTGCCGCTGACGATGATCGAATCGCAGAGGTTGCGATCCACCACCATCTTGGCCAGGTCGACGAGGGTCTCGCTATCCACGGCCCCATCGGGCTTGAAGGGTGTGATGAGGGGGATAAGCACTCTTCCGAGAACTGCATCCAGTCTTCCCATTGCTCTGCTCCTTGGTGTGCTGAAAATGCTGACAACCCCGGCCCAGCACGTGATCAATCCTGTAGCGGCCATCCTCAGCGATGGCGCGACCGCCTGTCGGCATGATTGTATTATGCTACTTGACTTGCTCTTCCACCAAATGCACATCGTTGCCCGCCAGCGCCAGGTAGTGCAGGCTGGCGGCCGAGTCGGCGATGACGCCGGGGCCGTTGCCGCTGATGATCAGATCGAACAATTTGCCCGGCCGCCCGTCGACGGCGACTGCCTGCTTGTCGCCGATGGTGACGATGTAGGCCACCCAGGCGCTGCTGGGGCTGAAGATGAGTGAGCCCTCGCTGATGCCGTCGAATTTCGGCTGCTCCCGGCCATCGACCACGATGAACTGCCTGTCGCCCAGGGCTGCACCATAGGCCAGATGCCGGGAATCGGGGCTGAAGAGGATGGTGCCGGCGCCGATGCCGTCGTACTGCTTCTGCTCCTTGCCGTCCAGCACCACGAGCTGCTTCTGCCCCGCGACCGCCCCATAGGCGAGGTGTGCAGAGTCGGGGCTGAAGGTGAGATAGCCGATGGCGTTGTATTGCTTGCCCTCCTGCCCATCCACTACTGCGAATTGCTTGTCGGCCGCGATGGCCACAAAGGCCACCCGCTTGCCGTCGGGGCTGAAATGCGGGCCCTCGCTGATGGCCTCATAGGCCTGGCTCTCCTGTTGGCCCACGACCACCTGGTGCTTGCCGCCCTGCGCCGCCACATAGGCCACCCGGGAGGAATCGGGGCTGAAGGTCAGGGTGCCGCTGAGGATGCCGTCGTAATGCTTCTGCTCCTGCCCGTCGAGGATCACGAACTGCTGTTTGCCCGCCGAGGCCCAGTAGGCCACATGGGCGCTGTCGGGGCTGAAGAGGAGCGAGCCCTGAGAGATGGCGTCGTAGGCTTTGCCCTCCTGCCCGTCGACGACCACCAGGGCCTGGTTGCCCGTCTTGACCGCATAGGCCAGGCGCCTGGAATCGGGGCTAAAGGCGAGCATACCCTTGCCGATGGCGTCGTAGGCCTTGCCCTCCTGCCCGTCGACCACCACGAGCTGCTTGCCGCCCTGCGTCGCCACATAGGCCAGGCGTTTGGAATCGGGGCTGAAGAGGAGGGTGCCGGCGCCGACGCTGTCATAGGGCTTGCCGGCCTGACCATCGACCACTACCGCCTGCTTGCCATCTACGGCGGCGATATAGGCCAGGCGCTTGCCGTCGGGGCTGAAGGTCAGGCCGGCCACGCCAGGGTACCTGGAGACCTGTTGGCCGTCGAGCATGACCGTCTGGCCGCTGGAGCCGTTGAGCGCATAGGCGATGTGCCGCTCGTCGGCGCTGATGGTGATGGACTCCTTGATCCACGACGAGTCGACGCTCGCCAGCGTCTTTTCCGCGGGCGTGCGGGCGGGTGTGGGGGGGATGGCCGTCGGGGTTAAAGTCGGCGTTGCCGTGGGCGTGCTGGTGGGCGGCATGTTGGCGGCGCAGGCGGATAGCCCACTGGCCAGCGCCAGGGCGAGGACAAGGGGCAGGTATTTCCTGAGCATGGAGCGCGTTCTCCTTTGGGAGAGGAAGGTCGGGCGGCGCCGGGTGGGGCTGGGCGCCTGAACTCGGACTGAGGGTAGTATATACGGGAGAGTTGTTTCGGGCTAATTGGGGAACCTCACCCGAAGCTGGGCCAGTGCTTGCTCCTCATGCTGCCGCAAGCGGGCCAGCTCGTCCTTGCCCAGATGCGTCTGCGCCCCCAGAAAGGTGAGCCTGACCCCCGGGAACTCGCGCTCGAACAGAAAGCGGGCGCGCGGCACGTGGAAATCCGAGGTCACCACGACCAGTTCCTCGATCCCATGCCCCTCGACCACCGGCCGGCACAGCCGGGCGTCCTCGATGGTGTTGACGCTCTCCACGCCTGCCAGGAAAGACGCTCCAGGAATGCCCTGGGCCTCCAGATAGGCCCGCACATAGCGCCAATGGGGTTTTGCGGTCGTGTTAAAATGCGCGCCCCAACCTCCCGTGGGGATGATCCAGGCTCCCCGGTGCGCCCGGAAGGCAGATAGCGCCTCCCGGCAGCGCTCCAGGGCGATCGTCGACAGGTTACCCTGGGTATCGTTGGAGGACCCCAGGACGACAATGGCCGTCTTCATGCTTTTCCCTCGTTCGGAGAATTGCTCCCAGTGTAGGTCAGGCATGCGCAGCGGCTCTGAGCGAGCCCGTGGCATGGGGCGCATGCACCCCTTACCATTGTGGCCGGTTTTCCTCCCTCGTCAACCGCGGGGGCGTCTGTGATATCTCAGCTTATTCCGCCCTGCCCGGACAATGCCTTGCGTCAATCCCAACTCGAGCCCACAGCGCCCGGTGTACCTCTTTTTGAGCCCCACCGCCGGATGGATATACTGAGCCCTGCCGGCGAGTCGACGAGGTTACCCGTACAGGAGAGGGCAATATGACAGAGATCACCCCGCTGCAACCTTTGGCCTTCCGCCCGCTGCCGCTGGGCAGCATCCGGCCCCTGGGCTGGCTCCGCCGGCAGCTGCGCATCCAGGCGGATGGGCTGAGCGGCCACCTGGACGAGTTCTGGCCCGACATCGCCGAGAGCGGCTGGATCGGCGGTAGGGCGGAGGGCTGGGAGCGCGCTCCCTACTGGCTGGACGGGGTGACGCCCCTGGCCTACCTGCTGGGCGATGCGCGCCTGCAGGGCAAGGTGCGCCGCTGGATGGACTATATCCTCACCCACCAGCACGCCGACGGCTGGCTCGGCCCCGTGCGCGACCTGCGCTATGGCGACCGCTACCAGGCCTATGACCCCTGGCCGGTGTTTGTGACCCTGAAAGCGATGACCCAGTATTGTGACGCCACGGGCGATGAGCGCGTGCCGCCGGTGATGGAGCGCTTTTTGCGGCGGCTGGATGCCCTGCTGGATGAAAAGCCGCTCTTCGATTGGGGCCATTTCCGCTGGGCCGACCTGGTCGTCTCGATCCACTGGCTCTACGAGCGCACGGGCGCGCCCTGGCTGCTGGCGCTGGCCGCCAAGGTGCACGCCCAGGGCTATGATTGGCGCGGCCACTTTGCCGACCTGGCCTGGAAGGGCAAGGTGACGCGCGAGGAGTGCGACCTGCGCACGCACGTGGTCAACAACGCCATGGCCGTCAAGACGCCGGGGGTGTGGTACCGCCAGTCGGGCGACGAGGCCGACCGGCAGGCGGTGCGGCAGATCATGGCCGAGCTGGACCGCTATCACGGCCAGGTGACGGGGGTTTTCAGCGGCGACGAGCACTATGCCGGGCGCGATCCCTCGCAGGGCACCGAGCTGTGTGCGGTGGTCGAGTACATGTACTCGCTGGAGGTGCTCGTGAGCATCCTGGGCGAGCCAGCCCTGGCCGACCGCCTGGAGCGCATCGCCTATAACGCCCTGCCGGCCACCTTTTCGCCCGATATGTGGGCGCACCAGTACGATCAGCAGGCCAACCAGGTGCTCTGCCGCATCGCCGAGGACCGGGTCTATACGAACAACGGCCCCGATGCGAACATTTTCGGGTTGGAGCCCAACTATGGCTGCTGCACGGCCAACCTGAGCCAGGGCTGGCCCAAGCTCGCCGCGCACCTCTGGATGAGGACCCCCGACGGCGGCCTGGCGGCGGTGGCCTATGCGCCCAGCGCGGCGACGGTGCGCATCGGCGAGGCGCAGGTGCGGGTGACGTGCGAGACGGAGTACCCCTTTGACGACGTGCTGCACCTGACCGTGGAGGCCGACCGCCCGGCCCATTTCCCGCTCTATCTGCGCATCCCCGGTTGGGCCGCGGGCGCGGAGGTGCAGGCGGCGGGCAGCCCGGCGCAAGCGGCCGCGGCGGGGAGCTTTTGCTGCCTGGAGCGCGAGTGGGGCGAACGGGCGGACCTGACCCTGCGCCTGCCGATGCCCATGCGCGTGGCGAGGGGCTACCACAACTCGGTGGCCATCGAGCGGGGGCCGCTGGTCTACGCGCTCAAGATGGGCGAAGAGTGGAAGCAGGTACGGGGTGAGGCGCCCCATGCCGACTGGGAGGTCTACCCGACGACGCCCTGGAATTACGCCCTGGCGTTGGACCCGGAGCACCCGGAGCGCTCGCTGACCTTCTGGAGCCGGCCCGTGGGCGATTGCCCCTTTTCGTCAGAGGGCGCGCCCATCATGGTGCAGGCGCGGGGGCGGCGCCTGCCCGCGTGGCAGCTCGAGCACAATGCCGCCGGCCCGCTGCCGGTGAGCCCGGTGCGCTCCGCCCAGCCGCTGGAGGAGATCACGCTCATCCCCTACGGCTGCACCAATCTGCGCGTGACCGAGTTCCCGCTGCTGGCACAGGATGATCAATGACGGCGCCGGCAGCCGGGCTTCGCGCTACGCAAGGACCCCAACACCCTTCCCCGGCTATTCCCAACAGATGCGACTCTCGTGCGTTTTATAGAGTGAGAGGGGAGATCACACCCCCAACCGAGACCATCGACACAAGGGAGGAATACCGATGGGAAGCCAAACGCCGACCCGAGAGATCACGAATGTCGCTGTGTTGGACCTGACCGGGTACAAATCGCCGGAGGGCCTGGACGGTGTGACCAAGATCGCCGATGTGGCGCTCGTGCTCGTGCCGGAATCGCTGTTGGAAAAGTTCATGACCATTCCCCAGGAGCATGTGGCGGCCACCGTTCCCGTCCCCGACGGGACACACGTGAAGGTGATTACCGGCCAGATCACGATGAGCGGTGAGGCCCTGGCCACTGCCGGGGGCGACTCGGAAGCCTGCCTGGTCGTCATGGGCCAGTTGCTGGTCACCAGCCTGGTGGAAAAGGTGGGCTACCGGGGGATGGTTGTGATGGGGCAGGTCTTTGCCCCCGAGGGGAGTGAATCGGCCCTGGGGGCGGGGCTCACGCGCCTCATGGGTGAGGTCATCTACTATCCACAGGGGTCCCGGATCAAGTCTTTGGGCGGCCAGGTCAAGATGGGCGGCGAGGCCCTGGCCAACCCGGCCGGGGACGAGAAGGATATCCTGGTCGTCGGCGGCCAACTCCTGGTCACCAGCCCTGTCGCCAAGGTGGGTTACGGGCAGTTGATCGTCGCCGGGCAGATGGTGGCCCCTCGGGAGAGCGAGAATGTCCTGAGCCCGCGCCTGCGCGTCTCCGGCCAGCTACTCTACTACTCCGGGAAGCCGCGCTTTGTCGTGGGCGACGAGCATTTCGGGCAGGCCTTCTTCACGTTCCTGAAAGAGCCGACCACCCTGGTCCTCATCGGCGACGTCACGATTGAGCCCGGCGTGACGGCGGAGCTGATTCAGGAGAAGGTGTCGGAAATCGTGCTCGCCGGGGACCTGAGGGCGCCCAAGGAGCTCGTGCCCCTGCTGCAGTTCCTGACCGTCGAGAAGCAGGGCAATATCATCGCGGCGGGCGATGAGGAGTAACGCTGACGATTGCCCTGCCCCGGCAGCAGCGCTCTTCGACCGGGTCTATGCCGAGCACCAGCAGGCGCTGCACGCCTACTTTCTGGGCCGAACGGGCGACCCCGAGGCGGCGCTGGACTTGCTGCAGGAGGCTTTCCTGCGGGTCTGGCGCCATCTCCCCAGCCTGCAGGCCATCGCGCCGGGGGAGCAGCGCTACTGGCTCTTTACCGTCGCGCGGAGTGCGCTGACCGATCACTATCGCCGCCAGGCGACGCGGCTGGCCGTGGAGCAGGACCTCGACGATGATGCCGGGGACCCCGCTCCAACGGCGGACGAGCCGGCCGGCAGGCTGCTGGCGGATGAGGAGCTGGCGCTGCTGGACCGGGCCATCGGGCGGCTCCCCGCGGACTTGCGCACCCCGCTGCTGATGCAGGTCCTGGGGGAGATGACCAGCGGGCAGATCGGCCAAGCCCTGGGCAAGCCGGCCGGCACGATCCGCTACCAGATCTCGCTGGCGCGCCGCCGGCTGCTGGAAGAGATGCAGGGGGCGGGCGCGCATGGTGTGCCCGAAAGCGATAAGGAGGAAGCCGGCTTATGAGCACCCGGAAGCAAGCGCCTGGCGCGGTGCCGTTGGACGAGGAGCGCCTGAACCGGCTGCTGGCGCGTTGGGCGGAGCGGCGCCGTGTCAGCCCGGCCCAGGCGGAGGCCATCCGCAAGGCGGTCATTGCAGAAGCGCCCGTTGAGCTCTCCGGCGCTTGGTGGCCAGGGTTCCGGGCCTACCTGGACGCCATTGTGCGCCAGGCTGCCGAGACGTCACGCAGGGTTATAGCCGGCGTGTGTATGCCAGATGGCAGCGCGCTGCCTTTAGGATCGGCGACCCTGCCTTCTGCTGGCATCGGATACCAGGCCTACCTGAAACTGGCCTAGATATCAGGCTATAGTACACGCCAACTCCCCGCCCGGAATGAGGCCGGCCGGAGGCGGAGCATACTGCCCGGCAGGGAGCAGGTGATCCCGATCACGCATTACGTCCCCCGGTATGCATCTTGCTCCATCCGGATCGGCGGGCTAGAAGCGGCCTGCCGATCTGCATGGCGCTGAGGTGGGGGCGTGTCGCGTCGAGCCGGGGGCTTGCCCTGTTGGGCCCGCTTTGTGCTGGAGAGCCGGCTGAACTGGCTCTTGCTCCTGGTGCCTTTGAGCCTGCTCCTGGATCTGCTGCGTGCGCCCAGCACCCTGGTCTTTGCCGTCTCGGCGCTGGCCATCATCCCCCTGGCCGAGCTCATCGGGCGGACGACGGAACAACTGGCCAATCGCGTGGGCCCTGGCCTAGGGGGCTTTCTCAACGCCACCTTTGGCAATGCGACCGAGCTGATCATCAGCCTCTTTGCCCTGCGCCAGGGGCTCGTCACGGTGGTGCAGGCGGGGATCAGCGGCAGCATTATCGGTAACATTCTCCTCTCGCTGGGCCTGGCCATGTTCCTCGGCGGCTGGGGCCGCGAGAAGCAGATCTTCAGCCGCACCCGCGCGGGGGCCAATGCGGCGCTTCTATTCCTGGCGACGGTGGCCCTGGTGATGCCGGCTGTCTTCGACCTGGCCGTGGCCGGCACGCTCGCACCGCGCACCCCGGGCGAGCTGCCCATCGGCTTTCTGGTGTCCATTGTGCTCCTGGGCACCTATACAGCGAGCCTCCTCTTTAGCCTGCGCACGCACCGCAGCGTGTTCCAGGTGGTGGCCATCGAGCCGCAGGAGCGGCAGCTGAGTTTGCGAGAGTCGGCCAGTCTGTTGCTGGTGGTGACGGTGGTGACGGCCGTGGAAGCTGAGCTGCTGGTGAGCACGATCAGTACAGCTGCGGCGGCGCTGGGCATCTCCGAGCTTTTTACCGGCGTGATCGTGATCGGCACCATCGGCAATGCCGCCGAGTACTATTCGGCCCTCTCCATGGCCCGCAAGGATCGCATGGAGCTGGCCATGAACATCGCCGCCGGCTCGGCCACGCAGATTGCCCTCTTTGTGGCGCCGCTCTTGGTGCTGGTCTCTTTCGCCATCCGGCAGCCCCTGTCGCTGGTTTTCAGCATCTTTGAGGTCGCGGGCGTGACCCTTTCGGTGCTGGCCTTTGCCATCGTCTCACTGGATGGCGAGTCGACCTGGTTCGAGGGGGTGGAGTTAGTCGCCGTCTACCTGGTGCTGGCGATCGTGCTCTTCTTTGTGCCGGGAGGGTAAAGGGCACCGGGTCTAGCAAAGCCAGGCCTGCTTCAGCAGACTCGCTCGAGGGTGTAGTCGCAGCACTAGGGTGTGTTTGCAAACCCGCTTCCCGTTATGTATACTATAGGGCATGAACCGAGGTGACTTAACGAACCGGCAATGGGAGCGGCTCAGACCGTTCTTGCCCTCCCAGAAGCCACCTGTTGGCCGCCCGGCCGAAGACCATCGCCGTATCATCAACGGCATCTTGTGGATCCTGCGTACGGGCGCTCCATGGCGTGACCTGCCAGAGCGCTATGGTCCCTGGCAGACCGTTGCCAGTCGCTTTTATCGTTGGCGGAAAGCCGGCATCTGGGATGTCATCTTTGCTGAGATTCAGGAACAAGATGATGCCCTGGGCCAGATCGACTGGTCTATTCACTTTGTCGACGGCACCATCGTGCGCGCTCACCAGCACGCCGCTGGTGCAAAAAAGGGGACCCTGTAGCCGAGGCCCTCGGCCGAAGCCGCGGTGGCTTCTCGACAAAGGTCCATATCCGTGCCGATGGCAATGGTAAGCTCTAGAGCAATTGAACATAAATCCGCACACCCTTTTGCCGTATGCCTCGTCAGGCGACAAATGGTGTGCGGATTTATGTTCAATTGCTCTAGGTTGTCCTGCTGACGCCTGGCCAACAGCACGAATCTACCATGTTCCAGCCTCTTATGGAGGCCGGAGCCGTCAAACGCCCTGGTCGTGGGCGACCCAAGAAGCGCCCAGACCGGGTCGCCGGCGACAAAGGCTACAGCAGTCGCGCCAATCGACAGTACCTGCGGCGGCATGGCATACGCATCACCATTCCGAGACGCAAAGACGAGCGCC
>DAOTVS010000095.1:0-37968 GCA_034436375.1 Anaerolineae bacterium | reverse complement strand
CAGAGCATGAGAATGCTCCGCCACGAACAGGGCGCTCTGTACCTGGAGACCATCGAGGCGCGGCCGGTCTTTGAGGGGGATACCATCCGCGCGCTGGTCGCACGTACCACGAACCGGGCCACCCAACTCATCGAGGATTTCATGATCGCAGCCAACCGTGTGACGGCCCGTTACCTGGAGAGCAAGCAGTGGCCCTCCATCCGCCGCGTGGTACGCGTCCCCAGGCGCTGGGAACGGATCGTCGAGATCGCCGCGGAGTACGGCGCCCGGCTTCCCACCCATCCCGACTCGCGGGCCCTGAACGACTTTTTGACCGAGCAGAAGACGGCCGATCCGCTGCGGTTCCCCGACCTGTCGTTGGCGGTGATCAAGCTCCTCGGCAGCGGTGAGTATGTCGCCCAGGGGCCGGAAGATGCCCCCTTGGGGCACTTTGGCCTGGCCGTCAAGGACTATACGCATTCCACAGCCCCGAACCGCCGCTATAGCGACATCATCACCCAGCGGCTGCTCAAGGCCGCCCTGACCGGAGCGCCCTTGCCCTACAGCGACGACGAATTGGCCGACCTCGCCACGCACTGCACCGAGGCTGAGGACGTCGCCGCCAAAATCGAACGCCAGCTCGACAAATCTGCCGCCGCGCTGCTCCTGCGCACGAGGATCGGCGAGCGCTTTGGGGGGGTGATCACGGGCGCAGCCGAAAAGGGCACCTGGGTGCGGCTGCTCCAGATGCCCGTCGAAGGCAAGCTCGTTCAGGGGTTCCGGGGCGTCGACGTCGGCCAACGCATCGACGTCGAGTTGCTCGCCGTCGATGTCGAGCAGGGCTATATCGATTTCGCCAGGGCCTGACGATACACCGCCTCGACCCCATCCACCATGCGCTCGACGCCGAACTCGGCCAGCGCACGCACCCGCGCCTGCTCGCCTAGCCTTCGCCGTCGCTCCGGGTCGGCCAGGAGCACCCGGCAGGCGGCGGCCAGGGCAGCGGGCTCGCGCGGGGGCACGACCAGGCCCGTCTGCCCGTGCTGGTTGACGAAGGAAGTGCCAGTGCCGAGCTCGGTCGAGATGACCGGCAGCCCCGAGGCCATGGCCTCGACCTGCACCAGGCCATAGGCCTCACTGCGCTCGCAGGCCGGCAGCACAAAGAGATCGGCTGCCTGGTAATGGGCGGGAAGCTCGGCATCGCTCACCTCGCCCAGGAAGTGCACCCGTTCCAGCAGGCCCAGCTCACTGGCCAATGAGCGCCACTCACCCTCCATGGGCCCGCTGCCGACCACAGCCAACTGCACGCCAGGCAGGTCTTTGAGCGCCGGCAGCAGGTAGTGCAGCCCTTTGTAATAGCGGAGCTTGCCCACAAAGAGCAGCAGGGGCGAGCCCAGGCTCTGCCGCAGCGCCGTCGCCCGCGCCGGGTCCGCCTGCTGAAAGCGCCCCAGATCAATCCCCAGGGGAATAATGCGGCAGCGCTCGCGCACGGGCGGCAAAAAGGGCGAGGACTGTAGATAGGCGGGGCTGGTGACGATAATACGGTCGGCGGCGCGCAGCACCCGGCGCAGGATGGGGGCATAGAAGCGCAGAATGGCCTGCTGGCGGACCACATCGCTGTGATAGGTGATGACCGTACGCCGCGCACGCCCCAACAGCCATTGGGCGGCCTCGCCCACGGGGTAGGGGAAATGCAGGTGGGCGATATCCGGCGTTTGTCGGCGCAGCTCCCAGGGCAGGGCCAGGCTCAACGGCGTTGAGGCCACTGTAGCCAACCGCCCGGCCTTGATGACCCCTACGCCTTTCATCACCTCGCGCCGCGTAGCGCGCCCGGGGTCCGTCACCAGCACGGTGACCTCGTGCCCGCGCGCCGCCTGTGCTTCAGCCAGCGTGCGCACGTGGTTCTCGATGCCGCCGAACACCGGATAGTAATCTTTGTAGATGTGGAGGACTTTCACTGGCCGACCTGCCCCGCTCGCGAGTATTGCCTCCATTATAGACAGGCATGGCGCTTGCACAAATGGATCCAGGTGCGAGGCAAGGCATGTGCGCCGGTTCACGGTAAGGGAGAGCGGGAGCCGATGGCGTGAAGAGAGTGCAAGCCTGCTCTTCAGGCTATCCGCTCCCCCTCTCCTTTGCAAGCCAGGCCGGCAAGTCCGTTACGGCGTAGGAGTCGGAGTGCCTGCCGCCGGCGTGCCGGTGCCCGCCGAAGTGGGGATACAGGTTTGCAGCTTCGGGATTGCGGTCCTCAATTGCGCCGCATCCGTCTGCATCAAGGGCACCGCCGTCTGCACCCGGGGCTGCACGGTTTGAGCCAATTCGTTTACCGCCGCTTCTACCGTCGGGGCGAGGGTTGGCGCCGCGGTCCTGAGCAGAGGAACGGCCGTCTGCAACTTTGGCACCGAGGTCTGCAGACCCGGGTTAGCCGTCTGGACCTGCGGCACGGCCGTCAGCGCCAGGTTGGCCACGGCCGTCTGGACCTGCGGCAATGCAGTCTGCGCATCCTGGCAGAGAGCTGTACCCGTCGCTGATACTGTCCCAGTCACCTGGGCCGCCTGCCCGGCAGAGCCGGAGTTGACTACAGGGGAGCACCCAACAGCCAGAATGGCCACCAAAACCAGAATCGACACCAGGAATCCTGTTTTGCGCATGGCATTTCTCCTTGCCAGTCTGAGAAGTTGAAGGGAAACCTGGCTACAGAGCAGCAAGAACTGTGCCGAAACGAAATACTGCCGCGGGCGAGAATGTTTTCCTGCCCTTGGCCAACGGGCCCCCGAGACTGGGCCGGCCCGATTATCCTCCTTGAGCCTATCCTCTGCCTGTAGTATAATGCGCCCAGTTCTCAATCCACGTCACTCGGAGGGACCTCATCGTGCACCTGCTCCTCCCCCGCCGTTCTGTGGCCTACCGGGCCATCATCTTTGATAAGGATGGCACCCTGGTCGACCTCAACAGCACACTCCTGGCCTTGGGGCATGCCCGTATGCAGAGCATGGCCGAGATCGCCGGCCCCGCAGCCGCCCGCGCCTGGCAGCAGGCCGTCGGCGCCGACCTGAGCCGTGAGCGCATTGACCCCGATGGTCCCCTTTCGCTGGCTCCGCGCCGCGACGAGCAACTCGTGGCGGCGAGCGCCCTCTACCGCCTGGGGCACCCTTGGGATGAGGCGCGCGCCCTGGCGCAAGCCGCTTACGACCGGGCCGACGAGCTGATACAGCCCCCTTACGGCGCCAGGCTTCTGCCGGGGATTGCCGCCATGCGGCAACTGCTCCATACGCAGGGCGCACTCCTGGCCATTGCCACAACCGATCGCCGCTGGCGGGCTGAGAGGTCGTTGGCAGCCCTCGGGCTGCAATCGCTCTTTAGCGCCATAGTGGGTGCGGAAGACGTGGCCAACGGCAAGCCCGCACCTGAAATGGTGTTCCTGGCCTGCAAGCGCCTGGGCTGTCGGCCGGATGAAACCGTGATGGTGGGCGATAGCCCCACCGATCTGCAAATGGGGCACAGCGCGGGTTGCGCCGCCTGCATCGGCGTTACCTCGGGCCTCAACCCAGCCGAGAAGCTCGAACCTTTGGCAGACCTGGTGCTGCCCAGCGCCGCCGAGCTGGTACGTTACCAGCCTGGACGATAAAGTGGAAAATCAGCAGGCATCAGGTAAGGACTGATCGTTCCATACTCTGGAGGTGCGCATGGCGCAGCCTACTGTTGGCAAGAATGCTCTCATCATCCTCGCAGCCGAAAAGACCGAGGTTGCGCGCACAGCGCTGGCCGAGATCGAGCGCCTGGGGGCGCGGATCATTCATGTCTACCCACCTCACATCCTCATCGGCCAGATGACCACGGAGATCGAGGCGCAGGTGCGTGCTGTGGCCAATGTGGTGGCTGTGCACCGAGGGCGTGTGGAGCTGGCATCGGTACAGGCCTATGGCGCAACGGCGGTACAGGCAGTCAAGGGATGGAACCGCAGCTTTGCCGCCTCGTTCATGGCGCTCAAGTCGGGCCGGGCGAGCGAGGGCAAATCATGGGGCGCTCCCGGCTATGCGCCGGAGGGGCCCATGCAGCCACCCCAAGGTCACCAGGGGTCACGCGCCTCCTTTGCTGACGGCGATACCAGCGCCTACCTGATCGGCAAAGTGGCGGTGAATATCATCATCGTCGAAGGCCAAGCCTCTCCTTACACTCTGACTTCACTCGAGCGCGATACCATCGTGGCCGAGATCCAGGATGGGCTGGGCTGGCTGGGCAACCAGGAACCCAGGGCACGCGTCTCATGGATCTACGAGGTGCGCCCGGTCTCACTCGACCTCGACCCGGCCCAGGTCAGCGATTTCAGTGAGGATACCTGGCGCAATGCCGCCATGGGGCGCCTCGGCTACCCCGCCAGTTGGGATGGGCTGGAGCAGTTTGTGCGGGCCCGCCGGGCTGCCCTGGGCACCGATTGGAGCATGGCCATCTTTGTCACTCGCTTCCCGCTCTGGCACTTTGCCTATGCGTTCAAGCCGCGTATTGTCATGAGCTATGACCTGGATGGCTGGGGCATCGACGATATGGACCGCATCGTGGCCCACGAGACGGGCCATATCTTTGGCTGTGGAGACGAGTATGCGGAAAGCAAATGCTCCTGCGATCAGCTCTTCGGCTATCTCCAGGTGCCCAACGGCAATTGTGAGCTTGGCGCCGCTCATCCTGTGCAATGCATCATGAGCCACAACACGTGGGCCATGTGCGATTACACCCGTGCTCAACTCGGCTGGCGAGATTCGAACAACGACGGCATCTTCGATCCGCTCGACAAGCCGGTGATCGTAAAACGAAAGATGTGGTGGGAGATACTGTGGGCGTGGGTAGAAGTATTACTGAAGCGGAAGCCATGACTCGTAATAAGTAAAACGTAATGAGTAAAACGTAATAAGTAAAACGTAACAAGGTCGCCGTTGTAGGGTCTATGTAGCTTTCCGTGACGTTCGCTCTAGCGAGACTGGCACGAAGCATCGGTCATACCGTAACGACGACCTTACCTATTACGTTTTACTCATTACGTTTTACTCATTACGAGTCACGCTCGCATATCCGTAGCCAGATAGAAACCCCCGTGCGCGTTCGGTGCGGGGGTAGCGGTTGACGAGAGCCCAAAAGCGGGGCGAGTGGTTGGGCTCGAGGAGGTGCGCCAGCTCGTGCACCAGCACATAGTCGCGTACCCAAGCTGGCATGGCGGCCACCCGCGTAGAGATGCGGATGACGCCACTGTGAGGGCTGCAGGAACCAAAGCGCCGCTCCTGGTTGTCGACATAGCTGATCTGCACCAGACGCAGGCGCCCATCGAAATAGAGGCGATTGAGCTCCTGGCTGCGCGCCGCCAGCGCCTCATTATCGACCTGACGCTTTCGCCGGTGGGCGCTCTCCAACTGGAGGCGCAACCTGGCAATGACCCGGTTTAGCTCGCTTTCGGGCAGGTCGGCCGGCGCCCGCACCTGCAGGGTATCGCCCACAATGCGCGCGGCCACCGTCTTTTTGCGTCGCTTGCTGCGCACAATCTCCAGGCGCATGATGCTCCTTTCCGCACCGCTCAGCCGACAAGGTGCACTGCGGCCAACCATGCCAGCGCCTGCACCAACAGGGCAGTGCCCAGGAGGAGTAACGCCAATAGTCTCTCGCGCCGGTGTACCCAGGCGGCCAGAGTTGCGTTTACCAGGAGCACGGCCAGTCCGACACCAGGCCATAGAAACAACTGGCTCCGCGCACCGATGTGATCGCCCAATCCCTGGGAGCCCAAAGACAAGATGAGGCTGCCAGGCAACTGCGGATAGCGGGCAGCCAAAAAGCCCGCCAGCCCCACAGCGAGCAGAAGCGCCAGGGCCGCCAACGCCCTGGCCAGGCGATCATGCCACAGGCCGAGGTTCAGGAACTCAGGGCGGCGCAGGCCTTGTGTCCACGCAACTGCGGGTCCCAGGGCGCTGCGAGCGCGCGTATCGACCAGAAACCCCTCGCAATCTGCAGGTGAGATCACCCAATCTCCCTGGCGCGTCTCCACCACCACGGCCTCGCGGAACGGCCCGCTGAGGTAGACCCGCGCCCGGCCTACCCCCAGCACAAAGGCGCGCCCGAACCTGTACCCCGGCCAGCCCAGCCCTCCACGCACCCGCACGCGCGGCAGCGTCACAACGCGCTTGATATCCGCCGCCGGTATCACATCAAAGCAGGCTGCCCAACGGATGACGATACCGTTGCGCCCGCTATGATAGGCCAGGTTCAGCAGCCCATACCAGGCATAGCCCACTGCGATGGCCAGAAGCAGAATCGCGAGGGAAAGGAGGGCCCGCGCATACGTCCACAGGTTGATCGGCGCCCGCAGCAGGCTATGAAAAACCAGGCCATCGGCCGTGAGCAGCACTGCAAAGATCGCTGCACCGCACAGCAAGCCGTTGCGCTTTTCCGGGAACCAGTTCATGCCCGCCCCTCGTACGTAATGCGCCATGCATAAGGTCGGAATTTCAGTGTATGCTGCATGCTCTGGGTCAGTCTCGAAAACAGGCACACTGAGAAGCAACCTTCGCTCCGCGATTACGACCTTGCGTATTCAGAAGTAGCCTTCACGTCCGCAGCGCCTTGGCCGCCGACGCAGCCGCATCGCGCAACAGGCCGACCTCATTCGAGTACATGAGGAAGCGCATGCCCTTATCGCGCCAGGTCTTGAGCGCCTCCAGGTCGCGGATGTGCAACCCTGAGGCCACATGATGCCTTGCCGCCGACTGCACCACGCGCTCTATCGCCGCCTGTACCGTCGGGTGATCCGTCTGCCCCGGGAAGCCCAGAGAGATGGAAAGGTCATTGGGGCCGATGAGGGCCACGTCAACCCCCGGCACGCTGAGGATGCCGTCAATATCCTCCACCGCCGCCCGCTCCTCGATCTGCGCGATAAAGAGCGTCTCCTGGTTAGCCCAGTTCATCCATTCCTTCACAGGCACCGAGCCGAATTCCGTCTGCCGGGCCGTGACGGCGCAGCCGCGCCGGCCTACGGGCGGATACTTGATGGTGCTCACCGCCGCTTCCACCTGGGCCCGGTTCTGCACTCGGGGCACCATGAGGCCCATCACACCGGCATCAAGCGGCCGCGCCAGCCAGGGGTAATCGTCATCCGGCACCCGCACCAGGGGGATAATGCCCGCCAGGCGCCCCACCTGGGCAATATCGGCCACCTGATCCAGAGTAAAGGCGCCGTGCTCCAGGTCCAGCATGAAGAAATCCAGGCCCGCCGATGCCAGTACCTGGGCGATGCAGGGATTGCGCACCTCCTGCACCATCGTCCCCACCACCTGCTCGCCCCGCAACAGGGCCCGCTTGACCTTGTTCTCGCGTAACATGGCTTGTCGCCTCCCTGTCCCATGCCCAACACAATGCCTTGCGTAATCCGTAATACGTAATGCGTAAGGCGCTCATGACACGGCGAGTGCTGCTCACCGTAAGCCTTCCCAACGCAGACAAACACAAAGCAGCAGACGCTGCGCAATGAGAACCTTACGCATTACGCATTACGGATTACGCACTCCTCCACGTCCGTTACCAACCGCACGAGCGCCTGACGTTGCTCACGCAGCCGCTCGACGCTCGCTTCGATCCCCGGGTAGAGCAGCGCCTGCACGCGGGGCACGAACTGCTCCGGCTGCACAGCCAGCCGCCCCAGGGTCTGTGCCAGCTTTTTCTCACCGGGAGAATACACGCCGTTGAGCGCAAAGATGACCTGAATCACGGCCTGCACGACCTGCTGCACGATGTCGGTCGTGTAGATCACATCGGCCCGCTCTACCGCACTCACATAGTGAAAGCTGTTCGGCCAGAAGCGGGCCTCCGCCACGAAGCGCTCCAGGATCGCCTGCCGCAACGGCTGCGGATACTCCGCCACAGCCTCTTGCAAACACGCCAGCATGCCGCAGGGGTCCTCGATGACCTGCATCGAGTGTACATCCGAGAGCAGCACATAGTTGAAAAAGCCCATCACGGTCCAGTAGAGGCAATCGCGCCGGATGCGGCCCTCCTTGCAGCCGGAGCCAGGCAGAGACGCCCCAGCAAGCTGGGGATTCCGGACGCGCAGAGAACTTGTACTGCCCACCCCTGAACCCACTCCAAACCCTTTACGAATCAGGCCACGCGATATCTGGGCGGCTGCCCTGAAAGAACCCGCAGCACCTCCTCCACAGCATCCATGGCCATACGGCGCATGGTGGCGGGGGTCTGTGAGGCAATGTGAGGGGTCAGGACGACATTGTCGAACTGGCACAGGGGGCTCACACCCTGCACCGGCTCCTCCTCGAACACGTCTAGCCCGGCGCCGCCCAGCCGCCCGGCATGCAAGGCCTCAATCAGAGCGGCCTGATCGACCACCGGCCCACGCGAGGCGTTGATGAGGATCGCCCCGGGCTTCATCTGCGCCAGCTCGCGCGCACCGATCAGGTGCCGGGTGCCCGGGTTCAGGGTGACGTGCAAGGTCAGCACGTCGGCCAGCGGCAGGAGTTCCTCGAGGCTCAGGCGCTGCGCCGGCGCAGCCGGGTTCTCGTCAGCCGGCACGGGATCGGCATAGGCGACGGCCATACCCAGGCCACGGGCGAGTGCCGCCACCCGCTGCCCAATGCGGCCATAGCCCACGACGCCCAGGGTGCCACCGTAGAGGTCCACTCCCCAGCAATCGCTGCGCACCCCCCAGCGACCGGCACGCAGGCCCCGGTCGCCCAGAGCGATCCGTCGGCTCACCGATAGGATCAGGCCCAACGTGTGCTCCGCTACAGAAAAGGCCGTCGCATCGGGGGTGTTGGTGACGATGATCCCCCGTTCGCGGGCGGCCTCGAGATCCACGTTATCATAGCCGGCGCCGTGCCGGGCGATGATCTTGAGTTGGGGCGCCGCCGCCATCAGGCGCCGGCTTGCGCCCCCGAGGCCACGCTGGATGAGCCCCTGCGCCCGGCCCACACAGCCGATGAGCGCCTCCTCGTCCCACCCGGGCGCCACCATGGCCTCCACTTCTTCCTGCAGGCGCGCCATCGCATCGGGATGGATCGGTTCGGTCACGACCACCAGCGGTCGCTCAGAGTCTGTCATGGTTCATCTCCTGTAGGCAATGCACCGCGAGCGGTTCGTTGCGCATGGCCCGGATGGCCTGCACCGCTGCGGAGGCGGCCGACAGGGTGGTCAGGGTCGGCACGCCATAGGCAGCGGCAGCCCGCCGGATCGCCCCCCGGTCCGCAAAAGCAAGCTTGCCCGTGGGGGTGTTGATGATCAACTGGATCTCGCCGTTGATGATGAGGTCCACGGCATTGGGGCGGCCCTCGCCGACCTTGTCAATGGTGCGCACGGCGAGCCCCTGCGCCTGCAAGTAGGCCGCCGTGCCGCGAGTGGCCAGCAGCTTGAAGCCCAGCCCGGCCAGGTCACGCGCAATGGGCAGCGCTGTCGGTTTGTCGTTATCGTTGACGGTGATAAAGACAGCGCCCTGCAGCGGCAGTGAGCCGCCTACCCCCATCTGCGCCTTGGCATAGGCCCAGCCAAACTCGGCCGACACGCCCATCACCTCGCCTGTGGAACGCATCTCCGGCCCTAGAAGTGTATCCATGCCTGGGAATTTGACAAAAGGCAGCGCCACCTCTTTCACGTAATAGCCGCGGACGGCCACTTCGCCCGTGATGCCCTGCTCGGCAAGCGTTTTGCCCATGATGGCACGCATAGCAACTTTGGCCCAGGGCACGCCGGTAGCTTTGCTGACATAGGGCGTGGTGCGTGACGCGCGCGGGTTGACCTCCAGCACGTAGAGGATGTCGTCTTTGATGGCGTATTGCACATTCATCAGCCCGCACACGTGCAGCCGCTCGGCCAGCTGACGCGTGTAGCGGCGGATCGTCTCCAGGTGCTGTGGCTTGACCATGTAGGTTGGGATGACGCAGGCGCTGTCACCCGAGTGCACGCCGGCCAGCTCGATCTGCTCCATAATGCCGGCAATGCAAAAGCCCCCCTGGCCGTCAGCGACCGCATCCACATCGAGCTCAAAGGCATCCTCGAGAAAGCGGTCGATGAGGATAGGGTGGTTGGGCGAGGCATCAACCGCCTCGCGCATGTAAATGTCTAGCCCGGCCTGGTCGTAGACGATGGCCATGGCCCGCCCGCCCAACACGTAAGATGGCCGCACCAACACCGGGTAGCCGATGCGCGCTGCCACCAGCCGCGCTTCATCCTGCGAAGTGGCAATGCCCCACTCTGCGGCCGGGATGCCCAACTCACGCAGCACATCACCAAAGAGCTGCCGGTCCTCGGCCAGGTCGATGGAATGCGGCGAAGTGCCCAAGATCGGCACGCCGGCAGCCTCCAGCGCCAGGGCCAGGCGCAGGGGCGTCTGCCCGCCAAACTGGATGATCACCCCCTCCGGTTGCTCTACATCGACAATATTGAGCACATCCTCCAGGGTTAACGGCTCAAAGTAAAGGCGATCAGAGGTGTCATAGTCGGTCGAAACAGTCTCTGGGTTGCAGTTGACCATGATCGACTCGATATCCAGGTCGCGCAGGGCCGCCGAGGCATGGCAGCAGCAATAGTCAAACTCGATGCCCTGGCCGATACGGTTAGGGCCGCTGCCCAGGATCATGATCTTGCGCCGTTTGCTGGGAGCCGCCTCACAACTCGTCTCATAGGTCGAATACAGATAAGGCGTGTACGCCTCAAACTCGGCGCCGCAGGTGTCTACACGGTTGTATACCGGGCGGATACCCAGGTCCAGCCGCCGCCGGCGCACGGCAAGCGCTGGAGCATGGCCCTGGCCCGGCACTGAGAGCAGGCGCGCCAGCTGGGCGTCAGAAAAGCCAGCCCGCTTGGCGTCGCGTAAGAGCCGCTCAGGGACCGTCTCCAATGTAAAGGCGCGCACGCGCCCTTCCAGGTTGATCAGCTCTTCGAGCTGCGTCAGGAACCAGGGATCGATCTTGGTGATGTGCGCCAGTGAATCGACCGTCCAGCCGCTCTGCAGGGCATAGCGGATGTAGAGCAACCGCTCAGGCGTGGGGATGGAGAGGCGCTCGCGCAGACGGTCGGGGTCCACCCGTCCATCGGAGCTATCGGCCCCAAAGCCGGCACGGCCATCCTCCAGCGAGCGCAGTGCCTTTTGCAGGGCCTCCTGGAAGGTGCGGCCAATGGCCATCACCTCTCCCACCGATTTCATCTGCGTGCCCAGGGTAGGGTCGGCATTGGGCAGCTTTTCCATGTTCCAGCGCGGTACCTTGACCACGATATAATCGATGGTCGGCTCGAAAGAGGCTGGCGTCTCACGGGTGATGTCGTTGGGCAGCTCATTGAGGGTATAACCCACGGCCAGCTTGGCGGCGATCTTGGCGATGGGGAACCCAGTCGCTTTGGAGGCCAGAGCCGAACTGCGCGACACGCGCGGGTTCATCTCAATGACCACCACCCGCCCCGTCTCAGGGTGCACGGCGAACTGGATGTTCGACCCACCCGTCTCCACGCCCACTGCACGGATAACCTGGCGGGCCATATCTCGCAGGCGCTGGTACTCACGATCGGTCAGCGTCAGGGCCGGGGCCACGGTGATCGAGTCGCCCGTATGCACGCCCATCGGGTCGAAATTCTCGATGGAGCAGATGATGACCACGTTATCGGCCAAGTCGCGCATGACCTCGAGCTCGAATTCCTTCCAGCCCAGCACCGATTCTTCCACGAGCACCTGGTGAATGGGGCTCAGGTCCAGCCCGCGGCGCACGATGGTGTTCAATTCCTCGGCATTATAGGCAATGCCGCCGCCGGTGCCGCCCAGGGTAAAAGAGGGGCGGATGATCAGCGGGAAGCCCAGCTCATGGCCGATCTGCCGCGCTTCATCCAGCGAGTGCGCCAGGCCACTGCGCGGCACCTCCAGGCCGATCTTCTGCATTGTCTCGCGGAAGAGCAAGCGGTCTTCGGCCAGGCGAATGGCCTGCGGGCGCGCCCCGATGAGCTGCACACCGTAACGCTCGAGCACGCCCGTATCGGCCAGCTCAATGGCCAGGTTGAGCGCCGTCTGCCCGCCCACCGTGGGCAGCAGCGCATCGGGCCGCTCGCGCACAATGATCTGCTCCAACACCGCTGCCGTCAGCGGCTCCACGTAGGTGCGGTCGGCCAGCTCCGGGTCCGTCATAATGGTGGCCGGATTAGAGTTCACCAGCACCACCCGGTACCCCTCTTCCTTGAGCGCCTTGACCGCCTGTGTGCCCGAATAATCAAACTCGCAGGCCTGGCCGATGACGATGGGGCCGGAGCCGATGATCAAAATCGTGTGAATATCAGTACGCTTGGGCAAAGAAGGCCTCCCGTTCCATCAGTTCCGCCACTCGTCAACAAGTGACACAAACTCATCAAACAGCGGCACCGCGTCGTGCGGGCCCGGGCCGCCCTCCGGATGATACTGCACGCTCCAGGCGGGCCAGCGGCGATGGCGCATGCCCTCCACCGTACGGTCGTTGAGGTTGATGTGCGTGACCACAATATCATCCTCGCGCAATGAGGCGGCATCGACGGCAAAATTGTGGTTCTGCGCCGTGATCTGCACGCCGCCACGCTGCAGGTCGAGCACGGGCTGATTGCCGCCGTGGTGGCCGAAGCGCAGCTTGTAGGTGCGGCCCCCATAAGCCAGCCCCAGCACCTGATGCCCCAGGCAAATGCCCAGGATCGGGCGCCGCCCCAACAGCCCGCGCACCGCCTCGGCCAACTCGGGCACCCGCTGTGGGTCGCCAGGGCCGTTGGAGAGGAAGATGCCATCGGGGTCCAGAGCCAGGGCATCTGCCGCGGTGGTGTTCCAGGGCACCACGGTCAGTCGGCAGCCGTGATCCACAAAGTAGCGCAGGATGGATTGCTTCACCCCGCAATCATAGACCACAATATGGCGCCTTGTCGGCGGTCGGGGATCCCCATTGGGCGGCAGGATCCCCGGCGCTGGCCGCGGCCCCCAACCGGCCGGCATACCCTCGGTCCATTCATAGGGCGCCCGGCAGGACACCGCAGCCACCCAGTTGCGGGCCGAGATATCGGCCGAAGCGCGCGCCTTTTCCACCAGCGACTCGGGAGAAAGATCCTCTGTCGAGACGACTGCTTTCAAAGCGCCATAGTTGCGCACGTGGCGGGTGAGGGCGCGCGTATCGATCTCACTGAGGGCCATGGTGTTGTGCGCACGAAGAAAGCGGCCCAAGCTCTGGCGCGTGCGCCAGTTGGAGGCCACAGGAGAGACCTGACGCACCAGAAACGCCTCCACCTGGGGGCGTTCGGATTCCATATCCTCGGGATTGATCCCGGTATTGCCGATTTGCGGGGCCGTCATCGCCACCATCTGGCCCCGGTACGAAGGATCGGTCAGGATCTCCTGGTAACCGGTCAAGCTGGTATTGAAGACGACCTCGCCGCAGCATTCGCCGGGGATTCCAAACGAGCGGCCGCTGAATACGGCGCCATCTTCCAGCGCCAGCAGTGCTTCCATAGGGTTCACTCCCGGAAAACAAAGGCCAGACTTTAAGTCTTGGCGGCTTGCCTGATAACTACAGATCAATCCACACGGGGACCTCATCACAATTCGGAAACTTGACGCAGTCGATACACTCGCGCCAGGCAATGCGCGGCAGGCTGTCGCGATCGGCCAGAACAAAACCCTGCTCCAGCAGAACCTGCGGCCGTGACATGAAGGCAAAGACGTGCGGTAGCCCCAGCCGGCGCCCCTCAGCCAGGAGGGCCTGTACCAACTGCCCCTCCAGACCGACCGGCGCCTCCTCAGTGGTTGCCAGGCCGCGGATCTCACCCAGGTCGCCCCACAGCACATGAAGGGACCCACAACCGACAAGCTTTCCGTTCTCCTCCGCCACACAAAAGTCGCGGAGGTTCTGATACACATAGTTCTGTGAGCGCGGCAAAATGAGGCCCTCGGCTGCCCGGGCGTTGATTATGGTCACCATAGTCTGCACGTCCGGCACGCAAGGCCGCCGAATCGAGGCAAAGCGGGCTCTGCCTAGCATCGTTGCCCCCTCATATCCCGCACGACGGCCACCTCGTCACAGTGCGGGAACTTGATACAGTCGATACAATCGCCCCAGATCTTGCGCGGCAGGGTCTCACGCTCGACCACGGTAAAGCCGCAACGCTCAAAGAAACGCGGCTTGTAGGTGAGGGCAAAGACCTGCGGCACCGCCAGGCGCTCCGCATCCAGCAGCAGGGCCTCTACGATCTGGGCGCCGATGCGCCGACCCTGGTAGCCCTCAACCACCGCCAGCGAGCGGATCTCGGCCAGGTCATCCCAGAGCACATGCAGGGCGCCGCAGCCGACCACGCGCCCCGCCTCTTCAGCCACCACAAAATCCCGGATGTTCTGGTACACCTTGTTCAGAGACTTGGGCAGCATTTCGCCGCGGGCGGCATAGCCGTTCACCAGATCCACGATTGGCTGCACATCCGGCAACAGGGCCGGCCGTACGATGATGGATGGGGCAACGCCCGTCAGGGCTTCTGAAACGCGATCGGTCGTCGTCATGAATGTCATCACCTGTCTGTCTGGCTCTGCGCCAGGATTTGTGCTATGATGTCGATCCCCTCGTCGATCTCGGCATCACTGATGATCAGCGGCGGCACCAGGCGCAACACCCGGTCGCCTGCGGTCGTCATGATCAGGCCCAGTTCATAGCCGCGGTCCACCAATGGCGAAGCATCGATCTCCAGCTCAATGCCCCAGATCAAGCCGCGACCGCGCACCGCGCGCACCACGGAATACCGCTGCTGCAGCTCGGCCAGGCGGGCGCCTGCATGCGCCGCCCGCGCCTGCACCCCCGCCAGAAAGGCCGGGTCCTTGATGCGCCGCAGGATCACCCGCGCGGCCGCACAGATGACCGGGTTGGCGGCAAAAGTGCTGCCATGATCGCCAGGATGGAGGCAATCGGCCACCGCCTGCGTCAGCAACACCGCGCCGATAGGCAGGCCCCCGCCCAGGGGCTTGGCCAGGGTCATGATATCCGGGCTGACGCCGGCGGGCTCGTGCGCCCACAGGTAACCGGTGCGCCCCAGGCCGCACTGCACCTCGTCAAAAATCAGCAGGGCCCCGTGCTCATCGCACAGCGCCCGCAGCGCCCGCAGGAACTCGGGGCGCGCCGGGTTGACGCCCCCCTCGCCCTGCAGCGGCTCCACAATCACCGCTCCGGTGTGCGGACCAATCGTCGCGCGCGCTGCATCGACGTCGTTGAACGGCATAAAGCTCACGCCGGGCACCAGCGGCTCAAAGGGCGCCCGGTACTTTTCACGCGCGGTCACCGAAAGCGCGCCCATCGTACGCCCATGGAAAGAGCCCGTGCAGGCCACAATGCCCGCACGCTCTTCGCCCGGATGGTTCTCCCGCTGCCACTTGCGCGCGAACTTGAGCGCGGCTTCGACAGCCTCGGTGCCCGAGTTGCAGAAAAAGACCCGGTCTGCAAAAGAGCACTCGACCAGGTCTCGGGCCAGCAGCGCCTGCGGGGCCGTGTGGTAGAGGTTCGAAGTATGCATCAGCTTGGCGCTCTGCTCGGCAATCGTCGCCTGCACTTCCGGGTCGCCATAGCCCATGGCGTTCACCGCAATCCCCGCCACCAGGTCCAGGTAGCGCCGGCCCGCTGTATCCCACAGATAGCAGCCCGTGCCGTGATCGATCACAAACGGCGCCCGTTTGTAGGTCTGGAGCACATACTGTTGCTCAAGTTGGATGATTTCGTCTGCTCCCACCGGATTGCCCCTTTCTGCTCAGGAACTGAGGGAATTGAGGGAACTGGGGGAACTGATGGGAATCCAGCAGTTCCTTCGGTTCCCTCAATCCGCCGAAAACCGCGTGCCGCCGCCGGTGCGCAGGCCGGCAAGGTCCACGATGCGCGCTTCGGGCACACCACCAGCCACGACGGAGAGCGCCGCGCGGACTTTGGGCACCATGCCGCCAGAGATCACCCCCTGGGCCACCCAATCCTCTGCCTCGGCCACGCTCAGGCGAGGCATGACCCGGCCCTCAGCCAGCACGCCCGGCACGTTGGTCACAAAGGCCAGGCTCCCGGCCCCGAGCGCTTTGGCCAGCGCCACGGCTGCCTGATCGGCATTGATATTGTACGTGCGCCCATCAAGGCCAAGGGAAATGGGTGAGATCACTGGCACCAAACCCCGCTCCAGCAGCAGGTGCACCAGCGACGCATCCACCGCCGTCACTTCGCCCACCCAGCCCAGGTCGCCGGCCGGGTGTTCCATCTTGCGCGCCCGCAACAGGCCACCATCAACCCCGCTCAGGCCCAAAGCCGGGATGCCGCCCGCAATCAGCCGCCCCACCAGGCGCTTGTTCACCGCGCCAGAAAGCACCATCTCGGCCACCCGCAAGCTGGCCTCATCCGTCACACGCAGGCCCTCCACAAAGCGGGGCTCGAGGCCAAGCGCCTTTTGCAGCTGCGCAATCTCTTTGCCGCCGCCATGCACCAGCACGGGCCGGGCCACCCGCCGCAACGCGCCCAGCGCCTCCACCAACCCCGCCAGGAATGCCTCGTCGTCGATCTCGTTGCCGCCAATCTTCAGCACGATTATGTCCATAGTCGGCCTCGCAGCCCCGGTGAACACCCAACCACAAAGACTATCGTTATCTTCTTGGCGCTCCTTCGTACCTTCGTAGCTTGATGGTTGGGTAATCTCACGATAACCAATCAACTCCTCTACACGCGCAGCCCGGTGATCTCCTCCAGGCCAAACATGAGGTTCATGTTCTGCACCGCCTGCCCGGCTGCGCCTTTGCCCAGGTTGTCGATGGCCGAGACGATGATCACTTCGCCCGGCCAGCCGCCCTCATGCAGCGAGATTACGCAGCGGTCCGTGTTCGCAGCCCAGGCCATGGTGGCAAGCTTGCCTTCAGGTAAGACATGGACCAGCGGCTCGCGGGCATAACGCCCCTGGTAGAGATCCACCAGCGCCTTGACGCTCTGCTTCGGCGCCACCCGTACGTAGAGGGTCGAGAGCATACCCCGCGTCACCGGCGCCAGATGCGGCGTAAAAGTCACCCGCACCGGCTGCCGGGCCAGGCGCGAGAGCTCCCCTTCCATCTCGGGGATGTGCCGGTGCACGTGCCCTATGTTGTAGGGAGAGAGATTCTCGTTCACCTCGCAGAAATGCGTCGCCGGGGTAGGCGTGCGTCCAGCGCCCGAAACGCCCGACTTGCTATCGGCAATGATGTGCCCGTCGGCCAGCAGGCCCTCGACGGCCAGAGGAAAGCAGCCCAGGATGACGCTCGTGGGGTAGCAACCCGGATTGGCCACCAGGGCGCTTTTGCGGATCGCCTCACGGTGCAGCTCCGGCAGGCCGTAGACAGCCTCCGTCAGCAGCGCCGGCGCATCATGCGCCTTTTTGTACCATTGCTGATACACGGCCGGGTCGCCCAGCCGGAAATCAGCCGAGAGATCAATGACACGCACCCCGGCCGCCCGCGCCCGCTGCACCGTCGCCATCGACGCGCCGTGGGGCAAGGAGCAAAAGACACAATCAACCGCATCCAGGGGTGCTTCCTCGGCCCGCACCAACGGCATATCGTCGCCGAGGCTCGGATAGCTGTCGCTGAGGCGCCCGCCCGCACTCGCTTCCGAGGTCGCGAAAACCAGGTCTGTCGCCGGGTGCCGGTGCAGGAGCTGCACCAGCTCATAGCCGGCATACCCCGTGGCGCCAAAAACGCCGACCTTGATCATCATTCACCTCCCACCATGCACCCGGACCTGACAGGTTTTCTGAAACCTGTCAGGTCCGGCCGGGTGCGCCGCCGCTCCAAGGCCACAAAAAAGCCAGCTCCCGGAAGCCCGGAAAGCTGGCTCAATCAGCGTTGATCTCTGCCCAAATGCAACAATCCCGACTTCACGTCCGGCGCTGGCCAAGCCTCCCTCGTCGCGAGCGCAAAGTCTGTTTGAACATGGCTGAGAGTCGCTCCTAAAAGATGATATTGTTGACTGTCTACAGTCTAGCACACAAGAGCCAAACCGTCAAACGTAAGGCTGCTGCCACACAAATTGTGCTACTTTTGGCCCGCCCTCGTTCAGGCAAGCGTGGCACAGAGCAGCAAATCGTCCGCCATGGCAGCCTTGCGCATCACCTTTCACGTTTTACGCTTCCATCACCACCGGAATGACCATTGGCCGGCGCCCGATTTCGCTGTACACATAGTCAATCAACGCCTGGCGCAGGCGGGACCGCAGCTCCTTGCGTGGGGTTTCGGCGATGGTCTCCATCACCACATCGCGGGCGCCTTCGATGAACTCCTCCGCCTCCTGGTTATACACCAGGCCACGCGAGATGATCTCGGGCCCAGCCATCAACTCCCCCGACTCCCCATCGAGGGTGACGACGGCGACCAGAAAACCGTTCTGCGAGAGGAGTCTTCGATCCTCCAACACGGTCTGCCCCACGTCGCCCACACCGCGGCCGTCGACGAACACATACCCTTCGGCCACCCGGTCCACCACACGTGCCGAGGTGGAAGACAGCTCCAGCACCTCACCCGATTCCATGACGACGATATTCTGCGGAGGGATGCCCACCCTTTCGCCCAGGCCAGCATGCAGCACCAGATGCCGGTACTCGCCATGTATAGGCACAAAGAAGCGCGGGTGGAGCATAGTCAGCAGGAGCTTTTGCTCTTCTTGACCGGCATGGCCCGAGACGTGCACATCCAGCAACTCATCGTAAAAGACATTCGCTCCCAGGCGGAAGAGGTTGTTGATCGTACGGTTCACAAACTCTTCGTTGCCTGGGATGGGCGAAGCGGAGACAATGACCGTATCGCCCGCCATCAGGCTGACGGCGCGATAGTCGTTGTAGGCCATACGCACCAGGGCAGAGGTCGGCTCGCCCTGGCTGCCGGTGCAGACCATCGCGACCTGGCGCGGCGGCAGACGGTTCACTTCGTCGATCGACAGAAGCATGCCGTCGGCCACACGCAGGTAGCCCAGCTCCATGGCTACGCGCACATTGTTGACCATCGTACGGCCTACCACAGCCACCTTGCGGTTGTAACGGCCGGCCGTATCAATCACCTGCTGCACGCGGGAAATGTTCGAAGCAAAGGTCGCCACCAATACGCGGCCGGGCGCCTTGGCAAAGAGGCGATCGAAGGTCTGCCCCACCTCCTGCTCTGATGGCGTATAGCCGGGGTTTTCGGCGTTAGTGCTATCGGAGAGCAAAAGCAAAACACCCTCGCGCCCCAGGTCGGCCAGCTTGGCGAAATCCGCGCGCCGCCCATCCACCGGGCTGTGGTCGAACTTGAAATCGCCCGAGTGCACGATCAGCCCGACCGGCGTGCGCACGGCCAGCCCCACACCGTCGGGGATAGAGTGGCTGACATTGAAAAAGTCAATGGTAAAGGGGCCCAGGGAGAGCGGGGTATCCGTGCGGATGGTCCTGAATGTCACATCGCGCAGCCCGTGCTCGCGCAGCTTGACCTCAATCAGGCCCTGTGTGAGGGGGGTTGCATAGACTGGGGCCCAGACCTTTTCCAGCAGGTACGGAAGCGCACCGGTGTGGTCCTCGTGGCCATGGGTGACGATGATGCCCCTGACATGCTGGCGCCGCTCGAACACGTAGCGCATATCGGGAATGACGATATCTACCCCCAACATCTCATTCTCGGGAAACATGAGGCCGGCGTCGATGACAATCAGGTTGTCGTCGTACTCCAACACCATCATGTTACGGCCAATCTCGCCCAGGCCGCCCAGGGGGATGATGCGCACCTTGCCGTCTGCCAACCGAACCTCCGGGAAAATAACAGCCAGTAGCTATCAGAGGCTAGCTATCAGCTTTCAACCATCCACTGTGGCTACAGCGCATAGCGCCACAGAACACAAAACATCACAGAGGCAGTTTTGGTCTACCTCCATGCAATCGCACGCAACCCTTTGGCCACCCACACAGTGCCTCTGCTGAACCCGAGTTGATAGCTGATGGCTGATAGCTAGAACAGACTCAGTTGCGTGGCCTGCACATCGGGGTGGTCTTCTTCATTCTCCGCTGCCGCCAGTTGCTTCAGTAGCTCGGGGATTTTGAGGAAATCCTCCTCAATCGCCGCCTTGTAGCGGGGCTGATGCAGAGCTGCAGCGGGGTGGAAGAGCGGAAGATAGAGGGTTTCACCAATCTTCTTGGCGCGCCCGTGAATCTGTGAGATCGAAGCGTTGGGGAAATAGCGGGCCATAGAGAAACGGCCCAAGGTCACGACTACGCGCGGGCGGATCAGCTCCAACTGGCGATCCAGATAAGAGCGGCAAGCATCGATTTCATTCGGCAGAGGGTCCCGGTTGTTGGGCGGCCGGCACTTGATCACGTTGCAGATGTAGACCTGTTCCCGTGTCAGGTTGATAGAAGCCAGCAGCTGCTCCAGGAATTGCCCCGCCGCGCCGACGAAAGGTCGCCCCAGGCGATCTTCATGGAACCCGGGCGCCTCGCCGATAAACAGCACTCGCGCGTCGGCCGGGCCTTCGCCGGGGACGGTATGGCTGCGCCCCCGCGCCAGCGGGCACTTGCTACATTGGGCGATCTCAGCCGCCAGTTTCTCGAGCTCTGTCATCCCCCAAGGACCTCCCTGCTTCACCTGGGCGCCATTCTACTTCATTTCCTCCTTTTTGTCCACCATCCGTGGAGAGGTGAATGTGCCAAAAGCCGGTGACCCGGCTATCGCCGGGTTTCGCGCGCAGCCCAGGCCCGGCTCCCACCCGGGTGGGGTTTCGCTTCCCAGCGAAACCCCCTCAATGGCCTGTACCGGGCTGATGCTGAGCGCGAGAGCCGGCCGCCAGCCATCGAGACACTAATCCAAGATAAGGCGCGAGCGCTGAAAGCGCTTTACGGCAATGGCCAGCAATCCCAGGTCAACGGCTGCGAGCAAAACAACGACAATCGGCAACATTAGCGCCCAGTTGACGGCCGCAAGCGCTCCACCGGGGAGGTCCAGGGCGCTCGCCGGCAGCACTTTGCGGACCAGCGTGAGGCCCACCACCGGTACCAGCCAGAAGCCCAGGGTAACGATACTCAGCGTCTGCGCCGCCTGGCGGACGGTGGGAGCGCGCAGCGAGACCAGCACTCCCCCACTCGCGGCGAGCCCAGCGACAAGAAAGCTCAGTACTGCCCCACCCACAGCCATCAGCGGCGGATAGAGAAGCAACCGCCCATGCCCCTGCGTCACGTTCACCACAGCCAGCCCCAGGATCAGGCTCACCAGGGTCACCCCCCAACCATAGGCTACCGACGCCAACACTTTGCCGTAGAGGATCGGCCTATCGGGCATGCGGGTGGAAAGCAGCGTCTCGAGCGTATGCCGCTCTCGCTCACCGGCAATCGCATCGGCCACCATGCTGCTCACCAGCAGCATGGGCACCCAGATCCAGTAGATCAGCGCGATGGGCGAGTTCACCCAGGCGCGCCCCAATTGCAGAGGCAGGAACACACCAAAGACAAAGATGAGCAGCAACTGACGCGTCATGTTGCCCCGCCGGCTACCGGGGGCGAGCAGGAACTCCTTCCATTCCTTCCAGAAAATGGTCCAGAGGTCGGTGATCATTTTTCTTCCTCCATCAGGGTCAGGAAGACTTCTTCCAGGCTGACCTTGCCCTTGCGCACCTCTTCCACACTCGCGCCTGCGCCCACCAGCAGGGCCACCAGTGGCGCCAGCTCCGCCTCGCCGCGCAGATCGAGCGTCAACCGCCCATCCCGTGGCTCGACTGCCGCCACCTCAGGCCGGGAGCGCAACTGAGTCAGTATCTCGTCGTCCCAGCCGTGGCCCACAATCTCGGCGTGTAGCCCACCTCCGGCGCTGTAGGCGCGCAGCTCATCGGGGCTGCCCACCGCCAGCAGTTTGCCCTGGCGGATCACACCCACCCGCGCGCACAGTTTTTCCGCTTCCGATAGATTGTGGGTAGTCAGGAAGACAGTCGCGCCCTCTCGTTTGGCCAGGCTGCTCAGGTCCTCATGCAGCGCCGCCGCCGCCACCGGGTCCAGCCCGGCCGTCGGCTCATCGAGGAACACCAGGGGTGGGCGTTGCAGCAGCGCCCGCGCCACCGCCAGCTTTTGCTTCATGCCGCGGCTCCAGGTGCCCACTACCTCGTGGCGCCGCTCCCACAGGCCCAGGTGCTCCAGCAATTCCCGGCTGCGCGCCTGCCGCTCTGTCGGGCTGAGGCGCCAGACGCGGCCATAGAACTCGAGGTTATCGGCAGCGCTCAGACGCTCATAGAGGCCCGACTGCTCCAGCAGTGCGCCACAGCGCGCCCGCACCTCTACCCCCTGGCGCGCCGGGTCAAAACCCAGCACTTCGGCCCGGCCGCCTGTCGGCTCCAGCAGCCCCAAGAGCAGGCGGAT
Source organism: Anaerolineae bacterium (assembly GCA_034436375.1). GTDB lineage: Bacteria > Chloroflexota > Anaerolineae > SpSt-313 > SpSt-313 > DAOTVS01. The sequence continues at coordinate 15,627 of DAOTVS010000095.1, read as the reverse complement.
CGTCGTCGTCTTGCCCGAGCCATTGGGCCCCAGAAAGCCAAAGACGATCCCCGCCGGCACCTCCAGGCTCAGATTATCCAGCGCCCGCAGTGAGCGAAAGTCGCGGGTGAGGCCGGCCATGCGAATGGCCATCATAGACATACTCTATGCCTCCGCTAAGCTAAACTTCAAAACTCTCCACCGCGCGCTTGAGGTACGCGCGGTATGCGCGCAGCGCCCGGCGCCCATCAGTGGTCAGGCTGCACGTCGTCTGCGGCACCTTGCCACGGAATGACTTCTCGATCCGGATATAGCCCGCCTCCTCCAGGCGGGCCAGGTGCGCCGAGAGATTCCCTTTGGTCAGGCCGGTTTCGCGCTGCAAGTAGGTAAAGTCGGCGCTCTCCACGGCGGAGAGGATGGCCACGATCATCAAGCGCGCCGGCTCGTGAATGATGCGATCGACGTTGCCCAACTCGCGCAGATCAGGGCTCATCTACCACCCCAATCGGCTGTAACTGCGACTGTCGCAGGTAGCGTCGCAGCGTCACGGCCCCACCGGCTACCAGCGCCGTTCCCGCCAGGGCAAAGTAAGCTGCGCTCCCTTCCAGCATGCTCAGCCCGGCCAGAGATGCCCCCACACCGGCCACAGCCGAAAAGGCGGCCAGGGCAAGAAAGCGGCCCAACCCAAAGCGCTGCCCCACATAGAGGTAAGAAGCGGCTATCACCAGGCCCAGCACCCCCGGCAGCCACGCACGGGCTGAGGGCGCCGCCCTGAGCAAGAGCACCGCCAACGCACTGATCAGCCCTGCGACGGTCCCACTCAGCAGCCGCCGGCGCCCACCCGGCCGCGGATAGCGCACATAGCCGGTGCGTGGGTAGGTGAGCCGCTCTTTCGCTGCCTGTACAGCCCGCCTGCCCAACCAGGCGCCGCCAATCAACACTGCCGGCAGCCCCAGCGTGCTCAGAAACACGTGGCCCGGACCTTTGGGCAGCAAGGCATCGGCCAGGAAGAGCCCGCCCACTGCCAGGTAGAGCACCCCAAGAGCAATTTCGCTGAGGCCATCCTCGTACCAGTAGCGCCAGGTTCGCTTGCGGATACCATCAATGTCAACCGTCATAGCCGCCTCCTCGCTCCACCGACAGGTTTGCGTTACAAACCAGTCTACGTTGAAAGATAGTGCTGAGTTGCGCAAGAGTCAAGTCGGCCTTCCATGCCAGCATTCGTCAGGCTGATAGGCCGGGTCTCACGCTGCGCATCGAACCAGCACGCCTCCTGAAGGGGTTTTGGCAGGTTGGAGTGAGCCGGGCGGTAGCCACGCAAAGTACCTGGCCAATACGCCGGGATCTACCCAAGAAGCAATGGGGATACGCCCACCCACAACGGCTTCTTGACAAAAGAGGCCTGCAGGGGCTATCCTACAGCGCTGCCAGAGGAAGCCTGTGTGTGCAACCGATCAGCTCACCCGGAGAGGAGCACTGCCTGCCCATGTCTCTTGCCAAGCTCGACCGTACGTCCCGCCTGGCGCGCTGGGAGTGGCCCGCCCTGGCTGCGGTCACGGTCCTTGCCGCTGCGTTCCGCCTGTACCGCATCGGCGCCGTGCCCCCGGGGCTGAACCTCGATGAGGCCGTCTATGGCCTGCAGGCTCAATACATCTACCAGGGCCACTTTCCGGTCTTTTTTCCGGCCTATACCGGCCGCGAGCCGTTTTACATGTACATCGCTGCGCTCGTCTACCTTTTTACTGGCCCCAATACTTTTGGCCTGCGCCTCACCTCGGCCCTGATCGGCATCGCCACTGTGCCGGCGGCCTACCTGGCGCTCAAAGCACTGGCCGGGCGGCGGGTAGGCATGCTGACGGCGATGCTTATCGCCATATCCTCGTGGCACATTGCCGAATCGCGTGTGGGCTATTGCTGGATTCTGATGCCGCTGATCGAGTGCATCAGTATCTACTTTCTCTGGCGCGGCTACCGCGAGAATCGGCTGCTGTTCCTGGCCATCGGCGGGGCGGCTGCGGGCAGCATGCTCTACATCTACCTCGCCGCGCGCTTTTTCCCGGTATCGCTGCTCCTCATCCTGGGCTTCCTGGCGCTGGTCGATCGCCCCCGCCTGCGCTCTCGCGGCAAAGGGCTGATCCTGGCAGCGGCGGTCGCCGTGTTGGTCTTTGCGCCCCTCGGCATCCACTATGTGCGGGTGCCGCACGACTTTTGGGAGCGCGCCGATCAGGTGCTCGCCTGGAAACAAGCCGGGAACACGAGCGTCCTTTCGATTTTCGCCCGCAACGCCTACCGGATGGTGATCGCTTTTTTACCGCGCCGGCAACTTCAGTCCTCCTATAACGTCGAGGGGCGGCCACTGGTTGACCTCGTGTTGGGGCCGTTTTTCCTGCTGGGGCTGGCCCTGGTTGTGCTGCGTGCGCGCAGGCGTCCCCAGTATGGCCTGCTCGCCCTCTGGTGGCTTGGCATGGCCCTGCCCCCGGTCTTTACCATCGAGCCCTACCCCGTCGGCCAGCGCATCTTCGGCTGCCTGCCCGCGCTCTGCGGCCTCGTCGCCCTGGGCATGGCGCTGGTCTGGCGCCGGTTTGAGAGCTGGCGCCCCGAGGGCAAGGTCACCCCGGCCGTGCTCGTCCTGCTTGTCGGCGTCGAGGGCCTGCTGGGCGGCATGGAGTATTGGGGGCACTATGTCGGCAGCCGGGCCGCCTACGAGGGGCTACACGGCGATATGACTGATATCGGCCGGCTGATCCGCCCCGAGCTGGCGGCCGGGCATCGCATTATCATCGCCTCTAACTTTTACCACCATCCCTCCACCATCTTTACCGAGCCCGCGGCATCCACCGCAAAATGGGTGCAGGGGAGCCACGTCGCGGCCCTGCCGGCCTGGGACGGACGCGAGATCGACTACTTTGTGCCGATCGCCAATGCCAGGCTCATTGCCCCAGTGTTGCAGGTGCTGCAAAACGCGGCCTGCACCCGGCAAGACTTTCCGGGCCCAGACGGCGCCCCCGGCGTGAGCCTCTACCGCATCTGCCAGCCGCCTTTGAGCCTGCAACCCACGCCGCCCCTGGCGACCTTTTCCGACGAGGTAGCGCTGGAAAGTGTGCAGGTGCCCGCCAACGCCGGCCGCGACGCCCCGTTGTTCATCGGCATCCATTGGCAAGTGCTGCGGCCCGTGCAGGGCAGCCGCTTCTTTTCCGTCCACCTGGTAGATGCACAGGGCGTGCGCTGGGCTCAAGCCGATGAGAACGGCTACCTGACGCCCGAATGGCATGCCGGTGATCAGGTGTGGCAGTGGCTGGAGGTGCCGACCGGCAAGGAGCTACCCCCCGGCACCTATCAGGTGCAGCTGATTATGGCCGACGAGAACGCCGCTGCCCTGCCGGTGCTTAACCCGCAGGGCGGGCTGATGGGGCTCTATATCCAGGCCGGGCAGGTCACGATCGGCGGTGATCCGCGCTGGATCGAGCCTGCCCACTCGCAAGCGCCCCAACTGGGACCGCTCTCAGTGCGCGAGTGGACGCCAGTCGGCGGCAACTATCAGCCCGGCGAATCGCTCCTGGCCGATGTGACCTGGCAGCTCACGGGCCAGGTTACGGATCCCCTGGACGCCACACTCGAGCTGCACAGCGCCGATGGCAAGGTCGCCGCCCAATGGCGTTACCCATTGGCGCAGGGGTACCCGGTAGCGGCCTGGCAGCCGCAGGAGATTGTGCACCAACGCTACCTGCTGCACCTGCCGCCGAACCTGGCAGAGGGAGAGTATACGCTTATCCTGAGCCTTGCCGGCCAGGAAGGGGCCTTGACATTGGGGCAGGTGCACATCGCAGGCGTGGCGAGGCTGATGACGCCGCCGCCTATCGAGCACCCTCTGGGGCCGATTGCAGTGGGAACCCAGGCCCAGCTTTTGGGCTATGACTTGGAAAAGGATGGAGAACCGGCGCTGCCCTTGCAGCTAACCCTCTACTGGCGCTCAGTCGCGCCCTTCCCCGCCAATGCCGTCGTCTTTGTGCATCTGCTCAACGAGGCGGGGCAGATCGTGGCCCAGCAGGATATTGCCCCTGCGGAAGGCTCTCGCCCAACCATGGGCTGGCTGAGCGGTGAGATTATCGTGGACCGTCATACCCTGACCCCCGCCCAACCATTGGCGCCGGGGCGCTATCGCGTCGCCGTGGGCCTGTACGATCCTACCACCCTGGCCCGCTACGAGTTGCGCACCACCTCTGGCGAGCGCATCTCCGACGACCGGCTGCTTCTGCCAGAGTTTGCGGTGAAATAGGCATCATCCCAACAATCGGTGTTTGATCGCGAGCTTGACCGCCTCGACGCGGGTAGAAGCGCCAAACTTCCTGAGAATGCTGCTCACATGGTTCTTGGCCGTGGAGCGGCTGATAGCCAGGCGATTGGCAATCTCGCGGTTGCTGAAGCCCTCCGCCATGAGCGTCAACACTTCGCGCTCGCGACCCGTGAGGTCAAAGCCCAAGGGTTGGCCGGGGTGCTTGCCCACCAACTGCGCAACCTCAGGAGACAACGTGGGTTGGCCGGAGAATGCCGCGCGGATGGCGGCCGCCAGGTCCTCCGTCGAGACCGTCTTGAGCAGGTAGCCGATGGCGCCGGCATCCAGGGCAGCCTGCACCAGGCCGGGCTCGTCGTAACTGGTCAGCGCCAGCACCCGCACACCGGGATAGAGGGAGCCAATCTCGCGGGTTGCCGTCACGCCATCGACCCCGGGCAGCTTGAGGTCCATCAGCACCACGTCGGGCCGGCGCTCACCGCACAGGCGAACGGCCTCCGCTCCGTTCGAGGCCTCACCCACCAATTGCAGGTCCTCGGTGACCATCAAGAACGTCTCCAACCCACTGCGCACCACCAGGTGATCATCGGCTATCAGCACTCGGATGCAGCGGCCACGACTCCCCATGCGCCCCTCTCCCAACTCTGATCGGTCTCCACGCCGCGCCAGGCGAGCAGCAATTGCATCCTGCAAGCCATCAAGGCCCATGAGGAGGGCCACTGGCCCAGGTGACGGTGATGCGTGTGCCATGGCCCTCACGGCTCTCAATTCTGATTTTGCTGCCGATGGATCGGGCACGCTCACGCATGCTATCGAGCCCCAGATGTCCTGACTTGCGGCGCTCAGGATCAAAGCCGCGCCCATCATCGCTGATGCACAACTCGACCACATCCGTCCACTGAGCCTGTACAGCGCCATCCTCTTCCTCCGGCTTACAACCGGCTCGGTGATCCTGCGGCGCTCCCAGGGCCGGCCCGAAGCGCACCCTCCGCCGTAGAGACAGCATCACCCGGCTGGCCTCCGCATGCCGGGCCACGTTGTTCAGGGCCTCCTGTGCGATGCGGTAGAACGTCACCTGCACATCAGCCGGCAGCTGCCAGGGGCCATCGGCCTTGACGGTGATGGGCACCCGAGTGTGAGCGCTGGTGGCTGTTGCCAGCTGGCGCAGCAGCTCGCCCAGGTCGGCGCTCACCAACGTAGCCGGGCGCAGTTCCACAAGCAGGGTGCGCATCTCGGCCAGGGCGCCGCGCGTCAGCCGACGCAACTCATCCATGCGCCGGTGCGCCTCAGCCGTATCGCGCTCGACGAGGCGCGGCAGCGCATCGGCAATGAGGCTGGCCGAAAAGATCGTCTGCGTCACCGAATCGTGCAGGTCGCGGGCCAACCGGCTTCGCTCCGCGCTGGCGGCTGCCTCCTTCACTTGCGCCTGCAGGCGCGCATTCTCAATCGCCAGCGCCGCCTGATCGGCAAACGACACCGCCAGGCTGATCTCATCATTGGAAAAAGCGTGCGGCTGCGGATAGTAGAAGAGGATAGCGCCGTACATCTCACCCCTGACGGTCAGTGGCGCGGCCAACAAAGCACGGTGCATCGGAACCAGCGGCAGGAGAAGCGCCGCCCTCTCTGGGTCGTGCATCAGGGGATTCTCGAGGGTGAAAATGGGCTCGGTATCGGGGATGGCAATCGGCTGGTTGCGCGCCACGGCCCAGCCCACTGCCCCCTGGCCGACCGGTATCGTCAGGCTGCGCACATAGTAGGGGGGCAGCCCGCGCGCAGCCTGGATCGTCAGGATCTGCTTATCCGCGTGCAGACGGTAGATGGCGCAAGCATTCGTCCCGAGCAGATCGGCCGCCTGAGCCACGATATGGTCCAGCACCTCAGTGAGCGGGCGGTTCGAATTGAGCACCCTCATGGTCTCACGCATCGACTCGGCCACCCGGCTGCGCTGCTCGAGCTCGCGCGTACGCTCTGCCACGTGAGTCTCCAGCTCCCGCCGCGCCCGCACCCGCTCGGTGGCATCGGTGACCACCTGGATCACGCCGACCACCTCACCATTTTCGACCAGTGGTTTCAGGACCAAATCCCAATATGATTCAATGTCGCCGACGCGCAGGGCATAGGCCTGATGGCTGACGGTCTCGCCCGCCAGGGCGCGCTCAAACTCGCGGATCACCGGCGAGGCGGCGTCGCCCACTATGGCCTGCAGGGATATGCCCGGAACAACCTGGCTCGCTGGGACCCGAGTGTAGCGCGCCACATACTCGACAAAGGTGGGATTGCAGTGCTGCAGGACGAACTGGCGATCATAGACGCCGATGCTCACCGGTATGCGCTCAGAGAGGGTGAAAAGAGGGCTGGGATCCATGGCCTTGCCAACCTCAGGTTTGTAGTGCGCATATCATGCATTTCGACTCATTGGCGCCGCCAACTGGCACTGACCAGCAGGCGATCTGTGCAGCGCCAATGAGCCAAAACGCGTAATACGCACAGACCTCTCAATAGATCAGGGATCGCACTGACCAACATAGCGCATTGATGTACGCACTACAAACCTATGCGATCAGGTCCAGGTTCTTCACGTCCTTCGCATGGCTCTGGATAAAGCGCGTCCGCGGGGGGACGGCAGAGCCCATGAGCATATCAAAGGTGCGGTCAGCGGCGGCGGCATCCTCGATGGTCACCTGGAGGATAGTACGCTTTTCCGGGTCCATGGTCGTCTCACGCAGCTGCTCGGGGTCCATCTCACCCAGACCTTTGTAACGCTGGATGATCAGGGGGCGCTCGCCCAGGCTTTTGACCAGCTGCTCCCGCTCCTCCTCAGAGTACACATAGTGTAGCTCCTTGCCATCCTGGATGCGATAGAGGGGCGGCAGGGCCAGAAAGAGATGCCCGCTCTCCACCAGCGGCGCCATATGCCGGAAGAAGAAGGTCAGGAGCAGGGTGGCAATATGCGCACCGTCTACATCGGCATCGGTCATGATGATGATGCGTCCGTAACGGAGATTGTTGATATCGAAAGACTCGCCCACGCCACAGCCAAGGGCAGTAATGAGGGCACGGATCTCCTTGCTGTCCAGGATCTTGTCGAGGCGCGCTTTTTCCACGTTCAGGATCTTGCCGCGCAGGGGCAGCACGGCCTGGAAGCGGCGGTCGCGGCCCTGTTTGGCCGAGCCGCCGGCCGAATCGCCCTCGACAATAAAGAGCTCGGACCGCGTCGCATCGCGCTCGGAGCAGTCCGCCAGCTTGCCGGGCAGAGACATGCTCTCCAAAGCGCTCTTACGGATCACCAGGTCCCGGGCCTGGCGGGCCGCCTGCCGCGCGCGGGCTGCGGTAAGCGACTTGTCGATCAGTGCTTTGGCCTCTTTGCCGTTTTCCTCCAGGAAAGCGGCCAGGGCCTCGGCCACCACCGACTCGACCTGGCTCTTGACCTCGGCGTTGCCCAGCTTGGATTTGGTCTGGCTCTCGAACTGAGGCTCTTTGAGCTTGACGGAGAGCACCGCTGTCAGGCCCTCGCGCACATCCTCGCCGGAAAAGTTGGCGTCGGCATCCTTCAGCAGGCCTGCCTTGCGCCCATAATCGTTGAGCGTACGCGTCAGCGCCGAACGAAAGCCCGTCAGGTGCGTGCCGCCATCGATGGTATTCACATTATTGGCAAAAGCCAGGACCGACTCGGCATAGCCGTCATTGTACTGCAGGGCCACCTCCACGAGCGTATCTTCCACCTGGCGCTCCACATGGAAGGGCTCGTGCAGGGTCGTACGCCCGCGGTTCAGGTAGCGTACGAACGAAGTCACCCCACCCTCAAAGTAAAAGGTTAGCTGGCGGTTGGCCCGCTCATCGCTAAAGACCAGGGTCAGCCCGCGGTTCAGGAAGGCCATCTCGCGGAAACGCTCGATGAGGGTATCGAATTTATAGTCGAGGCTCTTGAAGATCGTATTGTCGGGCCGGAAGACGGTGCGGGTGCCATTGCCTTCCCTGGTTTCGCCGATTTTCTCCACCGGCGTCACCGGCTTGCCGCACTCGTAGCGCTGGCGGTACACCCAGCCATCCTTCTTCACGGTGACCTCCATGTATTCCGACAGGGCGTTCACCGCCGAAGCGCCGACACCGTGCAGGCCGCTGGCCACCTTGTAGCCCCCGCCGCCGAACTTGCCGCCAGCGTGCAGAATGGTGTGCACCACCTCCAGCGCCGATTTGCCCGTCTGCGGGTGGATGTCCACCGGGATGCCTCGGCCGTTGTCCTCCACCTCCACCGAGTTATCGGCATGAATCTTCACGACAATACGGTTGCAGACGCCAGCCAGCGCCTCGTCAATCGAGTTGTCGACAATCTCATAGATCAGATGATGCAGCCCGCGGACGTCGGTCGAGCCGACGTACATGCCCGGACGGCGACGCACAGCCTCCAGGCCCTCGAGCACCTGGATATCGGAAGCAGTATAGGCAGTGGGCGCTTGCATCTCACTCATTGTTCAAGCCTTACTCTCTCCACCTCTGGCAGCCAACTGCCAGGCCTCGAAACGATCACGGTAGTAGATAAAGATCGCCGCAGTGATGCCGGTGCCTACAAAGGCGTTTCCCACGATAGCCACGAGTGTGCCCACCGCGTTTTGCGACAGCAACTGCCAGACGTACGTCAACCCCAACGTGATAATGAACTGCAGCAGCAAGAGGCGGAATGCAGCCCCAAAGTTGCGCCTCACCACGCCGATGGAACCGAGAATGGCGCGCATGACCCCATCCTCGTTCAGGATAATGGCTGTCGGCACAAAAGCCAGATAGATGGCCACCCACCAGACCAGAACACCCACGAACAGCAGGCCCAGCAAGCCCAGCAAGGGAACCAGGCTCGCAAAGATCACGGCCACCATCAGCGACGGCACCAGCACGAACACCCAGGCGAGCACAGAAAGCACTGAGGCCGTGATAAAGCGCAGCCAATCGCGCCCCAACCGCGAGAATAGCTGCACCAGATCGTTGTGGCCGTCGCGCACCTGCTGGCCGATCAACTCCAGGTAGAGCACTGCGATCAGCAACGCAAAGAGCAGCAGGATGAACAACAGCATCAAGAGCGTAGTACCCCCCGGCACCTCCAAAACCATCTTGTGCAGGCCAAAAAAGCGGATACTGTCGTCAACTTTCAGGCTGGGCATACTGCCGACCAGGGGGGAAGACAGGAACCAGAGCAAGTTCATACTCCTGGCCATTGCGTCCCACACCTGCATGATATCCTGCGCGTTGGCCGCAATATCAGGGCTCGCCGCCATCATCGCGGCCAGGCTGTGCATCGAGCCCTGGATAAGATTGAATATGGAGAGCCGTGGGGCAATCCACAGGGCCACGTCCAACACCACCGGCACCAGAATCAGCCAGATGCGTCGGCGCACCAGGTCGAAACCAGCCGACAAAGTTTCTATAACTCCCACCGAACTCACCACCTCCGGGGGGCATTATACCATAGCTTAAAACACACGAAAAGCATCTACACCGTTCTATAGCACAATACCGCCCCTCACCCTGACCCTCTCCTCGCGGGGAGAGGGTCAGGGTGAGGGGCGGAGTTGCACAAGAGCACTCCCCTGTCAGTACATGGCACTGGCGCGTGTCTACAGGCGGCTCTCGGCCGTCAGGCCTTTTCGGCTTCCTTGGCTTTGCGCGCCGCCTCGATCACTTGCTGGGTGATATGGCTGGGCACTTCCTCATAGGAGGAGAATTCCATGGTGAAGAGCCCGCGCCCCTGCGTCATGGCGCGCAGTGTGGTCGCGTAGCGCTGCATCTCGGCCAGGGGCGCCGTGGCGGTGATGACGCTGTTGCCGCGGCTCTGCTCCATGCCCAGCACACGCGCACGCCGGGTGTTCAGGTCGCCCAGCACGTCGCCCATGTACTGCTCAGGCACGGTGATTGTCACGTTCATGACGGGCTCCAGCAACACCGGCCCCGCATCGGCGACACCCTTGTCGAAGGCCAGGTGCGCCGCCAGCTTGAAGGCGATTTCCGACGAGTCCACCGGGTGATATGAGCCGTCATAGAGGGCGGCCTTGATATCCACCGTCGGGAAACCGGCCAACACACCCTTCAGGATAGCCTCGCGCAAGCCCTTTTCCACCGCCGGGATAAAGTTCTTCGGCACAGCGCCGCCAAAGACCTCGTCGACAAACTCGAACCCTGTGCCACGAGGCAGGGGCTCAAAGCGCACAAACACATCACCAAACTGGCCACGGCCACCGGTCTGCTTCTTGTGCCGGCCCTGCGCCGAGGCCGTCTTGGTGATGGTCTCGCGGTATGGGATCTTGGGCACATCGCTGGTGATCTCAACGCCGAACTTGGCCTGCAGGCGCCGCGCCGCAATGTCAATGTGCGACTCGCCCATACCAGCCAGGATGGTCTCGTTGGTATCCGGGTCACGGTGGACCTGCAGCGTCGGGTCCTCTTCCGTCAGCCGGGTCAGGCCCTGGCTCATCTTATCCAGGTCGGCCTTGGTCTTGGGGAAGATAGCGGCCTGGAACACGGGGTTCGGGAAGACAATGCCGGGCAGCACCAGCGGCTGGCCGCGATCGCAAAGCGTATCGCCGGTGTTGGTCACCTGCAGCTTGGCTACCGCACCCAGGTCACCCGCTTTGACGGCATCGACCGGCGTCTGCTCCTTGCCGCGAATCATGTATAGCTGGCCCACACGCTCTTCCGCACTACGAGTAGAGTTGTAAACGCGCGTGTCGGAATTCAGTGTGCCAGAATAAACGCGGAAATAGGTCAGCTTGCCCACAAAGGGGTCCGCCAACGTCTTGTAAACCAGCGCCGAGAGGGGCTGGTCGGGGCCACTGGTGATGGCCACTTCTTCCTGAGTAACCGGATTGGTGGCCACAACGGGCCGCGCCGCCGGATCGGGCAAATAGGCGACCATCGCGTCCAACAGGGGGCGCACACCCACGTTCTGCAGCGCCGAGCCACACAGCACGGGCACAATGCGCCCGGCCCGCGTCGCCGTTGCCAGGCCACGCCGGATCTCTGCCTCAGACAACTCCTGGCCGTCGAGATACTTCATGACCAGCTCATCCTCGGCTTCCGCGGCCGTTTCCATCATCGACTGCCGCAGATCCGCCGCCTGGTCCCGCAAATCCGCAGGGATATCGGCCGGCTCACCCTTTTCGCCCAGGTAGGCCTTCATGGCAATCAGGTCAACATAGCCCTTGAATGAAGCCTGAGCGCCGATGGGCATTTGCAAAGGCACAAAGGTAGCGTCGAATTTGCGCCGCAGCTGGTCCAACGTCTGCTGCCAGTTGGCATTCTCGCGGTCCATCTTGTTGATAAAGACCATACGGGGCAATTCGCGCTCATCAAGATATTGCCAATCGAGCTCCGTGCCAACCTCGACGCCAGAGGCTGCACAGACGAGCACCAGCGCAGCATCCGCCACGCGGATTGCCGCCTTGACCTCACCCACAAAGTCCATGTACCCCGGGGTATCGAGCACGTTCAACTTGTGCTCGGCCCATTCACAGGGCAAGATGGAGGTGTTGACGGAAAACTTGCGCCGGATTTCCTCGGCATCATAGTCGGAGACGGTTGTGCCTTCATCGACCCGCCCCAGGCGGTTTACCGCCCCAGAGTCGTAAAGCATGGCCTCAGCCAGAGAGGTCTTGCCGCTCCCACCGTGTGAAAGCAGGACGACGTTTCGCAATCGCCCCACCACATAATCCTGCATTAACGTTCCTCCTCGCTTGATGCCTGAAAAGCAACCGGTTAATTATACCATATTTCACATGCCAGACCAAGTATAATGTGGATGTGACGATAGATGGGTCGAAGTTGCTCTCCTGCAGGCAACGGGCACTCATCAAAACCAGTGCGGAGGCCCGCTAGTCGTCGTTGGCCGGGGAGATGTGCAGCTCACGCCACTGGCGGGGGGAGATTTCCCCCGGAGAGCCCAGCATGAGGTCCGCCGCCCGCTGAGTCTTGGGGAAGGCCATGACCTCGCGGATATTGGGTTCGCCGGCCAGGAGCATCACCAGGCGATCGATGCCCGGCGCGATGCCGCCGTGGGGCGGAGCGCCAAACTCGAACGCCTCGAGCAGGTGCCCAAACTGGGCGCGCGCATCCTCGTCGCTCAGGCCGATGATGCGGAACATGCGCTCCTGCACATCACGGCGATGGATACGGATGCTGCCGCCGCCGACTTCATAACCGTTCGCCACGATATCGTAAGCCTTGGCCCGCACGCGCCCGGGATCCGTCTCCAGGAGGGGCAGGTCCTCATCCAGCGGCGCCGTGAACGGGTGATGCTTGGCCTGCCAGCGGGCCTCTTCCTCGTTCCACTCCAGCAGCGGAAAATCGAGCACCCAGGCAAAGGCCAGGATGTTGTCATCGGGACTCAGGAGCCGGCGCCCCAACTCCTGGCGCAGCGCACCCAGCGCTGTGCAGGCCGTCTCCTCCTGATCGGCCACAATCAGGCCCAGGTCGCCCACCGCCAGCCCAAGGCGGTCCATGATCGCCTGCATCTCCCCCGCGCTCGCGAACTTGGCCATAGGTGAGCGCACCTCGTCAGCCGTGCGCGCGATCCACACCAGGCCCTTGGCCCCATTCTTGGTCGCCAGGTCGGTCAACTCCTGCAGCTGTTTGCGGGAATACCCGGCGATGCCGGGCGCCTTGAGCCCGCGCACCGCGCCGCCCCGCTCCGCTGTGCTCTTGAGGATCGAAAAACCGCTCTCCCGGGCCAGGTCCGTCAGGTCCACCAGAGGTAGTTCGAAGCGCAGATCGGGCTTGTCGGAGCCATAACGGCCCATCGCCTCGGCGTAGGTCAGGCGAGGGAAAGGCGTCCGCCAGAGCTTCTTGTCGGAGACCGCCGGCACCAGAGCGGTGAAGAGCGCCTCGGTGAGCTGCAGCACGTCCTCGCGATCTACGAACGACATCTCCACGTCGAGCTGGGTGAACTCAGGCTGCCGGTCGGCGCGCTGGTCCTCATCGCGGAAACAGCGCGCGATCTGAAAATAGCGCTCAAACCCGGAGACCATCAGCAGTTGCTTGAGCTGCTGCGGCGACTGGGGCAGCGCGTAAAAGTTGCCCGGATGCAGCCGGCTGGGGACCACATAGTCGCGCGCCCCCTCCGGTGTGCTGCGGATCAGCATGGGCGTCTCGATCTCGATAAAGCCGTGATCGCTCATAAAGTCACGGATGAATTTGACCGTCCGATGGCGCAGGATGAGATTGCGCTGCATGCGCGGCCGGCGCAGGTCCAGGTAGCGATAGCGCAGGCGCAGCGACTCATCAACGTCGTCTTCCTCGTTGATATAAAAGACGGGGGTGCGGGCCGTGTTCAGCACGTGGACCTGCGATACCCAGACCTCGATCTCACCCGTCGGCATATCGGGGTTGGCCAGGCCCTCAGGGCGCATACGCACCTGCCCGCGCACCTGTACCACATACTCTTGCCGCAGATCGCCCGCGGCTTGAAGCGCTTCGGCCGGCGTCTCCGGGTTGAAAACCACCTGCACGATCCCTGAGCGGTCGCGCAGATCCACAAAAATCACCCCGCCATGGTCGCGGCGGCGATGTACCCATCCGGCCAGCATTACCTCCGTACCGGCATCACCAGCACGGAGCTCCCCGCAGTTATGTGTCTTGAGCATTCCATTCCCTCCCCATGAATCAGGGTATTATATTCAGTAGAGGGCCAAAGGTAAAACGTTCACAGAGATGCAACGCATCCTTGCCAGTGACCGACATCTGTGGTAACATCGCCCTACATCACTTTCACAAGGAGCAGGATTCATGCGTACACCTATCATTGCCGGCAACTGGAAGATGTACAAGACTGCCGCCGAGGCCAAGTTGCTGGTCGAAGCCATGCGCGAGCCGTTGGAAGCCATTTCCTCAGTTGAGCGCGTCCTCTGCCCGCCCTTTACCGCCCTGTGCACCGTCTCGGGCCTGGTGCAGGGCACCCATATCGGCGTCGGCGCACAGGATCTCTTTTGGGAGAAAGAGGGGGCCTTTACCGGTGAAGTATCGCCGCAGATGATCAAAGAATTTGCCCAATATGTGATCATCGGCCATTCGGAGCGGCGCCAGTACTTTGGTGAGACCGATGAGACGGTGAACCGCAAAGTCAAGGTTGCCCTGGCGAACGGGCTCACGCCCATCATCTGCGTGGGTGAGAACCTGGCCCAGAACGAAGCCGGCGAGACCGAGTCTTTCGTCTCCAGCCAGGTACGCAATGGCCTGGCGGGCCTCACCCCAGAGCAAGGGCGCCAGCTGGTCATCGCCTACGAGCCGATCTGGGCTATCGGCACGGGCAAAGCGGCAACTGGCGAGCAGGCCAATCACATCATCAGGCGCGCCGTGCGGGATAGCCTGGCCAGCCTCTTTGGCCGCGACACGGCCGACGCCATCCGCATCCAGTATGGCGGCAGCGTCAAGCCCGGCAACATCGCCGAGTTCCTCTCGCAGCCCGATATCGACGGCGCCCTCGTCGGCGGCGCCAGCCTGAAGGCGGAGGATTTCCTGGCCATCGTGCGCACGACGGCCCAGGTCAAACATTAATCTGAGGTACCTTTGCCTGCGGATTGGACCACACTGCTCCATTTCGGGGCCGCGGCCCTGGCTCTGTGGCTGGTACAACGCCAGTTGCACCGCCACATCCAGGGCCTGGTGCTCCTGCTGACAGCAAGCGGTGATCTGGCCGCCCTCGCACATTTCCTGCTGCTTCTGCCCGGCATCGTGGTGCACGAGCTGAGCCACTGGCTGGCTGCCCGGCTGTTGGGGGTGCGAGTCGGCCCGATCTCGATCGGCCCTGAGCGCAAGCGCGGCGCACAGATCCGCTTCGGATCAGTGCAGATTGCCCGCGCAGACCCGGTGCGCGAGAGCCTCATCGGCATGGCGCCCTTTATTTCGGGCACCGTGTTGGTGCTCCTCATGGCCCGCTGGGGCTTTGGCTTGTTGCCGAGCGCCACCCTGACCATCAGGGAGTGGCCTGCGCGCCTGTTGGCCTGTGTGCGCGCGCCCGATGCCTGGGTTTGGGTCTACCTCATCTTTGCCATCAGCAACGCCATGATGCCTAGCGCCTCTGACCGGCGCCCCTGGGGCCTCTTTGCGCTCTACCTGGCCCTGCTGCTTGGGGCCGGCTATCTTCTGGTCGGCATCCCCAAGGGGTCAGTACAGGTGCTGGGGTGGGGCCTGCACATGCTTTCGTACCTGGCCTACGCCTTTATCCTCACCGTCGTGATCGACGTCGTTGCCCTCACCCTCATTCTCCTGCTCGAATGGACCACCAGCGCCCTCACCGGCCGCCACATCGAATACCAGAACTGATCTGAAAATAGCGCCGGGGCCCTTCCGGGCAGTTGCCGGCTGCCATGCCCCGCACA
>DAOTVS010000094.1:0-16888 GCA_034436375.1 Anaerolineae bacterium | reverse complement strand
TCAAGCCGGCATGCCTCCCTAAAAAGGGTTCTGGCAGGTTGGGTGTGCGCTGCTGGCCGCTCCGCGGAGCGGCCAGCAGCGCACACCCAACCTGCCAGAACCCTTTTTAGGGAGGCATGCCGGCTTGATGCGTAGCGTGAAGCCCGGCCGGTGACGCGTGGCTTACCCTATGTATTCCAAGTGAGAATACTATGCTATAATGGCTCCAGGCGGAGCGCTGACCGCTTCGCAAGCGATGTGGTAAAGGATAGGGCTGGGGAGGTGAGCGGATGCGAATCCTGATCATCGGCGGCACGGGGCTGATCAGCACGGCAATCACGCAGGCGCTGGTGCAGCGCGGTGAGGAGGTCGTGCTCTATAACCGTGGGCGCAGCGAATATCCGACGCCCACGGGTGTGCGTACCCTCACCGGCGACCGTACCGATTACCCCCGTTTCGAGGCGCAGATGCGCGAGGCCGGGCTCTTTGATTGCGTCATCGATATGGTCGGCTATGCGCCGGAAGATGAGGAGAGCGCGGTGCGCGCCTTTCGCGGCCGCACCGGGCAGTTCATCTTTTGCTCCACGGTGGATGTCTACCGCAAGCCAGCGCCCATCTACCCCGTGCCCGAGGATGCACCGCAGGAGGGCCGGGGCGACTATGCGGCCAACAAGGTGCGCTGCGAGGCGATCCTCCGCCGGGCGCACGAGGAGGGCGCCTTCCCGGTCACGATCATCCGCCCGGCCTGCACCCTGGGTGAGGGGCGGGGTCCCCTGCACAGCCTGGGGGGCCGCACCACGTACCTGGACCGCATACGCCGCGGCAAGCCGATCGTCGTCCATGGCGACGGCAGCTCCATATGGGTCGTCTGCCACCGCGACGATGTGGCCGCCGCTTTTGTCGCCGCCGCCGGCGGGCCGCATGCCTACGGCCGCGCCTATCATGTGACCGGCGAGGAATGGCTGACCTGGAACGAGTATCACCGGCAGGTGGCCGAGGCCCTGGGCGCGCCGGAGCCGGAGCTGGTGCATATTCCTACGGACCTGCTCGCCCGAGCGACGGAGCGTGCGCGTATCTGCCTGGACAATTTCCAGTTCAACAACATCTTCTGCAATGACCGGGCGCGGGCGGACCTGGGCTTTCGTTATACCGTCACCTGGCGCGAGAACGTGCAGCGCATGGCGCGTTGGCTCGACGAGCACGGGCGGGTGGAGGACAGCGCGCGCGACCCGCTGGAGGACCGCCTGATTGCAGCCTGGCAGCGGCTGGGGGAGGGCATGGTGCAGGAGATGGCAATGGGCGAGGTGTAGGGCAATGGCAGGATCAGCAGACTCTCACCGCGCTGGCAACTATCACCTGCACTCGTCTGCTCTACAGCCTCGCAAGGAGAAAAGACCATGTCCGGTTTACTGGGTCCAACCAACTGCGGCATCCGCCAAGAGTCGCACGATGCCGACGTCTGCATTATCGGTGGGGGGCTGACCGGCCTGTGCGCGGGGCTGGCAGCCGCGAGGCATGGGGCGCGGGTGCTCCTCATGCATGAGAGGCCGGTGCTGGGCGGCAATGCCTCCAGCGAGGTGCGCATGCACATCTGCGGCGCCGACCGGCATGGGCACCTGCCGAACAGGCGCGAGACGGGCATTCTGGAGGAGCTGCGCCTGGAGAATGCCCGGCGCAACCCCAACCAGAATTACTCGATGTGGGACTTGCTGCTCTACGAAAAAGCCCGCGATCAGCCGGGGCTGGAGCTGTTGCTCAACTGCACCTGCCAACGGGCGGAGATGGAGGGTGCGCGCATTGCCGCAGTGACCGGCTGGCAGATGACGACCAACACCGAGCACACGGTGCGTGCCCGCCTCTTCATCGACTGCTCGGGCGACGGCATCCTGGCCCCGCTCACCGGCGCCGAGTTCCGCATGGGCCGCGAGGGCCGCGCCGAGTATGGCGAATCCATCGCCCCCGCGCAGCCCGACGCGCGCACGATGGGCCTGAGCTGCATGTTCATGGCCCGCTGCTACGATACGCCACAGCCCTTCACACCCCCGGCGTGGGCCTATGATTTCCCCCAGGACGCCGACCTCCCCTATGGGAGCACCGGCGGGCACTCCTGGCTGCGGTACGGCTACTGGTGGATTGAGCTGGGCGGCGACCGCCAGAGCCTGTACGACGCGGAAGAGGTCCGTGATGAGTTGCTCAGGATCGTCTTTGGCGTGTGGGACCATGTGAAGAACCACGGCGACCACGGGGCGGAGAACTGGGCGCTGGAGTGGGTGCAGTTCCTGCCGGGCAAGCGGGAGAGCCGCCGCTACGTCGGCGACCATGTGCTGACGCAGCGGGATATCGAGGCCGAGGGGCGCTTTGCGGACCTGGTCGCCTATGGCGGCTGGACCATGGACGACCACGACCCGGCGGGCTTCTGGGCGGTCAAGCTCGGCCGGCCGGCCACCGTCTTCCACCCCTGCCCCTCGCCCTACGGCATCCCCTACCGCGCCCTTTACTCGCGCAACATCGAGAACCTCCTGTGCGCGGGGCGCGACGCCTCCTGCAGCCATGCGGCCATGAGCTCCACGCGTGTCATGGGCACCTGTTGTAGCATGGGGCAGGCCGTGGGCACGGCGGCGGCCATTGCCGTGCGCGAGGGGCTCCTTCCGCGCCAGGTGGGGGAGCGGCGCATGCACGAGCTGCAGCAGATCCTGCTGCGCGACGATGCCTACCTGCCCTGGGTGCGGCAGGAGTTCGGCCCGCTGACCCTGGGCGCGCGGCTCAGCGCCTCGGGGGGCGACCCTGAGCCCCTGCGCGATGGCATCAACCGGCCGGTGGGCGACGACGAGCACGCCTGGGCCTGTCGCGCGGGAGACTGGGCTGCCTATGAATTCGCCGCCCCCGCCACGGTCCGCGAGGCGACGCTGGTGCTGGATAGTGCGCTGGACCGTGTGCTCACCCTCAACCACGACCGCCCGGTGCCGGGAGAGCTCTTCAGCACCCCGCCCACGCTGCCGCGCGCCCTGCACCTCGATGGGCGGATCGGCGGCGAATGGGTGCGCCTGCAGGAGGTCAAGGACAACTATCAACGGCTGGTGCGGCTGCCCATCGGGCGTGAGGTGGAGGCGGTGCGTGTGACCATCGATGAGATGTGGGGCAGCGAGGTGACGCGGGTCTTTGCCTTTTACCTGGATTAGTGTGACTGTCCCATCAGGCCCCCAAACCCAGGGCTTTTCCAAAGTCGTGCCCAGAGGTGGGTGTAGCCGCGGCAACATGCCGCGCCTACAGCCGGCCGCAGATGGACTTTGGAGAAGCCCTGCCCCCCAAATCTATCCGCGATTGACGGTGCTCACTGTTTGGGCTAGACTCATACTAGACGAACTGAGAGCGGTCTTGTACCCTTGTGTCTATTCGTCAGTTCAGATGGAAGTGAGCATATGATACCGGCTTCCCGTGTCCCAAAGTCCGAGGGCATCCGATTGGCCGAGGAGTTCCGGCGTAAGCTGACCGAAGCTCTGGGTGAGCCTATCCGGGTGATTCTCTTCGGGTCCCAGGCCCGGGGCGAGGCAACCGACGAATCGGACATCGATGTACTGGTGGTGCTCCCCAATCTGGACAAGAGCACCCTGGATCTGGTCCTGGAAATCGCCTGGGAAGTAGGGTTTGGGGCGGGCAAAGTCATCTCGGTGATCCCGGCCACTGATGAGGAGATGTTGCTCCTCTCCGCATCGCCGTTTTTCCAAGCGGTGCAGAGAGAAGGTGTAGCCGTATGAGCCAAGAAGACAGGCAATCGCTCATCTCCTATCGTCTTCAGCGTGCCAGGGAGACACTACGGGATGCACATATGCTCTCGGATCAAGGGGGCAGCTCGGGAAGTATCATCAATCGATCATACTATGCCATGTTCTATGCAGTGCTGGCACTGCTGACGACAGTGGGCAAGGGATCGTCGAAGCATGCTGGCGTGATCGCGCTCTTTGATCAGTATTTCGTGAAGAGCGGGGAACTCCCAGAGGCGATGAGTAAGGCACTCCACAAGGCCTTTGATATTCGCCAGATCGCCGATTACCGAGAGTTGTATCCGTTGGACCGGGAGCAAGCCGAGGAATCCCTGCGTGCAGCGGATCAATTCGTGGAAACAGTGGACACTTACCTGATCCCTCATTGACCTGTTTCGCTTCGGGCCCCCTCACCCGCCAAGGAGTTGCTATGCCTGACCTCAGTGACCTCCATGCCGGCTTTGCCCACCCGCCCGTCGAGTACAGCCCCATCCCCTTCTGGTTCCTCAACGAAGTGCTGGAGGAGGACCGTCTGCGCTACCAGCTCCGGCAGATGCACGCGCAGCACGTGCAGGGCGCGGTGCTGCACCCCCGGCCGGGGCTGGTGACGGAGTACCTCTCGGAAGAGTTCTGGCAGGCCCTCGGCGCCTGCGTTGACGAGGCGAAAGCGCTGGGTATGCGCCTGTGGGCCTATGACGAGTACCCCTGGGCCTCCGGCATCGCCGGCGGCCGCGTGCCCGCCGCCAACCCTGATTTCATCCGCCGGCACCTGGAGCTGCTTTCGACGGATGTGCAGGGGCCGCAGGACCTGGAGTGGGCGGCGCCCGGCGGCCGCGAGCTAGTGGCGCTCTCGGCGGCGCCGGTGATAGACGGCGAACGGGTCGACGCCGCCCGGTTGGTGGACCTGCGCCCCTGCGTGGCGAACCGGCGGCTGCGCTGGTCGGTGCCTCCCGGCAGTTGGCGCCTGATGGGCGTGGTGCAGCGCCGTGGCTGGACGGTCTGCGGTGACCACTATGGCTCCGAGGCCTGGACCGACCTGACCAATGCCGACGCCGTCGACCTGTTCATTCAGCTGACCCATGAGGAGTACAAAAAGCGCCTGGGCCCAGACCTGGGGCAGACGGTGTGGGCCATGTTCACCGACGAGCCCCCCTCCACCTTTCCCGCCTGGGGGCTCAAGGTCGCGGCGGCCTTTCGGGCGCGGCACGGTTACGCCATTGAGCCCTACCTGCCCCTCCTCTGGTACGACGGCGGCCCCGAGACGGCGCGGGTGCGCTGCGACTATTACGATACCATCGCCGCGCTCTACGAAGAGGCCTTTTTTGCCCGCTGCGGCCGCTGGTGCGCGGAGCAGGGGCTCGATTTCTCGGGCCATCTGTTGCTGGAGGAGAACCTCATCCTCAACACCCGCTTCATGGCCGACGCCTTTCGCCAGCTCCGGCATCTGCACATCCCTGGCATCGACTGGATCTTCCCCGGGCGCATCCCCTCCAGCGTGCCCAAGCTGGCCCAGTCGGTGGCCCACTGCTACGGCCGCTCGCGGGTGATGAGCGAAACCTTTGCCCTGGCCGGCTGGGCCGCCGACATGCAGTGGATGCGCTGGCAGATGCAGTGGGAGTATGTGCATGGGGTCAACCTGCTCGTGCCGCACGCCTTTTTCTACAGCATCTCCGATACCGTGCCCATCCCCCAGGCGCCCGACAACCTGGGCTACCGCTGGCACGACTGCCCGCCCTCCATGTTCTTCCGCCAGCCCTACTGGCGCCATTACCATCACTTTGCCGACCTGACGGCGCGCACCGGCTACCTGCTCAGCCAGGGGACGCACGTGGCCCAGTGCGCCGTGCTCTACCCCATCACCAGCGTCTGGGCCGACTATCGCCTGGCCGACGGCTGGCTGCGCAGCCTGCACGCCAACGTCTATGATCTCCCCGGCACCTGGATGACCGCCGACAAGCTGGAGCAGGGCCCCGCCGCCGTGGTGACCGACTCGTGCTATCGGGCCATCATCGAGGGCCTGCGCGAGCATGGGCGCGACCTGGACGTGCTGGATGACGACACCCTGCAGCGGGCCGGGGTCGAAGACGGCCGGCTGGCAGTGGGCGAGGAGCGCTTCCCTGCGCTCATCCTGCCCGCGGTGCACACCATCCGCCGGGCGACGCTGGAGCAGGCGGCGGCCTTTTGGCGGCAGGGCGGCACGGTCATTGCCCTGCGCTGCCTGCCGACGGCCTCGGCGGAGGCGGGCGAGGGCGACCCGGCGGTGGCCGCGCTCGTGCGCGAGCTGTGGGGCGATGCCCCCCAGCCCGGGCGCCCGGCTAATCCGCGCGCGCTCTACTTCTCGGGCGGGTTCGGGCCGGAACTGGCGGGCGTGCTTGCGCAGGTCGCGCCGAATGCCGAGATCCCCCTCTGGGGCATCGACGTGCAGCAGCGGCGCCTGCCCGGGCTCGAGATCTATTACCTCACCAGCCGGCTCGATCACGCCGTGGAGGTGGAGGTCACCCTCAGCGGCCCCGGCAACCCGGAGCGCTGGCATCCTGAGACAGGCACAGTGACGCCGATTGACCTCTACCGCCGTGCGGGCGAGCGCGTGACGGTGCCCCTCGCTCTTGGCCCTTACGACGGCTTTTTCGTCGTCCTGCGTGTGGGGCCCGAGCGGCCGCACCTCACCGCGACCAACCTGCGCAACGCCCGGGTGCACGTGGCGGCGGGCCGGCTCAGTGTGACCGGCGAGGCGGCGGCGCCCGGCCGGCAGTGGGCGCGCGTGGCGGTGGGCGGCCGGGAGCTGGAGCTGGCCGGCGAGTGCGCCGAGGAACCCGCCGAGCTGCCCCTGGACGAAACCTGGGCGTTCGCGGTGTTGCCCTTCCCGGAAGAGCCCGAGTGGCGGCACGACATGGACCGCCTGGAGCTGATGCAGCCGGCGGGAGGTTACCCCGAGGCGCTGCGCACCGGCTCGTGGACGGAGCAGGGCCTGCCCTTCTTTTCCGGCACCGGCCGCTACCGGCAGGTTTTCCATCTGCCGGAGGCATGGGCCGGCCGCAGGCTGGAGCTAGACCTGGGGGAGGTGCGCATCGCTGCGCGCGTCTATCTGAACGGCGAGCTGATCGGCGACCGCCCCTGGGCCCCTTACCGGCTGGACCTGCCCGGCGCGCGTGCAGGCGAAAATGATCTGGCGGTGGAGGTCTCGAACACCCTGGCCAACTATATCGCCGTGCGCCATGCCGATGCGCCCGAGCCGCAGCGAGGCTGGGCGCACTTCAAGCCGGAGCAACTCCGCTCCGGGCTCATCGGCCCCGTGCGCCTCATTGCTACGCCGCGCATCACCTTGGTCTAAAGGGGTTTGGGGGTGTAGGAGGTTGTCGTCGGCTGCAAGCCGCGCCGGGCAGCCGACGACAACCTCCTACACCCCCAAACCCCCCCGGGAGGGGCCGGGAGGCGGCGAAGCATATCGCCCGGCTCCTACCCCGGGCGCCCACTCGATTCTTGCTTTAAATGCAAACCTCCTGTAAACTATGTCCATTGAGCTAACGTGCAATGGGAGGAGCAGCAGAAGATGGCTGAGGGCATCCCGCGCATTGCGCTGGGCCGCACGGGCCTGCAGGTGACCCGCCTGGGCATCGGCGGCGCCTATTGCCGCACCGTGGAGGGCTATCGCGCGGCCCTCGACTGCGGCGTGAACTACCTGGATACCGCCCACGATTATCTGAACGGCGAGGATGAGCAGCTCATCGGCCACGCCATCGCCGGCCGCCGCCACAAGTTGGTGCTGGCTACCAAGACGCAGCGGCGCGACGCGGCCGGCGCGCGGGCGGAGCTGGAGCAGTCACTCCGCTCGCTGCGCACCGACTATATCGACATCTGGCAGATCCACTATCTGAACACCGAGGCGGAGCGCGCGCAGGTGCTGGGGCCGGGCGGGACTATGGAGGCGGCCGTGCGGGCCCGCGAGCAGGGCCTGGTGCGCTTTATCGGCGTGACGGGCCACGACTGGGCTGAGGTCGGCAAAGCGGTGGCCACTGGCTTGTTCGATACCGTCCTCTGTTGGTACAACTGCGCCATGAAAGAACCGGAGAGCCTGATCTTCCCCCACGCCGTGGCGCAGGGGACGGGTGTGATCATCATGTCGGCCGCGCGCCAGGAAAAGCTCTTCTCCGCCGAGGATGATCCGCCCATGGTGGACTTTTACCGCTATGTGCTCAGCCACCCGGCCGTCCATGTCACGCTCATGGCACTGCGCAGCGAGGAGCGCTTTTGCCGTGTGGCGCGGGGCATCGCCGAGCGACCGACCCTGACGGCGGAGGAGCAGCGGCGCCTGGAAGCATATGGGAGCGCCATGCGTACAGCGGGCTTGCTGGAGTTGTAGGGAATAGCCATGAAGCAGCCGGGAGTAGCGCCATGAAAATCACCAAAGCATGGCGCCCAAGACGAGCCCGCCCAGGGCTATATCGATCTGCCCACCGGGCCCGGCCTCGGCCAGGACCTCGACGACGACATGATCGAAAAGCGCGAGGAGTTCACCCCGTAGCGCCGGCAGCCCATTTGCCTGCTCAGAAAACCCGGCCTATGATATCCTCTCCACTGTTTATGTATTGTGCTAGCGAGGACATCTCATGCCTGGTGTGCGCTGGTTTTATCCGGAGCCTGAGCCGGACGAGGGTGGCCTGATCGGTTTTCGCCGTGGGCTCTTGTTCTTTGCTGCTACCTTTTCTACGTTTTCTTCCTGGCTGTTATTCCTCTGGGCCGGCATGGCGCGGCCCCTGGCGGGGCCCGAACTGGCGGCCAAGTGGTCTGCGCTGGGCCTGGCGCTGCTGACTCTGCTCCTGCGGCAACGGTGGCCGCGTCGCGCCTCGTTCCTCTGGACCCTGGGCAGCCTGGCGCTGAATGGCCTGATCCTGTCGGCCTATGGCCTGCCGGCTGCCCTGCCGCTCTTCGTGCTGGTGGTGGTGTTAGCTGGCCTGCTCCTGGGCACGCCCTGGGAGGCAGCCGTGGCTGCGGTGAGCATATTCCTGGTCGTGGCGTTGCGTGGCAGTTCGATGGCCGGCCCTCCGACCTATTGGCTGGCCCTGCTGGCGGGCGCTGCCGTCCTCAGCATCCTCATTAACCGGGTTACGGATCTGACCGACTATTGGGAGCGTGAGGCCACGCAGCGCCAGCACGACCTGATCCTGAAATTGCGGGACCGCCAGGGTGAGCTGAACCGCACCCTCAAAGCGCTGGACGAGGCCTATGCCTTGCTCAAGCGCTCGCACGACGAGCTGATCGTCGCCCGCCGGCAGGCTGAGGAAGCGAGCGCCCTCAAGGAGCAGTTTGTGGCCAACGTGAGCCATGAGCTGCGCACACCACTGAATCTGATCGTCGGTTTTGCCGAGATGATGTACCTCTCTCCTGAGATCTATGGCGATGTGCGCTGGACGCCTACCCTGGAGGGCGATATTCAGGAAATCTACCGCGCCAGCCGGCACCTGCAGAGCCTGGTCAACGATATCCTCGACCTCTCGCGCATCGATGCGGCGCGGCTGCCCATGTTCCGCGAGCTGTATGACATCCGCTCCATCATCGCCGAGGCGGCTGATACCATCTCACCCCTCTTGCGCCAACGCGGGCTTGAGTACCATGCTGAGTGGCCCGAGGAACTACCGCGCCTTTTTGTCGACCGCACCCGCGTGCGCCAGGTGTTGCTGAACCTCTTCAACAATGCCCTCCGCTATACTGACTATGGGGGCATTACGGTGCGCATTGTCCAGGAAGAAGCAGCAATAGTGGTCAGCGTGCAGGATACGGGCCTGGGCATTCCCGAGGACCAACTGGAGAATATCTTCCAGGAATTCCGTCAGCTCGATGGTGACCAGCGCCGCGGCGGTGGGGCAGGGTTGGGGTTGGCGCTCAGCCGGCAGTTTATCGAGCTGCACGGGGGCCGCATGTGGGCGACCAGCAAGGTCGGAGAGGGAAGCACTTTTCATTTTTCGCTGCCGTTGCCCGGCGCCGTGGCGCAGACGACTCGCCTGCAGCGCACGCCCGATCGCCGGCAGATTGACCTCAGCCACTACCCTCTGGTGGTCATCGACCCAGACCCCTCGATTCCCGAGATGCTCTCCCGCTATCTCGGGGACCGGCGCGTGCTTTCTGCCAGGGATGCGCTCCAAGCCGAAGCGCTGATAGAGGCAGAGCATCCACTGGCGGTCATCATGAACCAATTGCCCGATGTCCCTCCGGCAGAGTGGCTGGGGCCGCTGGGCGAACAGAGCCGGCGCTATGGTGTGCCGGTCTTGCGCTGTTCGATCCCCAGCCCAAGCTGGCTGCAGCAGAGCAGCGGCTTGAGTGAGTGCCTCACCAAGCCCATCTCTCGCGAGGCGCTGAGCAATCTGTTGCAGAAGCATCTGCGGGCCCCGGGTACGATCCTGGTGGTGGATGACGACCCTGGCTTTGTGCGGCTGATGGTGCGTATGCTCGAGACGATGGAGGGCGTAACTGAGGTGCTTACGGCGCACTCGGGCGCCCGTGCGCTGCGCCTGGCGCATGAGAAGCGCCCGGCGCTGGTGCTGCTGGACCTGCTCATGCCGGAAATGGATGGTTTTGCGGTACTACACGCCCTGCGCGAGGATGCAGATCTGGCCACAACAACGGTCGTAGCGGTGACGGGGACCAGCTACGCCGAGGATGCCCTGTTGCGCCGCGGGTCCATAATCACGTTATCTCAGGCGGGGGGTATCTCCACCGGCATGACGGTAGAGGTGCTCAACGCCATGTTGCAGGTCGTCCGTCCCAGCTATGCCGATGGCGCCGCCGGTGGATCCGCTCCTGGGGAGTGATGGGCGCCGGATGGCTCTCACGAAGACGGTTGTGGGGGGTCCGATTGGAGAGCGTGCGGGTTTGTCAGCCGCTCCAGGGCTTGCAGCAGGCTGAGACGGTCGACCGGCTTGTGCAAAAAGCCATCGACGCGCAATGCCGCCGCCAGCTGTGGGTCATCGATGATCGAGCAGACAAGCAGGTGCGCCCGCCGGCCGGCCTCGCACGCCCGCAGCGCCTCAAGCACTTCCCAGCCATCGCGCTCTGGCATCATGACGTCCAGGATAATCACCTCCGGCGCGACCTCCTCGACCAGCGTCAGCGCCTGCTCGGCCCGGGTGGCGCTGAAAAGCCGGTAGGGCTGGCCCTCCATATAACGCTCAAAGAGGCGGATCAGCCCTTCGTTGTCATCGATGATCAAAACACGGTGCTCGTGGGCAAGGGGGATGTAGACGGAGATACGCTCCGCGCCATTGGGCAGGGCCTCACACTGCCAGGCCAGGGCCAGGGCCTCCAGAAGCTGCCCGGCGACGGCATAGGGCTGTGCGGAGCCCGCAACTGGCGGCGGTGTAGGCTCGGGGTTATAGATGATCTCGACGACCGCCTGGCCTGCCCCGCGACGCAGGTAGACCGTCAGCTCATGGCCCTGGTGGGTGCGGGCGGCATGGCTCAGGAGGTTGAGGATCGCCTGCCGCAGCATGACCCGGTTGACGGCCACCCGCAGGTCCGGCGCTTTGGCTCGCAGATGTACCTGCAGGCCATGCTCGTTGGCCAGGGGGCGGATGTTCTCGATGGCCTTTTCGAGCAGTTGAGGCAGGTTCACCTCCTGGCTGTTCACAACTGCCAGGCGATCCACCTCGGCGCGCAGACGGGCCGCTGCGGCAGGCAAGCCCTCGGCGGCGGCTGGCGTTTTGGGCCCGTGCTCCAGCACGCCACTATCCCATACGATCTGCGTCAGGGCCTCTACGGCGCGCCGCAGCTCACGATAGGCCTGCCGGTCGCCGATATCGAGCTGCGCGGCCACCTCGCCCAGGCTCTGCCGCAGGATGTAGCGCCCGCGCAGAATCTGATAGGGCCGTGCTGCCGGCGCATTGGGAGCAATGCCGGGGCCGGGGTCCAGCGCCTCGATGCTCAGCCGCAGTGTGCGGCGCAGCATCTCGCCGCGCGTCTGATTGGGGGCCTGGGCCACGACTTCGATCCGCTGGGCCAGAGGATGGTTCTCCAGATAGGCTGGATCGTGGAGATGGGCCAACGCAGTGCGCAACTCGGCAAGCAGGCTTTCGGGATGGGACATAGTTACAAACCCTCAGCATGACAGTATGACAGTAGTATGTCACAAACGTGGCATGCGGCACATAAAGAACATGATATGATAGTAGCATGCGGTCATCATCCCGTCAACAGCGGTTGCTTGGCCATCGCGGCGCTCACATGGGAGCGCCGCCCTGCACAAGGAAATGGAGCAAAGCCATGGAAAAACTATCTCGTCGTGCTTTCCTTCGTTTGACCGGCGCTGCAGCCCTGGGCGCTCTCGTCACGGCCTGCGCACCGGCAGTCAAGCCGACCGAAGCGCCCCAGGCCACCCAGGTGGCAGCAGGGGTCACGCAGGCGCCGGCGCAGGGCACCATGGTGACTTTTTGGCCTGAGTGGGGGGGCAAAGACTCCGATGCTCTGTTGGCGCAGGTGCAAAAGTTCACCGAGGAAACCGGGACCCCGGTCCAATACCTGCCCATCCGCGACCATGCCCGCATGATCGCCTCCATGGGGGCAGGCAACCCCCCTGACCTCTTGATGACCTGGGATGCCGGCGCCGTCGGCACCTGGTTCTTCAACGGGGCCATCAAGGAGATCAAGCCCTATGTCGAAAAGAGCGGCTTTGATCTGAGCAAGCTGCACCCGATGGGTGTCGCGGCCGGCACGATGATGGGCCACCTGATCGCCCTCTCCCTCTCCAACTATATGAACAGCGTGCTCTACTGGAACAAGGACATCTTCAAGCAAGAAGGTCTGGATCCCGAGACACCTCCCAGCACCTGGGAGGAGCTGGCGGCCTGGTCTGACAAGCTCACCAAGGTCGAGGGCGACGAGATCACGCGCCTGGGGTTCCTGGTGAACTATGGCCAGTACTCGGCCGGTACGATCCAGTATTCCTGGGGTGGCCGCTACTACAGTGAGGACGGTACCCAGATCACCTGCGATAACGATGGCATGATCGCTGCTCTCGAGTACACGCGCAGCTTCTTCCAGAAGTATGGTGTGGACAAGGTGCAGCGCTTCTCGAGTGGCCTATCGGCGGACGTCGACAACCCCGCTTGCCCCTTCTATACGGGCGCTGGCGTGATCCGCCTCGATGGCGAGTGGGTGCCGACCTTCGTCGACCAGGTCAAGCCGGACCTCAACTATGGCGCCGGCTACATGCCCTACCCCGAATCGATGCCCGCCAGCAAGGGCGTGATGGTAGCCAATGCGAACCCAATGGTCATCCCGGCGGCAGCCAAGAACCCAGATGGGGCCTGGAACCTCATCCAATTCCTCAACCGGCCCGAGGTCTCGGCGGAGATGCTGTTGATCGTCGGCAACGCCTCGCCGGTGAAAGACGGCATCCAGCAGATGGTCAGCAAGGTCAAGAATGAAAAGTACAAGTGGATCCTGGAGGATCCCTGGACCAAGGCGACCGTCTATCCGCTGACGGTCATGTCGCCGGTCGGGGCCCTCTACTCCGATGAACTGACCAAGGCCGTGGAAGCGGTCAACAACCTGCAGCAAGACCCCAAGGCGGCCATGAAGGCAGTGAAGGATAAGGTGCAGCCCGAGCTCGACGCAGCACTGAAGAAGATGGGCGTCAAGTAAGGGCTCGTTGGGAATTCCTGGGAACTGAGGGAACCAGGGTAACTGACGGAACTGAAGGGAAGGGAAAAGCACTCATCAGGCTGTGAGGGCGGTTGCGCTTCGGATGGAACGAGTGCGAGCCTCCCCCGCCTTTCCCTTCAGTTCCCCTGGTTCCTTCAGTTCCGTCAGTTCTAACAGTCACCCAACGGAGGCAACCGATGGCCGTTTCTGTATTCAAGATGTCGAGGCGAGTCCGCCGCAACCTTGCCTGGGGCCTGTTGTTCATTTCGCCCTGGATCATAGGTTTCCTGGCCTTTCTCGTCTACCCAACACTGGCTTCTTTCTATTATAGCTTTACCTCTTTCAGCATTGTCCAGCGGCCCGAGTGGCTGGGTCTGGGGAACTATACCAAGCTGCTGCTGCACGATGACAACTTTGTCCAGTCTCTGTTAAACACGCTCTACATGGTTGTGCTCCAGATCCCGCTCGCTATTGTGCTCTCGTTCCTGAGCGCGCTGTTGCTGAACATGAAGGTGCGCGGGCTGGCAATCTACCGCACCATCTACTTCTTGCCCTCTGTGGTGCCGCCGATCGCTGCCTCACTCCTCTGGGTTTGGATCCTCAACCCGCAGCAGGGCATCATCAACGATATCCTCAAGTTGGTCGGCCTGCACGCACCCGGGTGGTTTGCCGACCCTTACTGGTCGAAACCGGCAGTGATCCTCATGGGGCTCTGGGGCGTGGGCGGCTCCACAGTGCTCTTCCTGGCGGCGCTGCAGGGGGTGCCCAAAGGCCTCTACGAGGCGGCGACCCTGGATGGCGCCAACTGGCTACACCAGACTCTTAACATCACCATTCCCCTGGTCTCACCGGTGACCCTCTTCATGCTCATCACCGGCATCATCGATGCGTTCCAGATCTTTACACCCGTCTATGTCGTCAACCAAGGGACCTCAGGGGCGCCGCAGGGGTCGCTCCTGTTCTATACCCTTTACCTCTTTGCTAACGCCTTTAACTATATGAAGATGGGCTATGCCTCCGCCATGGCCTGGATTCTATTCCTGATCATCATCCTGATCACAATCGTCATGCTACGCACGTCTACTTACTGGACTCACTACGACCTCTAGAGAGATGGGGGCTGATCATGGCCACTGGAGCGCGCGCAATCCCCCGCCGCTGGCAGCGCGGCCACTTTTGGCGGGTTGAGGTGCCCCAGCAACTGCTGAAGCACCTGGGGCTGATTCTGGTGGGGGTTCTCTTTTTCTTCCCCTTTGCATGGCTGGTGCTCACGTCCCTGAAATCGGTGCAGGAGATATTTCTCTTCCCGCCGACGATCCTGCCGCAAAAGGTAGTATGGAGCAACTATGCCAAGGCCGTCACGGCCATACCGTTCCTGCAGTACTTTGAGAACACGATGACGATCACGATCGGCAAGATCGTGGGCAGCGTCCTCTCGTGCTCGTTGGTCGCCTATGGCTTCTCGCGTATCGAGTGGCCTGGGCGTGAGACGGTGTTTGTGCTGGTGCTGGCGACAATGATGCTGCCCTTCCAGGTGACCATGATTCCGCTCTACATTATCTTCGACCGCATCCACTGGATAGGCACCTATTACCCGTTGATCATTCCAAGCTGGTTTGCCAGCGCCTATTTCGTCTTCATGCTGCGCCAGTTCTTCCGCACCATCCCGACTGAGCTTTCCGAGGCAGCGCGTATCGACGGCTGCTCTGAGCCGCGCATCTACTGGCAGATCATCCTGCCCCTGGCTCAGCCGGCCCTGGCAACCCTGGTGCTCTTCCAGTTCATGTGGACCTGGAACGACTTTTTCGGCCCGCTGCTCTACCTGAACGATCCCCGGAACTGGACGCTGGCCCTGGGCCTTTTGCAGTTCCGCTCCAGCCATGCCGTAGCCTGGGAGCAGCTGATGGCTGCCTCGACGCTGGTGACGCTTCCCTCTGTGATCATCTATTTCTTCGGTCAGAAGACGTTCATCCAGGGTATCACCACAACGGGCTTCAAATGAACCATCGTGAGCGCCTGCAGACCGTGTTGCGTGGTGGCATTCCCGATCATGTGCCGGTCGCGCCGGACTTTTCCAATATGATCCCCGCTCGCCTGACGGGCAAGCCTTTCTGGGATCTCTATCTCTACAACGACCCGCCCATCTGGGAGGCGTACATCGCCGCGGCCAGGTTATTCGATGCGGCAGGCATCCCGACCCATGTTCATTCCTGCGGGCCGGAACGGGCGCTGGTGAAGATATTCGCCGAAGAGACCACACTGACG
Source organism: Anaerolineae bacterium (assembly GCA_034436375.1). Classification (GTDB taxonomy): domain Bacteria; phylum Chloroflexota; class Anaerolineae; order SpSt-313; family SpSt-313; genus DAOTVS01. The sequence continues at coordinate 1,250 of DAOTVS010000094.1, read as the reverse complement.
GTCATTGATCCACTCGAAGTGCCGCCTATGGGCGATTGCATCCTGAGCGATCTGAAGCGCCTCTATGGCGGCAAGTTGACGCTCAAGGGCAACCTGCACACGACCGAGGTCATTTTGCGCAGCACCGTGGAGGACGTCATCGCTGCCTCCAGGCGCGCCATCGACGACGCAGCGGCGGGCGGGCGTTTTATCCTCTCGACGGGCGACCAGTGCGGGCGCGATACGCCCGATGATAATATCCGGGCCATGGTTGAGACGGCGCGCACCTACGGACGGTACTGAGCCGGCAGGCGGCCCGTTCCGGTGCAGCCACTGGCTGGCTTGCATGTATTGCATAGATGAAGGGCAGACGTATGGATACTACCATGACTTTTCGTGAGATGAATCTGCGCGTCTTCCAGGGAAAACCCATCCCCTATCCCTTTTTCCAGCCCCGCATCGAGCCCTGGTATGAGTGGCACCGCATTTTCAACCGCCTGGGCAAGTTCAGCCGCCTGAGCATGCAGGGCTATTTCGATGACCTGGGCGTCTCTATGCGCTATGTGCACTATTACACCGGCATGCCCGACCCGGTCGAGCACACCTACGGGCCCGATGTCTGGGTGCGCCAGCGCACGCTGGCCGATGGCGACCGGTTGCGCGTCTACGAGACGCCCTATGGCGAACTGACCGAGCGGCTGCGCTCGACGGTCGATGAGACCTGGCGCGTGATGGAGTTCCCAGTCAAGCAGCCGGAGGACCTGAAAAAGCTGCGCTGGCTCCTGGACCACTCGACCTATAGTTTCAATGTGGAGAATTTCGAGCGCGGCAGCGAGTTTGTGGGCGAGCGCGGGGTGCCCCAGTTTTGGCTGCCCAAGAGCCCCTATCAGGCCCTGGCGCAGAGCTACATGAAGCTGCAAGATCTGATCTACGCCCTCGCCGATTACCCCGATGAGGTCGAAAAGACCATGGAGGCCATTGATAACGCTTATGATCGCCTCTATGAAGAGCTGATTGCCTCGGGCCGCGTCCAGATTGTGAATTTCGGCGAGAATACGCACCAGGCCCTGCTGTCGCCCCGTTATTTCGAGCGCTACCTGATCCCCTGGTATGAGAAGCGCTGCGGCCAGCTGCGGCGGGCGGGCATCTTCTCGCACACCCACATCGACGGCTTTTTCCGGGATCTGCTGCCCTATCTGAAGGATCTGCCTTTTGATGGTATCGAGGCGCTGACGCCGGAGCCGCAGGGTGATGTGCCCCTGGAGATGATC
>DAOTVS010000093.1:0-12724 GCA_034436375.1 Anaerolineae bacterium | reverse complement strand
GCCCGCGATCTCTCCGGCGCCTGGCTCATCGAGATTCGCTATACCCTGGGCATGAGCCGGCACTCGGCCTCGCTGGAGCAGGCGGGCAGTGAGCTCAGCGGCGCCTACCGCTCGCGCTACGGCTCGGGCCCGCTCAGCGGCCAGATTCACGGGCAGGAGGTCCGCTTCAACACCACGATCGGCAGCGGGCCGGGCCGGGTCCAGTACCGCTTTACCGGCGCGGCCCGTGACGACGGCGCGCTCGCCGGCACGGTGACGATGGGCGAATACGGCAGCGCCCAGTGGACGGCGCGCCCGAGTTTCGTGAGTGATTGACCTGGAAATAGCCCTTGCGCGCCTGCCGGGTGAGCACCGGCTGATATGCTCCGCCCGACCCATCCTTGACCAAGGGGTGTAGTGGGCCGCCGGGCGCCCTCTGCGTTGGCGCCGAAGCGACGTGGCCGTGCTCGGTCTGGAGAAGGGCGAGTGCCGCTTTGTGGACTCGGGGCTGGCCCGCATGCCGGGCACGCAGAGGCTGCGTTGCCTGCTGACCCTCCGCGCCGGCGCCGTGGCCTGGGACCCGGAGGGCCTGACCTGCCCGGATTGGGAAAAGGCGGGCCAGTACATCTTCCTCCGTTAGGAACCGCGAGTCAACGATACTACACACAAGTGAGGCATGCTATGCCAGCAGCATGGGGGTTCTACCTGCGCCCCATCCGTGCGGAAGACCAGCCGTTCCTGTGGGAAATGCTCTATCAGGCCATATACGTCCCCGCGGGCGCGCCCAGACCGCCCCGGGAGATCCTGCGCGAGCCGGCGCTCGCGCACTATGCCCGGGATTGGGGCCGGGAGGGCGATATAGGAGTATTGGCCCTCGAGACCGGCACGCACCGACCCGTGGGGGCGGCCTGGGTGCGCCTGTTGACCGGCGCGGACCGGGGCTATGGCTATATCGACGATCAGACGCCGGAGCTCTCCATTGCGGTCCTGCCGGATTACCGGGGCAGAGGCATCGGCACGAGGCTGTTGGCGGAATTGCTGCAGGCAGCGCAGGGGCACTATGGGGCGCTCTCGCTGAGCGTCACGCGCGGGAACCCGGCCGTTGCACTCTACCAGCGCTTTGGCTTCACAACCGTGGCCGAGGACGGCTCATCACTGACGATGCGGAGGGCCAGTACGGCCGGCCCGGCCCCACTCTGGACGGAAACCACCACGGTCAGCGACTATGAGGTCGACCTCAACCGGCATTGGAAGCCGGCCTGCTTCTTCCAGGCCATGCAGCAGACGGCCACCCATCACGCCGCCAGCTGGGGCTATGATTTCGACACCCTGCTGGCCGCCGGGCAGGTCTGGGTCCTTTCCCGCCTGCGCATCCGCTTTGACGATTTCCCCACGCCGAACGAGACGGCCGTCATCCGCACCTGGCCCAAGGGCATCAGCCAGCGCGTCTTTTTCCTGCGCGATTTCGAGTTCCGCCGCCCTGATGGCCGCTCCCTGGCCGTAGCCACCTCGGCCTGGCTCCTCATCGACCCGGCCGCCCGGCGTATCCTCCGGCCCCAGACGCTCGGAGTCGATGTGCCCGACAACGGCGGCCTGACGGCGCTGGCCGAGCCATTGGAGAGGATCGCCATGCCCGATGACCTGCCCGAAGCCCTGGCCGTGCAGGCGGGCTACAGCGCCGTGGACATGATGGGCCACGTCAACAATGCCCGCTACGTGGAATGGGTCTGCGACACTATCCCCTTTGACCGGTACCGCAGCGGCCGTCTACGCCGGCTGCAGATCAACTACCTGAACGAAACCCGCCCGGGCGAGCGCCTCTTGCTGCGGGCGGGCGAACACGATGGGCAGTGGCTCGTCTACGGCCAGAACCTGGACAGCAGTCAGCGCGCTTTTGAGGCCGTCGCTGCATTCTGAATACCCACTGGCGCATGCCGTGGTCTACAGCTCGCCAATCCAGTGTACCCAGGGCAGACCGGCTTGCCTGGAGGCGTTGGCCAAGGACTTGTCGGCAGTCCAGAACTCAGCGCCGAGGTGCTCGGCCAAGGCAAGGTAGAAGCAATCATAGGTTGCGAGCCGGCCCAGCCGCGTTGCCCAGCGGAACGCCTCGGGAACCAGGCCATCATCAGGCACAATCTGCACGCCGAACCCGAGCGCAATCTCCAGCGCCGCCAGCGCTTGCTCCTCTCGAATTTGCCCCTGCATGTAAGCGCGGTGGATCGCCGAGGTGACCTCATAGAGCCAGAGTCGTGGAGTGCAGGTATCTGTACCTGCCTCATTCCAGGAAACCCAGGCTCGTTCGGCCAGGGGGCTCAGCTCTGTTTCCAGCACAGCATGGATCGCAATGTTGGCATCAACTACAGCCAGCCGTAAGGGTCTGCTCATCGCGCTCCTCTCGCATGCGACGGATCATGTCGTTAACGTCGATGGTCAGCGGCTGGCCGCCGTGCTCCTCGCGTATCTGCCTGCGCAGTGCACGGGCGCGATCGAGGGCCTCCAGTTGTCCCTGGCGGCGCGTTTCCTCTCGCTCAGCGAGGTAACGGGCAATGATCTCCCTCGTCAGGTCGGAGATGCTGCGTCCTTCCAGCCTGGCCTGCATGGCTAGAGCCCGGTGCTGCCCCTCATCCAGCAGAATCTGTGCTCGATGCAAATTGCCCATTCTTACCCCCAGATGTCTCAGATGGTGTATTACACCATTACATCATACATCTGGCCTGCGCCCATGTCAACTGGGAATCTGGAGGAATAGCCCGCTTTTCAAAGTATGGGCTCACTCATGCCAACGATATCGATGTGCGGTTTCGTACAAGGCAATGATATTCTCAATCGGAGTGACCGGCTGCAGATTGTGGCAAGGCGCTATGATCAAGCCGGTTCTGTCATTCGCCAGCGTCTCGATCAGCCAACGAACCTCGGAGCGGACATCCTCCGGCGTGCCAAAGGGCAATGTGATCTGGTTATCTACCGCACTGTGGAAGCACAGGCGAGCGCCATACTCGGCCTTGAGCGCGGCCAGGTCCCAATTCCCACAGCGCCACTGAATGGGATTGAGGATATCGATGCCCATCTCGGTGAGCGCGGGCAGCAGGGCGCGCATATCGCCATCGTCGTGATGGAAAACGTGAATGCTAAAGGCGTGCGCCAGGTCAATGGCCCGCTGTGTGGGAACGCGGTAGAACTCATCGAATACTTGAGGGCTCACCAGCAGGCCATGCTGAGAGCCCCAATCATCCGTCACCTGGCTTATGTCAATGATGCCGGCTGCTGCCTCAAAGCAGCGCCGATGGTATTCGGTAAAGAAATCCGATAACCGCCGGATCAGGTGATGAGTGAACTCGGGCCGCAGGAGCGGATCCATCAATGACAGTTCCTGCCCGCGCAACTGCAGGTGATAGTATGCCAATGCCGTATAGCCGCACTCGATCGCCCGCCCCGGGTACTGCGCAGCCTGCTCACGCAGCGACGCATAGTCGTACCAATCGGGTGAGGGCCAGGGGTAGTTTTCAAGGTCAGCGATCGTCTCGGCACCGGCAAGAGGGTAGCGCACCTGTTCAGCATAAGCGCCACTGCCGTAATCCTGCAAGCGGTAGCCCATGCCCCACTCGTTCTCCCAATAGCCATCCTCCTTGCGGGGAGCAGGCCCAATATAGCGCGGGGCAATGCCCATGATGCCATCGATATCCAGTTTATCAAACAGGGCCACCATGGAATCGACCTGCAGGTAGGCGAAAAGCTTCTGGCGCACCTCAGGGGTAGCCCACATGTCGGTGGGGATGCGGTCTACAGGCTGGTGCTGGATTGCCGCCAAGATGCGTTGTCTATGGTCCATGGTCCAACCTCCTGCTGATATCGCTGCACAGCCTCTGCCATGGCGAGAAGCCCTTCGCGCCAGCAGCTCTCCGGCATGTCCTCCGTCAGCCCCAACAGGAAATGGCCACCCTCATACGTCATGCGCAACAGATCGAGCGTCTGATCGAGCACTGCAGCATGGCCCTCAAAGAAAAGGGACTCCGGGAAGTTGCACCAGATCGTCTTACCCGGCCAGGTGGCCTGCGCCTCCTCAATGGGGAGATCCCCCATGGGCGGCAGCGTGAAAGCTTCGATTACATCGAGGTCACAGCGCGCGATCAGGTCCTTCAGACCACGCAGAGGCCCATCCATGTGGGCCACATAGAGCTTACCTCTCTCGTGAAGCAAGGGCGCCTGCCGGTTGTAGAAGGGCAGGATGTAGCGCTCGAACCAGCGCGCCGAGGTGCGGCTGGAGGAGATATTGTCCGGCGACCAGATCAGTTCAGCCGGGGAGTCAGCCGCGAGGTGGTACACCTCGCGCTGCCGCTCCTCCATGACACCCAGCAACCCCTCGACGACACCTGGGTAGTCATGCAGATCATAGGCCAGTCGCTCCACCCCAGCGAACTCAATGGACAGACGCTGCAGGGGGCAGCGGCCCATGCTAGCCATGAGAACCCCATCCTGCCCCATCCGTTCCTGAGTCTGCAGGAACCCGGTGTAATCCGGCTCGTACACGGCATCCCCGATCATAAAGCGCACCACGTCATAATCGTGGACGCTCTTGACCATATACTCCACGACCCATTGGCTCTGATATCCCTCATTGAGGGCCGAAAAGTCGGTCCGCAGCCGCTCTGAAACGCTGCCCACGGGCGTATGGTAGTCACGCTGCAGGATCGGGGTATCGCCTTGCAGCCAGCGCTCCTCCACCTCGACGTGCGGGCATCGACTATGGCAGATTGCCACACTGCTGACCAACCCGAGACCGGCGTTCCTCACTGATCGCTCTGTGTCGCTCCGAGGCAAGAGCACTTTGTAGATCGTCCACGGGATGTGGCTTGGTCGTACACCTTGCAGTATGGCAAGAACGTTTTCTCTGATACCCATCTGCGCGCAGTCTCCAGCTAGCCAGAGTCGCTGGTATAGGCTTCAGCCCTTGATCCCGGTGAGGGTGATACCCTCAACAAATGTTCGTTGCGCAAGATAGAAGATAAGGATCACAGGGGCGATGATCGCCGTACTCGCAGCCATTAGATACGGCCAGCGCTGGGTCTCTCTGTAGGCGGCTTGCCCAAGCACCTGCAGCCCCAGGGCCAGCGGATAGAGCGCCTGGTCGTTCAGGTAGATGAGCGGCCCCAGGTAGTCGTTCCAGCTCCCCAAGAATTGGTAAAGGCCGACCACGGCCAGCGCCGGTTTGGCCAAGGGCAATACTATCCGAGCAAAGATCCCCAGCTCGGAGCAGCCATCCACCCGGGCCGCATCGCACAGTTCACGAGGTATAGTGAGGAAAAACTGGCGCAGCAGGAAGATATAGTACGCCTCCCCAAAGAAGGCAGGCACAACGAGTGGCTTATAGGAGTTGAGCCACTGCAGATTCTTGAAAATGATATAGAGGGGGATCATGCGCACTTGGAAGGGAACCATCATCGTTGCGATGCAGAGGAAGAACAAAGTGTCACGCCCCCACCAGCGAATCCTAGAGAAGCCGTAGGCTACCAGGGAGCAGGAGAGCAACACGCCAACAATGCTGGGTAAGGCGTAACGCATAGTGTTGGCGAAATACAGTCCGAAAGGCGCCACCGTCAACACTTCCACATAGTTCAGCGGACGAATGGGATCGGGAAACCACACCGGCGGAACGACGTAGACCTGTGAATCCACCTTCAGAGACGTAGAGACCATCCAGATGAGTGGCAAGGCAAATATAACCCCCAGCACTACCACTGTCGTGTACAGAAGCATGCGTTTTGCCACATGTGAAGCATGACGACGCCTAACATCGCTCGCCAGCCGCTCATCTTGCCTGCAAGCCACTATTCCTTGCGTCACAATTCGGCCCCCTCTATCGAAGATGCGTATATAGATTGCTAGGCAGCCCTATGTAGCTCATCATTCTTCTCCTCCTCCGTAATATACCCAGCGAGCAGAGGAGCGCAGAATGACCATGGTGCATACGACGGCGATGATGAACAGGCCCCAGGCCAGAGCCGATGCATACCCCATCTTGAAGAACTTGAAAGCGTTTCGGTAGAGGTAGATACTGTAGAACTCGGTCGATTGGTTGGGCCCGCCTCCGGTCAGCAGCCAGCCGAGAGTGAAGTACTGGAAAGTGCCGATCATGCTGGTCAGCATGACAAAGAGAATGGCCGGCGTACACATAGGGATGGTCACGTGCCAGAAGCGCCGCCACCAGTTTGCGCCGTCAACTAGAGCAGCATCGTAGAGAGACCGTGGCACATCCTGAAGCGCTGCCAGGAAAATCACCATGGCCGAACCCTGCGCCCAGCAACCGATGATGATCAAGGAAGGCTTGGCCAGCGCCTCGGAGGAAAGCCAGGGGATCGTACTCAAGCCCATCAAGGCCAGCAGCGAGTTAATCAGCCCATAGCGCTCGTTATAAACCCAGCGCCAAACCTCGGCAGAGGCGACGGCCGGCACGATGGAAGGCAGGAAAAAGATGGTGCGGAAAAGGGGACGTAGCTTGAACTCATTGTTGAGCAAGGAAGCCAATAGGAAAGCCACAGCCAAGCCAATCGGGACGCCCAAGACAGCAAGGTAGATGGTGTTGCCCAGCACGATCCGAAAAGTCTGATCCTGAGCAATCATCTCTATGTAGTTCTGCACGCCGATGAAGCGCGGCGGCTGGATAATGTTGTACTGGGTAAAACTGTAGTAGAGGGAAGCTACAATGGGATAGATCGTCCACGCCAGGAAGCCCAGTATCCAGGGAGAGATGAAGAGCATTCCAGTGATGAAGCTACGCACCTCCTGCCGTCGCATTCGCGTTTTTATGGTAACTACCATTCGTCCACCTCTGATTAGTACCGCAGTTGATCATGCGCATATGGAGAGCCGGTGAGTACCCAACAGTGCTGACGATCACTGTGGAGCGAAATGGCTCTGGGCAGATGAGATGACGCATTACCCATCTGCCCAGAACTGTAACTCTACTTGATGAAACCCGGCCTTTGCTTGTCCATCTCAGCGGTCACGGCGGCCTGCAGATCTTTGGCTGCCTCCTCAGGAGTCCTCTTGCCATAATTGACGTTGGATACCGCCTTGTTCCACTCGGAGCCAACGAAACCCACAATCGGGCATAGGGGGCTCGGCCACATTTCGTCGGCTTCGAACATGGAGCGGAGGAAAAACTCCTCCTGTGGCACGTCCTTGATAATGCGGTCCGTATTCTTCTGCACCCATGACTTGCGCGGAGAGAGAAAACCGGTTTTATCCCAGTTGATGGTGGCTGCTTCATCAGTAGTTAGGAACTCGAGAAGCTTGAATGCTTCCTCCGGATGCTTGGCCCCCTTGGGGATATTGCCCTGGTGCCCTCCGACATTCTGGTATTTCTTGCCCTTTCTCTCTTCCGAAGTCGGAGCCCAAGTGGCCGTAAAATTCACCTTAGGCCCATTGGTTTTCATCCAGGGCGGCGACCAGTAGCCATCGAGGATCATGCCCTCGACCCCCGCAGGGAAACTGGCTTGAGGGCTGGCGGTCCAGGTACCGTAACTGGACCGATAGCCCTCCATCTTGGTGACGCCGACAGAATCGTAGAACTTTTTGATGGTGGTGAAGGTGCGGATAACCGCTTCCTGATCGAATGTGAAGCTCAGGTTGGGCTGGTCCCACCATTTGGCGCCAAAAGAATCCATCCATAGGATATCGGTGTCCGCAGAAGGTGTTCGCCCCCCCATGGCATCAAGTGGATCGAGGCCAAGGACTACCACATTGCCAGCTTTATCGAGCTTGGTGATCGACTGGTGCCAATCATAGACCTCTTCCCAGGTCTGCGGAGGTTTGTTGGGATCCAACCCTGCACCCTTGACCAGATCCACATTGTACATCAAGCCCTGACGTGGACCACACTCGGCGCACTGCACACCATAGATCTTGCCCATCCAAGTTGAGGCTTCGAACAGGCCCGGGAAGAAGTCATCTTTTTGGATTACGGTGCTGGCACTGAGCCACTCATCCAGCGGCATTAAGCCACCGCGAGCAGCCAGTTCTGAGAATGCAGTCCAGACTCCCACAGCCAGATCAGGTGGGTTTCCTCCCGCGATAGCTGTGGTGTATTTCTCATTGATATCGCCGGCAGGCACGAGGGACTTGACTGCAATAGAATCGCTCTGAGCATTAAAGGCTTCACTCATTGCCTTCAAGCCCTCCGTGCCATTCACGCCGCCCCAGAGCCACCACCACTCGACAACGACTTTGCCCTTGGGCACTGTTGTCACCTGAACTTGGACAGTCTCCTTGACCGTGACCGGCACAGTCTCTTTGACCGTCACCTCGACCGTCTCCTTGACGATCTGCGGCTGTGCAGGGGCGCACGCCGCTAGCAGAGTCCCTCCAGCTGCCATAGCACAGAAGCGGAGGAAACCCCTACGGCTCAGACTCCTGTCCCCTCTCATGTTGCCTCCTTGGCTCACATCTTTTGTGGCATGGTCCTTCCCGGACTATAATGCAGCTTGGTAGCCGCCAAGCTGCCGTATATACTCATCATAGCAGAATATTCCGTCGCCGTGAGGTCCTTCCCGCCAAGAAGGCGACAAGCACCTGACATTGGAAGGGTATCGTGGGAACCGAAGAGGAAACCGAATGGTTCGACCACCACCTGCGCCGGGTACTCTACTGCCTGTATGACCCGTCCGTAATCCGCAATAGCCCCCTGCTGGAGCTGTTCGACCTGCGGCAGCGCCGGAACCCTATTTCAGCCCTGCAGCGTACCCTGACCGACGCCATTGAGGCACTCCGGCCGGCACCGGGCGCGCCCGGCGAGACGCGCACCTGGCGCGTGTACCAGGTGCTGCGCCGCCGCTATATCGAGCAAGTGAAACAGGACGAGGTCGCTCTGGATCTGGGCTTGAGCGTGCGTCAATTACAGCGCGAGGAAAAGGCGGCTCGCCAGGTGCTCGCCGACTATCTGCGCACAACGCACAATCTGGCGCCCCAGATCTCCCGGTTCGCATCGTTCCCCGAGCCGGATGAGGCTGAAGCCGAGGGAATCCGGGTGCCCAGCCGCGCCGAGGAGTTGGCCTCACTCAAAGACTCTATCTCTGTGCAGATGGCCGATATCAACGAGATCGCGCGGGGTGTGTTGCAGACCCTTGAGCCGCTGCTGCAGTCTATGCGGGCTGAGGCAGCCTATGTCGCCCCCGAGAACCTGTCACGGGTGCCCCTGCCGGTGCCCATTGTGCGCCAGGCGCTCCTCAATATCGTGAGCATGGCGGCCAGCCGGGCTTCTGAAGGGCAGGTCCGCATCCGCACGCAAATGCAAGGCCGAGAGATACGCCTCACTGTGCAGGCGATGGGAAGCAACCAGACTTCCGAAATCTCGGAGACTTCGGAAGTCTTTCAGATGACCGAGAAGCTCCTCGAGCTCTGTCGCGGCGCGCTGCAGGTTACAACCGAGTCGGGGGAGGCCTTTGCCGCCGAGATCATACTGCCCCTGGAAGATCAGGTGATGGTGCTCGTTATCGACGACAACGCTGATATCCTCCAGCTCTTTGGGCGCTACCTGGCCGGCAGCCGCTATCATTTTGCCGGCACGAGCGATCCGGAACAGAGCCTGAGCCTGGCCCGGGACCTGCAGCCGGCGGCCATTGTGATCGATGTGATGATGCCGGAGCGGGACGGCTGGACCCTCCTGGCCCAACTGCGGGAGCACCCCGAGATCTCCGCCATCCCGGTAATTGTGTGTACGATCCTCCCGCAGGAGCAACTGGCACTGACCCTGGGGGCAGGCGAATTCCTGCGCAAGCCAGTCAGCCGGAAGGAGCTATTGGCTGCGCTGGACCGCTTGCTTGGCCCATCGCCGAGAGTGACCCGCTGAGAAACTGGATACAGGCCAGCAACTGGCGGCCCGAGAGGCCATCCTTGCGCGTTACGGCCACTCCGCTGCTCACAATCGGCTGGCCAGCAGCATCCTGAGCCGAGATGACAATGATCGGTATATCACGCAAGTCCGGGTCGTGCCGCCGCTGCTCGAGCAACTGGAACCCATCCATATTGGGCATGATCAGGTCGAGCAGGATCACATCGGGCCGGCATTCGTGCAGGATCTCCAGCGCCTCCCGCCCATCGCGCGCCAGGAGCACCCGGTAGCGCCGCCCTGCTGAGGCCAGCACACGGCCGAAAAGCTGCAGTGCATCGGGCTCGTCATCGACAATGAGCACGGTCCCCTCAGTCAACCCCAGCCGGTCCAGTGCTCTCAGAAGCGCCTCCCGAGAGATGGGCTTGACCAGCCGCTCAGCAACGCCCAGGGCTACCGGGTTCCCATGCACCTCTGGCACCGAACAGACGATGGCGGGCAGGCCGGCAGGGAGGGGTGTAGTGCCGATCTGCCCAAGGGCCTCGCCCAGCGAGGCGCCATTCACCACTAAGGCCAGGGCGGGCACACGGCCCAAATCTGCCGCCGCCTCCTGCAGGCTATTCACGCGCGCCACTTGCACACCATCCCAATAGCGGCTGAGCAGCCGTTGCAGCACATCGCTACTCTCTACGACGACCAGGCGCGGTCGCGTAATGATTTTGGGCGCCATAGAGGGATGGGTGTGCTGCAGAAACTCCCAGCCCGGTGTGAGGCGGCGCCACGAGTCATCACTGGCCGGGGGCATCACTGGTAGTTGGAAGACAAAAGTTGTGCCCGCGCCCTCGCAGCTCTCCACCCTGATCTGGCCACCGTGTAGCTCAATCAGGCGCTTGCTGATCGGCAGGCCCAGGCCGGTGCCGCCATAGCGCCGGCGAATGGAACCGTCGACCTGGTGGAAAGGCTCGAAGAGTTTGCCCAGATTCTTGGGGGCAATGCCGACGCCCGTATCAGCCACGGAAACCATCAAGTTTTGCCCCTCCCGCCAGACGCGCACGCGGACTCCCCCACGCTCGGTAAAGCGGCCGGCGTTGGAGAGTAGATTCAGCAGCACCTCACGCATGCGCGTGCGATCACAGAACACGGGAGGCAGACCCGGGGCAACTTCGGTCTCAAGGTACAGGCCCTTGGAGGCAAAGAGAGGGTGCACCGCCGTCACGGCCTCGTCCACGATCTCCTCGAAAGGCGCCATCTCACGGCTGAGGGCCATCTGGTTCGCCTCGATCTGGCTCAGGTCGAGCACATCGTCGATCAGCTCGGCCAGGTGCTCGGCGTTGCGCTGCACCACGGCCAAGTCAGCCAGGAGCGCAGGGGGCAACCTGCTGCCATAGGTTTCCGGCGACTGCAGGATCATTTCGCTAAAGCCGGTAATCATGTTGAGCGGAGTGCGCAGCTCATGGCTCACATTGGCCACGAATTGTTCCTTGGCCAAACGGGCATCGTCGGCGGCTTGCCTCAGGCCTTGGGCCAGATCGTTCAGCCGCACAAGCTGCAGGTTGGCCTCCGCCAAGTCCTCCAGGGCCTGCTGCAGCTCGACCTTGCGGTCGCGGGCCTCCTCCAACAGCCCCTGCGCCCGGCGGAAGTACTCCCATGCCCACCGATTGACTCCATAGACGCGGCCATAAATGAGGATCAAAATCCCAAGCGTGGCCCAGACGGCCAGGAGCGCCACCACGGTCGCGCCCAGCCCATCTACCAGGGCACTTGGGAAGAGGGCTACCGTCTCCACCAGCGCCATCCCGGTAGCAGCGGCAAGGCTGATGAAGGCGGCCGCCAAAGCGATCGGGATCGACAACAGCACCAGAGTGCCCGGCAACCCAATCCATGTGTTGCCCAAGAACACAACTGCAGCCACCGAGGTCACAGCCAGCCAGCGGGCAGCGAGGAGGGAAACTCCCTCCAGCACCCAGACGAGGGCTGCCAACAGTATGCTCAGCAGGGCCAGTAGCACATAGGGCAGCCACCACGAGGGATCAGGGTTGGCATCGCCTACCCAGAAACACAGGAGGGCCAGGGCTGTGAGGGCGGCAATCACGGGCCTGGGGCTGACCCGCAGTTCGGCGGTAAAGCCGGAATCGGCGGGGGATAACGCCTGTCTGGACATTCGTTACCTCTTTCCCCGTGCAACGCTTGACAATCTCACGTCAATAGCACCATAATGGTATTATATTGGAACCATCGTGGAGGATAACCCAATGCCCACGATCACGGTGAAAAACATCCCGCCTGAGCTGTACGAGCGGCTGAAGCAGGCCGCCGCAGCGAACCACCGCAGCCTCAACAGCGAGATCATTGTCTGTATCGAGCAGGTTGTAGGCAGCAACAGGGTCGAGCCGGAAGAGATCCTGGCCCGGGCGCGAAAGCTGCGCGAAAAGACCGCCAACTACCCCATCACGGATGAAGAGTTCTTGCAGGCTAAATCGGCTGGTCGCCCATGATCGTCGTTGATACGAATGTCATCGGCTATCTGTATCCGCACAAGTGGTTTCATTGCCAGATCGGATATTACACAAACCACAAATACTCTGCATGCTTTGAGAGTGCGATGGCGAAGTAAACCGCAGATAAGCACAGATGATCTACAAGATTCCCAGAATCTTTGCAGACCCAGATCTTGCTCGATAAATCAGCGTTCATCTGCAGTTGCCCCCCGTCCTCCGCAGCTCTGCGTGAGACTCTATACTGTGCTCAATCCACCGTCAGCTTGACCAGCGACTTGACCATCCTGCGCTCTCTCCCCGCCTCAATGGCCTGCCCAATCTCTGCCAGCGGGAAGGGATGCTCCAGGTCCAGCCAGATACCAGCCCGCAGCCGCCCCTGCCGCCATAGGGCCGTCACGCGCTCGTGCGTCTCGGCCTCATCATA
>DAOTVS010000092.1:0-19617 GCA_034436375.1 Anaerolineae bacterium | reverse complement strand
TCTGCACATCGGCCAACCAGGCGCGACGGCCGCCCACGCCCACGGTCAGGACGACCACGTCGGCGCCGGGCAGCAGATCACGCCGGTCCACGGAGCCCTTGACGATGATATCCGCCTGCTTGTGCTCTACCATGCGCCGGCTCAAGCCCTCGGCCACGGCCAGCGCCGAGGGGTCAATGTCCACCAGGCCCAGCTCCCAGGGGCGGCCCGAACGGATCAGATCGCCGAAAAGGCCCTGCACAAACTGGGCGCTCCCGGCGCCGATGATGACGATCTTGGTGCGTTTCATGAAGCAATCTCCTTCTGTTGAATGGTCACGCCGAATACGACAACCGTACCTGTCGCCTCGCCAACGATGGTATCCGGGTCCTTTGCTTCGCTCTTGACTGGAACGGAGCCTTTGGGGGTTTTGGTGATGCTGGAGACAGGCCGCCAGCGGCCTGTCTCCAGCATCACCAAAACCCCTTTCTGGATCAGGGCCGGGCGACGGCGAAGCGAATCAGCCGGCTGCTACCGGGCGTCAACTGCATCCTGAATGGCTGTAGGACTAACGGTTACCGCAGAACTCTGGCTATCCCTTGATGCCAGTCAGCTTGATGCCCTCGATAAATGTGCGCTGGGCGAAATAGAAGAGAAGGATCACCGGGATCGTGAAAATGGCGCTGATGGCCATCTCGTAGGAGTAATACAACCCCTTGTTGATCGCCCCAACCTGGCTCAGCGCGGCGCCAATTCTGCCCAACGCCAGAGAAAACGGGTAGATGTCGGTTTTGTTGATATAGATGAGCGGCCCCATATAGTCATTCCAGGCGCCGGTGAAGGTCGTCAGGGCAATGACGGCGATCGCCGGGCGCACCAGAGGTATGATGATGCGCCAGAGAATGCTCCACTCACCCGCCCCGTCAATGCAGGCTGCCTCCGACAGCTCATTCGGGATAGTGCGGAAAAACTGCCGCAGCAGGAAGACATAGTAGGCGTTGGCAAAGATCGCTGGCACCGTCAACGGATAGTAGGAGTTGATCCAGCCCAGGCGGCGGTAGATGATGTAGAGGGGCACCATGTAAACCTGGCCCGGGATCATCATAGTCGCCAGCAGGATGGAAAACAGCGTCTCGCGGCCGGGCCAGCGCAGGCGCGAAAACCCATAGGCGACGACGACGTTGGAAAAGACCGAGAGCAGTGTCACGGGCAGGGCATAGCGAAAGACCGTGTTGAACAGGTAGAGGGCGTAACGGTCCGTGGCCCAGGCTTCCGGATAGTTCGCCCAGCGTATCGGGTTGGGCCACCAGATGGGTGGGATGGCGATGATCTGTCCGCTGGTCTTGAGCGACGAGGCGATCATCCAGAACAGCGGAAGCATAAAGCTGGCCGAGAGCACAAGGAGCAGGACGTACTTGAGCACCTGGCTCGCCCAGAACGAAGGGCGTTTTCGCTTGCGTGCGTGCACGGCCAGCGCGCCGGCTGCGGCAGGTGTACCGCTCATCTCGGCCTCCTATTCACCATTCCACCTGCAGGGCAATCCCCATCAGTTCGTATCGGCATAGTACACCACGCGCGCAGACGATTTGAAGAGCAAGACCGTCAGGATCACAACAATGATGAACATCACCCAGGCCATGGCGCAGGCTTTGCCCATGCGCAGATACTCAAAGGCATTCTTGAAAAGCTCCAGCGAAAAGACCTCGGTGGCGTTGCCGGGGCCGCCGTTGGTGAGCAGGCGGAGGAAGGTAAAGTCCTGGAAGCCGTAGATGAGGCCCGTCACCAGGTTGAAGAGGATGACCGGCGTGCACATGGGGATGGTGACGTTCCAGTACTTGTGCCAGGCGCCGGCGCCATCGACTGTGGCTGCCTCGTATAGCTCGCGCGGCACATCCTGCAGGGTGGCCAGGAAAAGCACCATCGTATAGCCACAGCCCCAGACCCAGGCGATGCTGATCACCGAGGGCATGGCATAGGTGGGGCTGGTGAGAAAGGGCACGATCGGGAGCTTGAACGCGCGCAGGGTGGCATTGATGGCGCCATATTGCGGGTTCAACAGAAAGCTCCAGACAGTAGCAGAGACCGTAGCCGGCACGATAGCCGGGAAGTAAAAGATAGCCCGGAAGACAGGGCGCCCCAACATCTTGGTGTTCAGCAGCGTGGCCGCCAAAAAGGCTGAAATGATGGAGACAGGCACGCCGATGCCCACATAGCAAAAGGTATTGACCAGGGCCTGCTTGAAGGTCGGATCGGTGGTGAACAACTCGGTATAGTTGCTCAGGCCGATGAAAACTGCCGGGCGCATGAGGTCGTAGCGGTGCAGACTGTAGTAGATCGAGGAGATCAGTGGATAGGCTCCCAGGAGCAAAAGCCCCAGCAGCCAGGGGGAAACGAAGATCAATCCCCTGGCCAGCCGTCGCCGCTCCTGGTAGCTCAGGTGCAGAATTCCTTCCTTTGCCACATCAACCCTCCGAGGCGTCGTTGGCCTCCCCAGTGAGCAGCGCTGGGGAGGCCAACGACCGACGGTTCAGGAAAAGCTTACGAAGCAAAACCCTGATTCTTGTACTCGGTCTCGCAGCGCTTTTGCAGCTCTGCAGCAGCTTCCTTGGCGTCCATTGTACCCCGGTTGACCTGGTCGTAGAGGGCGGTGTACTGGTCGTAAACGTACGTGGTGATCTCGCACGCCAGCGGCCGGTGCCATTCGGTGGTGTCCTTGATGGACTGCACATAAAAGTCCAGCCCCGGGGCGGCGCTGGTATCCACGGAGGTCACGTACGCCGGGCGGCTCGGCAGAAAGCCTTCCGCTTTGAAGTAGGCGTCAAGGGCTGGTTTGCTCTGCAGCACCTCGCAGAGCTTGAAGGCCAGGTCAGGGTTCTGGGCGCCCTTGAAGATCGTGAAGAGGTGCCCACGCTGCCCTTGCACTCTGACGCCTTTGCGGCTGTCTGGCACGGGTAGCCAGGAGGCCTTACAGTTCTTGGAAATATCGGGTGCTGTGGCCGCCATCATACCGGCAATCCAGTAACCCTGAATCGAAGCGACCTCGATCCCGGCGGCCATAGCCCCTCCCCAGGAGTCGTGGCCACTGACATTGTAGAAGGCGGCGACCTTGTCGGGTCCGATGAACTGGACGAACTGCTTGAGCGTGTTCAACGAATCAATCATCTTGTCGTTGTTCAGGTCGAACTTGCCGGTCGTTTCGTCGAACCAATCCCAACCCCAGGAGGTCGGCACCATCCAGCCGTCCGAGGTCCAGGGGCCCGCGCCCTCTGTCGTGTAGGGGCTCAGGCCAATAGTGGTAGGGTTGCCGGCGCTATCGAACACCGTCAGCTTCTTGCACCAGTCCAGAGCCTCAGACCAGGTGACAGGGGGCTTGTCGGGGTCCAGCCCAGCCTTCTCCACGAGCGCGCCGTTATAGAACAGGCCAAAGGCAAAAAAGCCCTCGTAGCAGGGAATGCCGAATTGGGTGCCTTTGTAGAACCCCTCCTTCCAGCTCTCTTCGAAGAAATCCGCCTGCTTGACGACAGAGCTGGCATTGACATAGTCCTGCAAAGGCAGGCACATGCTGCGGGCCATAAAGTCGAGATACTGGAAGTTCGATGCGGTATCGGGTGGATCGCCGCCAGCGACGGCTGTAGTCAATGCCTCATCACCGCCGCTGTTTTCCTTGCGCTCGAACTGGTTGTCGCCCAGCGCCTCTTTGAACTCGTCTGTCGCTGTGATGGCGTCCCAAGCATTGGTCTCTGCCGCGCCGCTCCAGCCATCCCAGTAACGCAACGTGGCGCCGCCCTTGGGGGCTACAGCCGCTGCGACGGTCGGGGTTGCGGCGACGACGGCCGTAGCTTCCGTCGTTGCTGCTGGAGCGGCCTCTGTCGCCGCCGCCGTAGGTTGTGGCGAAGGCGCACAGGCGGCGAGAGCGGCGCCTGTAGCTGCCAGGCCGCACAGCGACAGGAATTTCCGACGGCTCAGTTGCTTCTCGCTCATTACTGTTCCTCCTCTTTCAGGCTTGGCTATACACTGGCTGCCGCTGATGCAGCAGCGCCATCGGCAATCGCGAAAGGTTGCCGTGTGCGATCACCCAGTTATGCCCCAGTAGGCAGGTTGGCGCGGACCTGGCGTCCATTGTATAATACCACAAGACCTTTGCCGGATGTTGAATATCGGGACTGGAATGGGACGGCTTTCGGCCATTCAGAGGACTTGAGAGCGGACATGCTTTCCAGGGATCAGTTCATAAAGGATCTTCGCGCGAATCTTGTGCACCTCTACGAGCCTCATTCCCTCTCTCGCAGCCCACTGGCCACCCTCTTTGGCGTGGCCGGCCGCTTTGACACCGCTTCGGCGCTGCAGCGCATCCTGATCGACGCCATTCGCTCGCTGGAGCCGCCGGCTGAGGAGCCTTCGCACTCCCCTGCCTGGGAGATCTATGAGCCCCTGTTCTACCGCTATGTCGAGCAGTCGAGCCAGGCCGAGGTGGCGGATCAGATGCGCATGAGCCCGCGTCACCTCCGGCGCAAGGAGCGGGATGCCCTGGAGGCCCTGGCTGATCTCTTGTGCAGCCAGTTCCATATCGAAATGGGCCCCAGCGCCCAGGCGCCCCACGCATCTCCGGCCGAAGAGCCCGATAGCGACGATGTTCTCCAGGATGAGAGCGAGACCCTGGCCATGAGCGAGGATCTGTCATGGGTGGCTGACGCCTCGCGGGGCAGTCGGACGGACCTGAACCAGACCCTGCCCGGCGTGCTGGATCTGTCGCGCCGGCTGGCTGAGGAGCATCGAGTGCGGCTGGATGTTGTAGTGGCGGATGATCTGCCCGATGTGCCGGTCGATCTGGCTGTCCTTCGCCAGTGTTTGCTGAGCATCCTGACTGTGGTTATCCCGCGTGCCTCGCGTGGTGAGGTCTCTATTTCGGTCAGGCCCGTGGGCTGGGATGTGGAGCTGCGCATCCGTTGCCCAGGCTATCCTTCTGGGCCCAAGCCGAGTCTCGGCGATGAGGCGGCGAGCCTGAACATGGCCGAGCGCCTGGCTGAGCTCTCCAAGGGCTGCCTGATGCTGGCAGCCGACGCCCGGGCTTTCGACGCCACCCTGACCTGGCCGGCGGTTGAGCAATCGCCCGTCTTGGTTATCGATGATAATGCGGACATGTTCCAGCTTTTGCAGCGCTACACTCTCGGCACCCCTTATCACCTGATTAGCGTGCGGGATGCTGAGCAGGCGGTGGACCGCGCCGCCGAGATCTTGCCGCGAGTGATTGTGCTCGACGTGATGCTGCCCCGCGTTGATGGCTGGGAAGTGCTGGGGCGGTTGCGGCAGCACCCTGCTACCGCCAACATCCCCGTCGTGGTCTGTACGATCCTCGCTCAAAAAGAGATGGCGCGTCTCCTCGGCGCCAGCGCTTTTATCCGCAAGCCTATCACCCGGCAGGAGTTCCTGGCCGTGCTCGATTCTCAGATCGGGCGGACGGAGAAAGAGCCTCGCTGATAGCCTGGATGCAGTTCAAGAGGTCTTGTGCTGACAGGCCCCTGGCCCGGGTGACGCTCAGCGTATTGCTCACGATTGGCTCGCCGCCAGGATCCCGCGAAGAGATGATGATGACCGGGATCTCTCGGAGCGCAGGGTCCCGGCCTTTCTCCTGCAGGACCTGGAATCCGTCCATCCCTGGCATAATGAGGTCGAGTAATACCACGTCGGGGCGCGCTTCCTGCATCAGGTCCAGCGCCCGTGGCCCACTGGTAGCCCGGAGGACGTGGTATCCGCGGCCGGCAGAGGCCAACATGCGAGAGAAGAGGCGCAGGACCTCCTGTTGGTCGTCGACCAGGAGGATACGGCGCACGTCCTTGCCCATCTCGTCCAAGGCCGAAAGCAGGGTGTCCCGCGTCACGGGTTTGATCAGATAGCGCACCACGCCCAACTGGCGCGCTGCCTCATCCTGTGCGGGCACCCAACAGCGAATCAAGGGCGTATCGTAAGGTAGATCCCCCAGCCGACCCCACGTGTCGCCCCCCTCCTCGGGCGAGGCATTCACGATCAGGGCTTGGGCTGGCGCATGATGCAGGTCCTCGCGGGCCTGTTCTGGAGTCTGCAGCGCCATCACCTCCACGCCCTGCAGGTAGCGATTGAGCAGCCGCTGGAGGGCCTCGCCCTTTTCCAGGACTGCAAGGCGAGGCTCTACTGTCAATGGGGGAGCCTTGGAACGCCGGGTCTGGATGCGATATTCGTAATCGTTGTAGGGGCTGAACCATCGGCGTGCATCATCGGCCTGTGCCAGCCCAACGGGCAAGGATGTCTCCAGCGGCAGGCTGAAGCAAAAGGTGGTGCCCACGCCCACTTCACTCTCCAGCCACATCTTGCCGCCGTGCATCTCCACGAAACGCTTGCTGATGCTCAGGCCCAGGCCGCTCCCACCGTACTGGCGCCGCAGCGAGTTATCCGCCTGCTGGAAAGGCTCAAACACCCTCTGCTGGTCAGCCGCCGCGATGCCGGTTCCTGTGTCGGCAACGCTGACAACGATATTGCCTGGTTCTCGGCGGGCTCGGATGCAGACCCCGCCCTTTTCAGTGAAACGGCCCGCGTTGCCCAGCAGGTTCAGCAGCACCTGGCGGATGCGCGTCGTGTCACAAAGCAGGGGTGGCAGGTTCGGCTCGAGTTCGATCCGCAAGTAGAGACCTTTAGATTCATAGAGTGCGCGCACAGCAACGACAGCCGCGTCAATGATCTCCTCCAGGGCGGCTCGCTCTTTGTGGAGGGCCATGCGGCCTGCCTCGATCTGGCTCAAGTCCAGCACATCGTCCACCAGCTTGGCCAGATGCTGGCTGTTGCGCTGGATGGCTGCAATGTCGGCCAGGAGCATCGGGGGCAACTGGTCGCTATAAACCTCAGGCAATTGAGTGATCAGCTCGCTAAAGCCGATGATCATATTGAGGGGAGTGCGGAACTCGTGGCTCACATTGGCTACGAACTGTTCCTTAGCCTGTCGCGCCTCCTCGGCGACCTGGTACATGGCTTCCAGGCGGTCGGAGATGCGTGCCAGCTCGCGGTTGGCCAGCGATAGATCCTCTTGGGCCTGCTTGAGCTCCAGGCGCTGCTGCCTCATGGCCTCCACGGTCTGCTGGCCTCGCTCGTAGGCAGAAAGGGCGAATTCTGTGATGGTGAGCAGTGGGCGCATCGCGGACCAAGCCAAAAGGGCTACGACTGCGCCGCTGGCCACGATGCCAATGTAGTGCGGAGGAGACATGGCTCCCTTCAGGATAGCGTGAGCTAACCACCAGACGCAGGCCGTCAGGAGGGCTTCTGCCAGCACACCGGCGCCCCAGCCCATCATGACGACCGCCATGAGCGGGAGCAGGGCGAGGAAGTAGGCGATCTCAGACTGGCGGAAGAGGTAGATAGCCAGCATGATGGCAGAGCCAACCCCCGCGAGCCAGAGCAACTGCGCCGCCAGTAGCCTCCGTGGGAGGATGTAGAGCGCCATGGCAGCGCTCACGATGGTCACCAGCGCCACAAGGACGGTATTGCCCAACGCGGCCATGCTCCAGCCCGTAATCGCCCCCACGAGGTAGAGGGCAGCAGAGACACTGCTGGTCACAACGATAAGGGCGCGGGAAGAAGACCCCAACACATCCCTCACGGTGGAGGCCAGGTCGGGGGCCGCGCTGGATGATAGGCTTGGCGTATGCAGCATGGAACCTCCCTATCCAGGCAGGGATACTCACAGATGAAGTAACTCTTCTATACTACTACAAAGCGCCAGAGGCGCAATTGCCTCGCGCCGCACCTTTGCGTTTGACGTCTCGTAATCCTATCAATATACTGTCTGCACTGCCGCCGGCGCCGATGGCCCGGTGGCATAATCATGACTCGCGGCCGGGGTCGCGATGATAGGTGGAGGGGTTCATGTCGACAGCGACTGGCAGGCGGCCGGAGATGCTCGAACAATCGTCCGTGGATGTGGGCGAGCGATCGCCCCTGGCGGAGACGGATCCGCAGATCTGGTCGGCGATCCGGGCAGAATTCCGGCGACAGCAGGACACGCTCGAGTTGATTGCATCGGAAAATTACGTAAGCCGGGCGGTGCTGGCGGCCCAGGGGTCGGTGTTGACCAACAAGTACGCGGAAGGATATCCCGGTCATCGCTATTACAGCGGCTGCCAGTATGCCGATGAGGTGGAGCGCCTGGCGATTGAGCGCGCCTGCTCCCTCTTTGGCGCCGATCATGCCAACGTGCAGCCCCATTCGGGCTCGCAGGCGAATGCTGCGGCGTACCAGGCGCTCTTGCAGACGGGCGATACAGTGCTTTCGATGAGCCTGGCCCATGGCGGGCACCTGACCCACGGCTCGAGCTTTAACTTTTCCGGGCGTCTCTACCGCTTCTTCTTCTATGGGGTCGATCGCGAGACGGAGCGGATCGACTATGACGAGGTGGAGCGACTGGCGCAAGAGCACCGGCCCAAGTTGCTCCTGGCGGGGGCGAGCGCCTATCCGCGGGAGATCGATTTTCCGCGCCTGGCCGAGATTGCACACAGTGTGGGGGCGCAGCTGATGGTCGATATGGCCCACATCGCCGGCCTGGTGGCGGCGGGAGTGCACCTGAGCCCGGTGCCCTATGCCGACGTGGTGACCACGACCACCCACAAGACGCTGCGCGGCCCGCGGGCCGGGATGATCCTCTGTAAGGAGCGCTGGGCCTCGACGATCGACAAGGCCGTCTTCCCCGGTACACAAGGGGGGCCGCTCATGCACATTATTGCCGCCAAGGCGGTGGCCCTGCACGAGGCAGCGCGCCCCGCGTTTGCTGACTATGCGCGTCAGGTTGTTGCCAATGCCCGGGTGATGGCCGAAGAGCTGGCGGCCGG
The DNA here is from genome assembly GCA_034436375.1 of Anaerolineae bacterium. Lineage (GTDB taxonomy): Bacteria > Chloroflexota > Anaerolineae > SpSt-313 > SpSt-313 > DAOTVS01. Next base: position 10,789 of record DAOTVS010000092.1, on the reverse strand, counting down.
TGGGCTCCGGGTCGTTTCGGGCGGCACCGACAACCATCTGTTGCTGGTGGACGTGTCGCCGTTGGGGCTGACGGGCGCCCAGGCCGAAACCGCTCTGGAGGCAGCGAACATTGCCGTCAACAAGAACTTGATTCCCTATGATACGCGCGGCCCGCGCGAGACGAGCGGGATTCGCCTGGGCACGGCGGCGGCGACGACGCGCGGCCTCGGCGAGGGAGAAATGCGCCAGGTGGCGCAGTTGATCGCCCGCATCCTGCGCAGCCCGGAGGACCGCCAGGTGCTGCAATCGGCCCGGGGCGATGTGCGGTCCCTCTGCGTGCGCTTCCCGGTTCCAGGGAACTGAGGTGCCCATGTCTTCCGATCGTCCCCTCATCCTGATTTCCAACGACGATGGCATCGCCTCGCCGGGGTTGGCTGCCCTGATCGAGGCGGTGCACCCCCTGGGCGATGTGCTGGTGGCCGCCCCCCTTTCGCCCTATTCCTCGGCTGGGCGCAGCCTGATCTGGGGCTCGCGCACCATCGAGCGTCGCACCTGGCCGCTCGCGGCGGTGACAGCCTACGCCATCGATGCAGCGCCCGCGCTCTGCGTCCGTGTGGGGCTCTCGCTCCTGGCGCCGCGGCGGCCGGCCCTGATGCTTTCTGGCATCAACCTGGGCGAGAACGTTGGTTCCGATGTGACGGTTTCAGGCACAGTCGGGGCGGCGCTGGAAGCGGCGGCGAACGGCGTGCCGGCCGTGGCCGTTTCCCTGGAGGCGCCGGTAGAATATCACGACAACCCCCGGCCCGGGCTCGACTTCCGCGCGGCTGCCGCCTTTGCGCAGAGGCTGGCGCAGGGGCTGCTGGCCCATGGTATGCCCGCAGGGGCCGACCTGCTCAAGGTCGACGTTCCCAACGAGCCCGGGCGCGCTTTCCCCTGGCGCGCCACACGCATCTCACGACAAATGTACTGGCAGACGCTGGTGGAAGAGAGCCCCGACGGCAGCAAGCGCATCATCGGTTATGAGCGACAGTGGGACTCGAATGTCCTCGAGCCCGACTCGGATATCTATGCCCTCGTTTGTGAACGCGCCATCTCCATCAGCCCCATGACCGTGGACCTCTCTGCGCGGGTCGATCACGCTGACCTGGCGCGCCTGTTGGCACAGCGCCTCTGACCTGGTCTCACGCGGAGAAGGCGGAGGGCGGTGTGTAACCGCCCCGCGTTCTCCGCGTCTTCGTGAGGCCTGTTCCTGTGACGTGTTGCACCCCTGAGAATAGCGCCTCACGTTGAGCGCCGGGCCTCTCTCTTTTCGGGGCTTTTCGCGCCTTTCGATGCGCCAGGTTACCCCACCTTCTTTGTGTAGAGCACTTGCGTCGGGTAGGCGAAGTCGATGCCCTCTTCGGCGAAACGCCTGAACAGGGCGAGGTTGATGGCCTGCTGTGTGTCCATATACAGGGTATAGTTGGGGTCCAGCATATAGTAAACGATCTCAAAGTCCAGTGAGAAATCGCCATAGGTGCTGAAATGCGCACGGTCGAAGCGCGTCTGCGGCTGGGCTTCGATGATCTCTCGGATCATCGTGGGGATGCGCACGAGCCTGTCATAGGGGGTCTGATAGGTCACGCGGATGGTAAAGACGACACGGCGCTCTTGCATGCGCTTATAGTTGCGAATGCGGCTCTTCAGGAGGTCATTGTTGGCGATGATTAACTGCTCGCCCGAGAGGCTGCGCACACGCGTCGTCTTGAGGCCGATGTGCTCTACCGTGCCTGAGTGGTCGTCCACGACGATATAATCGCCGATCACAAAGGGCCGGTCCAGGGCGATGGAGAGGGAGGCCAGGAGGTCGGCGAGGATGTTCTGCACCGCCAATGCCACTGCGATGCCCCCAACCCCCAGGCTCGCGATGAGGCTCGTCACGTTGACATTGGGCAGGTTGTCCAGGGCGATGAGCGCAATGAGTGAGTAGAGGGCCAGCCGCACGACAAAGCCGACGGCGCTCATGGTGGTTACGTCTTCGCCGTTTTCGTGCTCCTTGCGGTAGCGAGTCAGCCAGAAGGTGATGAGCGTATCGGCCTGTAGACCGACCTGGATGAGGAAGGCGATCAGGGCGATGGCGCCGGCCCAGGCGGCCATGTTGCGCGGCAGCGTGAGCACGAGCGAGCCCGCGTACACGGCCAGGATGGCAAGGAACCAGAAACGTGGCTTGGCTATGGCGCCGTTGATCACATTGTCCAGGCCATTCCTGGTCCCGATCGTCAGGCGCGCGAGGCGTGGCAGAAAGATATGCTGTGCGAGCCACAGCGCCGTCAGGACGCTGCAGGTGACCAGAAAGGCAAGGGCCCACGTCCGAACCGAGTTGCCGAGGAAGGACCATTCCCAAATAGCCGTAGTCATCTACCCCTTTTGCGTTTGGAGAGCGGCGCGATGCCGGGCTTTCGCCTGCAGGAGCGTCAGGCGCATCCGCAGCCCCACAGTATGGGCCGATTCTACAGCGGTCCTCGGCTGGGTCAAATAACCGCTATGTTTGTAATAGGGGCACACTGCACCGGGCCACCGGGAGCGGAGGAATGCGCCTGAGGCAGGCCCTCCATAGGGCGCATGCTGAATTCAGCCAATTTGTCAGCAAACAGCTATTACATTATAATCCGCGAAACTTGCTTGGTGGAGGCCTCGTTGAAGGCTAGATCCCCCTGGTTGGTGCTCGTATTGGCCCTTACTCTGCTGGCCCCGGTGATTATCGCCCCGATATCCGCTGCAGAATCTCCCCATCCCCGCTATCGGCCCGGTCGCATCTGGGTGCGCTTTAAGGATGGAAACCGGGCCACCCTCAACCAGCGCGCGCGGGCCTTGGGCGAAGGCGGCCCCGAGGCCGTGATCGCCCCCCTGGATGGTGTGGTCCTGCGCGTGCCGGTCGGTCAGGAGGAGCAGGTCGCCCGCCGGCTGGCAGCGCGAAGTGATGTGGCTTATGCCATCCCCATTCCAAAGGCGCACATTCTGGAGATCCCCAACGACCCCGGTTTCACTTATCAATGGGCGCTAACCCAGATCAATGCGCCCGCGGCCTGGGATGTGGTGACCTGCAGCAGCCGCATGGTGGTGGCTGTGGTGGATACAGGCATCGACCTGAGCCATCCCGACCTGGCCAGCGTCGTGTGGACCAACCCGCGTGAGATCCCCAACAATGGGTTGGATGACGATGGCAACGGCGAGGTTGATGACGTCCACGGCTGGCACTATTACACTGATGATTCCGGTGTTTCTTTGGAAGACAACAACGTGCAGGATGACAACGGCCACGGGACCCATGTCTCGGGCATCATCGCTGCCGCGACGAACAACAATGTGGGGATAGCGGGCCTGGCCTGGGGCGCCACAATCATGCCGGTGAAAGTGGTTGACAGCACCGGCAATGCCTATTGGGATGATGTGATCAAGGGAATCATGTATGCCACCGATAACGGCGCCAGGATCATCAACCTGAGCCTGGGCGGCCCAGATGCGTTTGCGCCTCTGGAAGAGGCGCTGGCCTATGCGCGCGAACATGGGGTGCTGGTGGTGGCCGCGGCGGGCAATGACGGCTCGAGTACAGTGCTCTACCCCGCAGCTTATCCGGAGGCGATGGCGGTGGCCGCGACCGATAGCTCGGATCAGCGCGCCTCTTTCTCCGACTATGGGCCTCAGATCAGCGTGGCGGCACCGGGGGTGAATATCTATAGCACCTATTGGCAACCAGGCCTCGACACGTACGCCTACATGTCCGGCACTTCGATGGCCGCACCGGAGGTTTCGGGGTTGGCGGCGCTCGTCTGGGCGCGACACCCCGATTATACGCCGGGGCAGGTCGAGTATACCATCGAGCATACGGCCGACGATGTGAATGCGGCCACCAATGCCGGGTGGGATCCCTACCTGGGCTGGGGGCGCATCGACGCGGCGCGCGCGGTGACCGAACTGACCCCCTTCCCCTGGGTGCAGAAGACCTACCTGCCGGTCATAGCGCGCTAGAGCTTGAGAGACGGTAAGCCTGCTCAAGGAGCGGGCCAATAGCCTCCCAACCGTAATGAGCCTCCACAAAGGCGCGGCCGGCGCGGCCAAGCTGGGCGCGGCGTGCGGCATTCTCCAGCAGCGCCAGCGCCTGCGCAGCAAAGGCGCCCGGCTCCGCCGCCAGCAGCGCCTCCTGCCCATCGGTCACGCCGATGCCCTCCGCCCCCAGGGGGGTTGAGACTACGGCCTGCCCCATGGCCAGCGCTTCCAGCACCTTGAGCCGTGTGCCCCCGCCTACCAGGAGCGGCACGACGTAGACGTCGGCGCCGGCGATGTAGGGGCGGGTATCTTCGACCCGCCCGGTGATCACGATGCGCGGCTCGGCGCGCAGCGCATCCAGCCGCGGCGAGGGCGATTGGCCAACGATGTAGAAATGCGCCTGCGGCCGGCGCTCCCAAATGCGCGGCATGACCTGCGTGCTGAACCAGAGCACGGCATCCACATTGGGGCGAAAATCCATCTTGCCCGTGAAAACCAGGCTCGGGTGTGCCATGCCAGGCAGCGGCGGAAGCCCAGGACGGTAATAGGCCAGGTCTACCCCATTGGGCACGACAATCGGGCTCAGCCGCGTGTCGAGGGCGGCCAGGGCCCTGGCATCGGCGCCAGAGACGGCAACCAGGGCATCGGCGCGGCGGCAGGCAGCGGCCTCAAAGCGGCGCAGCTTGAGCCACTGCAAGAAAGAATAGGCGGCGGCAGCCCAGCGGCGCGGGCGGTGCAGATCGGCCAAAAAGGCGCGCTTTTGCAGGATATACTCGGCATTGTGCGCGTCAAACACAATGCGCGGCCGCGGCCTGGGGAGAGACAGCAGATAACGCGCCAGCTCGATGCCTTCGGCCTGGAGGATGTCGAACGGTTCACGGCGGAGCCAGCCGGCCAACGCCTGGGCATAACCAGGCGAGTACAGGCGCCAGGCCATGTCGGGCCAGGGTGAGGTCACCAGGGTGCGCAGGCGGGCGCTGGGGCTGCGCCGAGGGGTTGGGATGACCTGCACCTCGCGGCAGAGGCTGCTGAGGTGCGCCAGATGATCAGGCTCCGCATCGGCGTCAAAGGAGAGAAGCGATACGGCGTGCCGGCCGCTTAGATAGCGCAGCAGGTTATAGTTGCGCAGGCTTGTGCCCTGGTGTGGGGGGTAGGGCAGCTGAGGGGTCAGCAGGAGAATGCGCAAGCCAGCGCTCGAAGGCGGGGCCGGCTGCACAGGCGGCTGACGCTCCATCGCTAAGCCTGGCCCGCCACGCGGCGGTAGAGGGCCAGGGTCTCGCGGGCGGCGCGCTCCCAGGAGAAGTTGGCGGCGCGCTTGATGCCCTTGGCGATCATCTCCTGGCGCAGCGTGTCATCGCTCAAGACCCGCCACATGGCCACTGTCAGCGCATTCGTATCCGTGGGATCGACCAGCAACCCCGCATCGCCCACTACTTCCGGTAACGAAGAGACGTTGGAGACGATGACCGGCGCGCCGCAGGCCATGGCCTCGAGCGGGGGCAGCCCGAACCCCTCATAGAAGGTGGGCCAGACGAGCATGCGCGTCGCGTTGTAAAGCCACACCAGTTCCTCGTCAGAGACGCGCCCCAAAAAGCGCACGCGGTCGCTGAGCCCCAACCGGCTCACCAGCCCATCAATCTCGTCGGCCAGCCAGCCACGGGCGCCGGCCAGCACCAGGTCGACATCAGGATGATAGTGATCGAGCATCTGCTGGAAGGCGCTGAGCAGGGTGGGGATGTTCTTACGCGGCTCGATTGTCCCTGCGAACAGCAAAAAGTCGCGCTTCAGGCCGAACCGCTGTTGCAGGCGCGGGCGCAGGTCTACATCGGGTAGGATGTGGAAGAATCGGCGCGGCGCCTCGTAGATCACAGTGATCATCTGCTCGGGCACGCCCAGCAGGCGCACAATGTCGTGGCGGGTGCTCTCAGAAACGGCGATGATGTGATCGGTATGGCGCACAGCCTGGTCGATCTGACCATAGTAGCGCGCGCTGGCCTTGGTCAGGAACTGGGGGTAGAGTAAAAAGTTGAGATCATGGATGGTGATAATGGAGCGGCAGCGCCGCCGGAAAGGTGGGATAAAGTCGGGGCTGTGCAGCACATCGACCGGCTTGAAGCGCAGCTCGAGTGATAGGAGGTACTGCTCGACGCGGTGATGGCTGGGCGTCCAAAGCGACTCGCTGCGAAAGTTGCTCTGCTGGACCAGTGGCTCGGGGGCATGGCGACTCTGAAAGATGACAAATTGGTCCTCTTTGTCGATCTCTGCCAGGGCGCGCATCAGTTGTAGGCAGTAACGCGAGATGCCGGCCGGGTGGTAATACACCAGGCGCGCATCGATACCGACCTGCATAACTGGAGAATCTCCTGCTGACTGTACAGAGGGTGAAAACGGACGTCAAGCGAGGCTGCACTGCCTCGGCAGGCTGCGCACAATGCAGGCGCTTCTGCCTCGGGCGAAATATACCATCAAAGGCGTGTGTCGTCAAAGATTTGGGCTCACTCCTTCCAGACTGAGCAGCCGTGCTTTCATGCTCAGCCCTGCGGCAAAGCCCACGAGCCGCCCGTCAGCGCCGAGCACACGATGGCAGGGCACGATAATCGGCAGGCGGTTGGCGGCCATGGCGCCCCCTACAGCCCGCGCGGCCCGTGGAGCGCCCAGAGCAGCGGCGACCTGCCCATAGGAGCGGGTGACGCCCCAAGGGATGCTTTGCACCGCTGCCCACACGCGCCTGCGGAAGGGGGGCACCCCGCGCCAGTCAATGGGCTCGCGATCAAAGGCGACTCGCTCGCCCGCGAAATAGGCCTGCAGGCGGTCGAGCAGCCCCTGCCAATCGGCCCCCGGTTCGGAGGGGGAAGCGGCCGCGCCCAGAGGCCCCAGGGAAGTGACGGCGGCGTAGGCCGACTCGGCTGGCCAGCTCAGGCTCAACAAGCCCTCGGCAGAGGCCACAATGGCCAGCCAGCCCAGAGCGGTTGCGCAAGTAAAGCAATAATCAGGCATGCATTCCTCCCGGTCAGATGCCGGCTGCTGGGGGGCAGCGGCCTATGGATTACAGGTGGAATCATTATAGCTCCCCGGGCCTCGCACCGCAATCGTGGCAAGGCCCCTCCTGCAATCATACTCGTAGGGCCCCGGCGCGAAGGGATGGTTGCAGGAGCCATTGAATAATGGTACACTGAGCCGCACACAAGGAGGGTTGCATTACAACCCTCTGCCGGTGGACGTATCTGAGTTGTGAGTCAGGGATTGACCTTGGCCAATGTGACCGATGGGTGGAGGTGCACCTATGCGCCGCTATCGGGCTTTGCTTGTGCTGCTCGTCCTCATTTTCGCGCTGGCGGCTCGCGTGGGGCTGCCCGCGCCTGCGCGGGCAGATAGCAGCGACAAGACCTATTACTGGGACTATATCAACGTCGATATAGGGGTGCATCAGAATGGCGATACCGAGATCGTAGAGACCCAGCGTTACGTGTTCACACAGGGTACGTTCACCTATGCGTATCGCGATGTGCCTCTGAGTCGCACTGAGGGCATCGATCAGGTTTGGGTGGAAGACGAGAACGGGCGCCTGCCAGATAACCGCGTGTCGGTGACCAACGAGGGCGATTCGTTGCGCATCCAGTGGTCTTTTCCACCCGCGGCCGATGAGGCGCGCACGTTCAAGATCCACTATGTGGTGCACGGCGGCCTGCGCATCTACGCTGCCGGTGACCAGCTCTGGTGGCGAGCCGTCTTCCCGGACCGCGATTTCCCCGTGAATTCGTCTCACGTGACGGTGCACCTGCCGACGCCCGTGGCCGCCCAGGATCTCAAGGTGGGGACCTACGGGGCCAGCGCCGAATACTCGGTACAGGACCCGCAGACGATCGTCTTTGCTTCGGGGCCGGTGGAAGCCGGCCAGTATCTTGAGGTGCGTGTGCAGTTCCCCCATGGCCTGGTGAGCGCTACTGCGCCCTCCTGGCAGGCCGCCGCCGACCGCCAGGCGGCCTATGACGAGCATATCAGGCCCCTGGTGGACCTGGCGATGATCGTGTTGGGCCTGCTGGTGCTGGGGCTCGGTATCACCGGTGTGGTGCTGTTGTGGTACACACGGGGGCGCGACCAGGCAGTGGGTCTGGTGGCCGAATATCTCAGTGAGCCGCCCGAGGACCTGCCGGCAGGCATGGCCGGCGTGCTGGTCGACGAGCGCGCCGATATGCGCGACATCATTGCGACCATCATAGACCTGGCGCACCGCGGTGTGATCGAGATGAAGGAAGAGTTCCAGCCGGGCTTTATGGGCATCGGCGGGCATCGCGATTTCACCTTTACCTTGCTGCAGGAAGACGCCAGGCTGCGGCCCTACGAGATGGAGCTTGTGCGGCGCTTCTTTGGCGGAGGGCAGCAGCGCAAGCTCTCTGACCTTAAGGAGCGCTTTTACACTGCACTGCCGGCTATCCGCAGAGGTCTCTACGATGAGGTCGTGCGTGCGGGCTACTTTCCGCGCAGCCCCGAAACGGTGCGCACCCAGTACATCTCTCTGGGCGTCGCGCTGGCGATCGTGGGGGTGATGGCGGCGGCCTTTGGGGGTTCCTGGTTCAGCAGTTTCACCAGCCTGGCCTTTTTGCCCCTGGGCGCGGTGGGTCTGGTAGGGCTCATCCTGGCAGGCGCGAGTAGCTTTATGCCGCGCCGCACGCCCCTCGGGGCTGAGCAGGCAGCGCGCTGGCGCGCGTTCCGCCGCTACCTGGCCGAGATCGAGCACCAGGTTGACCTCAAGCAGGCCAGGGATATCTTTGACCGCTATCTGCCCTATGCCATCGCCTTTGGCCTGGACAAGGAGTGGATCGCCAAGTTTGCGCGCGTGGATACACCCGCCCCACCCTGGTACGTGCCCTACCCGGGAGGGCCCTATGTTTTTGGGCCAGGACATGTTGGGCATGGCAGCCCGGCGCCCAACCTGGGCCAGGGTGGCGCCTCGGTGCCATCGTTGGAGGGCATGAGCCAGGGGCTTTCTGGTTCCCTGCAGTCGATGAGCGAGGGGTTGACCCACATGCTCAACTCGGCCGCCAGCACCCTATCCAGTGCTCCTACCAGCAGTGGCGGTAGGGGCGGCTGGTCTGGCGGCGGAGGCGGCGGTGGCGGAGGGGGCGGTGGCGGAGGCGGCGGCGCCGGCTGAGTCAGCCCAACCGTCCGGTGATATAATCCTCAGTGCGCTTCTCTCGGGGGTTGTAGAAAATCTGCCGGGTCTCGCCATACTCCACCAGTTGGCCCAGCCAGAAGAGGCCAGTCCAGTCGGAGGCGCGGGCGGCCTGCTGCATGTTGTGCGTGACGATGACGATGGTATAGTCGGCCTTGAGGCGCTGCATCAGTTCTTCGATGCGCAGCGTATCTACCGGGTCGAGGGCTGAGCAGGGCTCGTCCATCAGGATGACCTCGGGGCGGACGGCCAACACGCGGGCGATGCAGAGGCGCTGCTGCTGGCCGGCGGAGAGGTTGAGGGCATTGGTGCGCAGGCGATCGCGCACTTCATCCCAGAGGGCGGCCTCCTGCAGGCTCTGTTCGACCAGTTCGTCGAGGTTCACGCGCTGCCCGAGCACGCGCGGGCCAAAGGCAACGTTATCATAGACCGACTGGGGGAAGGGGTTGGGGCGCTGAAAGACCATGCCGACGCGCCGGCGCAAGTCCACCACATCCGCTCGGGGCGCATAGACGTTACGCCCATCCAGGAGCACCTGCCCCTCGACACGGACGCCATTGATAGTGTCGTTCATACGGTTGAGACAGCGCAGAAAGGTCGACTTGCCGCAGCCAGAGGGACCAATGAGAGCCGTGATCTGTTGGCGTTTGATGTGCAGGGTGATGCCCTGCAGGGCCTGGAAACTGCCGTAGAAGAGATTGAGGTCGCGCACATCGACTTTGGGCTCGAGGCTCTGCTGTTCCACCATATCCGCTCTTGTCATCCCCCATTGAGTAAAAGCGGCTTCATTTTAGCATAGCTTGGGCGGCGCGTCCAGCGCTGCTGGTGAGCCTGTTGGCGCAGGCGCATTTGACAGGAAGGGCAAGGACGTCTATAATCCGCCGGCTCCTGAGGGAGCGGACGAGGTAAAAAGCGGAGCCGTAGGGATGGCTCCCAAGGGTGGCCGATCCTCTGTAAGCGCGTGGAGCTGCGAGAGCCGGCGACCGGGCATGGCCGAGGATGCCGTTTGACGGGCCAGAGGGTTCGTGCTATAATTCACAAAGCTCTGGAGAGAGGGACTATGCCAGCCCGCGATGCGCGGGCGGCGTGGTGAGAAGGGCCGGCGTCGAGCCGGCCGTTCTTCCGAAGGCACAGACGTAGAGCGGTCTGGGGCGCAATGTTTTCTGGCGGCAGGGCTAAGGGCCGGTCGCCGGAGGTGAGCAAGGCGGCCTTGACAGAGCGGCGGGTCTGTGGTACACTCCCTGCGTTCTGGAGAACGGTTCAGCCCGGCGGTAGCGGCCGGGGGATCGATACAACGCAATAGCAGGATCGACATGGTAGTACCGGCCTTGCTGCGAGAGCGGCATGGCCTCATCGAGGCGAAGGGGAGATCCCGAATGCCGACGGTGCGAGAAGACGTCGGTATTTTTATGCCTTGAGGAGGTCGAGGTGGTTTTTTGACAGAGCCACCGGGCTGTGCTATGATAAAGGTCTTGCGAGCGAAGCCTTAACAACTGAAGAGTGATGGGAAGGTTCCAGCGCAATGGGCCATCCCGCCAAGGGTTTTGAGACCATGGAGTGATCCGTGGTGGAGATATAACTTTTGGAGGGTTTGATCCTGGCTCAGGATG
>DAOTVS010000091.1:0-17221 GCA_034436375.1 Anaerolineae bacterium | reverse complement strand
CGAGTGCGAGACAAGCGCCCAGGCGTCACCGGCCCGTGGGCCATCGGCAACGCTGTTCATGACGTTCGGCACGCAGGCCCGGAGCTGAAAGCAGAAGTGTTCAGCAACAACCTCCTGGGCAGCGCCGGGCTGGATCGCCTGACGCACCACGCCCACGCCTTGGTCATCCGCGGCGATAGAACCACCGTTCTATCCTGTCAATCCCTTGGCGCGTAAATTTCTGTTCATGTCCCTGGCAATGGGCTCAAAAACAACCGCCTGATTCCACATAACCGCCATGTCAACAAACAACAAGATCCCACTACATCTAGTGGGGTCTGCGGTAGTAGGTGCTATAGGTTGTCTGGCGCGCCCGGCGGGATTCGAACCCACAACCGACTGATTCGAAGTCAGGCGCTCTATCCGTTGAGCTACGGGCGCGCGTGAGGCGAATTATACAACGGCTGGCGGCATTGGGCAAGCGGGATGGGGCGACAATCATCTGCGGCCGCGTCGGCCGGTCGCTTGAGAATCCACACGCTCTCGCCGTGCATGCCCCCTCAGGCCATCCAATGCGTGTGAGTTTCTGTGAAATAGCACTGGCTGATGAAAAAGGTGACCTGGAAGCGCATGCCGGCGTCGCCAATGTAGGCGCCGCGGGCGCGGAGGGCCAAAAGGTCCCCCTGCTTGCCCATGATGCTGCAGTTGCCCACGACGATGCGTTTGAGGATGAGGACACGGCCCATAAAGCTGATGGCAAACTGGCCCTGTGTTGTGTCGATGGTCACAATGCCCCAGTTGGTCAGCCGCAGGGGCAGGAGCGATACTGCTACGCTCTCACGAAAGTGGAAGCGCCAGTCGGGGTAACCTTCCACGACGCCATGGGCGATGGTGCGGACGCGAAAGCCCAAGCCACGCCAGCCCAGGAAGCGCACATGGTCTGTATCACCCCAGATCATCAGTCTGGCAGGCAACAGGTCCGCAGCAATCCGGCCACGCCGCAGCGCAGTCTCGCTCACCCAGACCCCCGCACCCTGATCATGCAACAGCTCTCCGGGCGGAGCAGCGCAGTCAAAAACTGCACTGGCAAGCCCACACGAGCTTTGGCGCACGCCCTTGTCACTGCATGGGGCACGATGTTCGCTGGCCCAGACCCGTGTGGGGGGCTCACTCGTCCGAAACGGTCCCGCGGCGGGGGGCTACGCTTTCCCGCGCATGCCCCCTCAACCTGCCTGACGATTGCAGTTCGTCACCACGATAGGTAGCATAACTCAAGAACTATAGCAGATATGATCGACGATTTGGCCATCGCTCAGCTGATAGACATCGGACACAAACTCATCGACCGTAGGATCATGGCTGGCCATGAGGATGGTTACACCCTCTTCGCGCACCAACCTCTGGAACAGCATCGTGATCTGGCGCCCAGTCTCGCTGTCCAGCTCGCCCGTAGGCTCGTCAGCAATGATCAAAGAAGGGTGCTGCGCCAGAGCGCGCGCGATCGAAAGGCGCTGTTGCTGGCCGCCCGACATCTCGAACGGCCGGTGGCCGGCCCAGCGCCGCAGCCCCACGAGCGTCAGGCAGCGCATGACACGCTCGCGCCGTTCCCGCGGCGGCACATGGGCAATGCGCAGCGGCAGTTCCACGTTCTCAAAAGCCGAGAACGTCGGAATCAGCGCAAACGACTGGAAGACAAACCCCAACCGGTCGCGCCGGATGCGCGTCCGCTCGGACTCGCTCATCTTGCTCATGTTCTGGCCAAACAGGTACACTTCGCCCGCAGTCGGTAGATCGAGCCCCCCGATCATGTTGAGCAGGGTCGTCTTGCCAGAGCCCGAGCGGCCCTTAAAGGCCACAAACTGCCCGCGGCGGATGGCAACATTCACCCCGCGCAGGGCATGCACCTCTTCGCTCCCTACCAGGTAGGATCGCTTGACATCGACCGTCCGCACCAAGATATCGCCATTGTCCTCCGGCGCAGCGGCCTGTGCTTGCGGCATGTTACCCATATCTCAAGACCTCAGTCTCTACCGGGGCGGCGGAAACGCGATGCAAGGTTCCCGAACGCCCGCTGCCAGCCCCGGCGCTTGACCTCCGGGGGCAAGTCTTCTGCGTAGAGGCTACCCATTGCTGCCAGGTCTTCCTCGCGCACCTTTTCTTTGGCTTCTGGCTTGGCCCCATTGATCGGCTTGATCAGGATGCCATCTTCCACCAGCTCGACTTTGGCACGGTTGCCGATGCCCCATTCCTCCAAAAAGTCTCGCGGCACCTGCAAGCGGCCGGCGTTGTCCAGCACCACATATTCCTCGTACGAGACATCAACCGGCGTCGTCGCAGCCGGCGCGCCACCCGCCCCCAGCTTGCCGTCGACCGGCAACGGCGTCTCTTCGCGACTACCGCCCTGCCGGATCGTCTCGGTGCTGGTCTTACCGTCTCGGATGCTGACCACCCGGTCAACCTCCTGAGCGATCTTGGGGTCATGGGTCACGATGATGGTCGTCAACCCGTAACGCGCATTGAGCTGGCGAAAAGTCTCCCAGATCACGCGCGCCGTCGCCGAGTCGACCTCACCGGTCGGCTCATCGGCCAGCAAAAGCTGCGGGTCATTGGCCAGCGCCAGGGCGATGGCCACGCGTTGCTGCTGCCCGCCCGAGAGTTGCGCCAGCCGGTGCTTGCGCCGCTCGCTCAGGCCGACGGCATCGAGCAGCTCCGAAGCCCACTCGCGCGCCAGCGCCGGCGATTTGCCTGCCATCAGCATGGGCAACTCGACGTTTTCCTGCGCCGTCAGGTAGGGAATGAGATTGCGCGAAGTCTGCTGCCACACAAACCCCACCCTCTCGCGCCGGTACTTGGTCAGGCCACTGTTCGAGAGCTTGAGCAGATCGGTACCGCCAACAGAGACCTTCCCAGCCGTCGGTCGGTCAAGCCCGCCCAGAATGTTCATCAGCGTGCTCTTACCGCTACCACTGGCCCCGACGATCGCCAGCAATTCGCCCTTGGGCACCTGCATGTCCAGGCCCTGCAGTGCTACAACCTCCAGGTCGGCAATCTTGTAGATCTTGACCAGGTTCTCGCAGTTGATAAAGGGCGCTTCCGTATCTTGCTTTACCGCCATACCAACACCTTCCTTAACCTACGCGCCCTCACCCAGTTTGACCGCCTGGGCGATCCGCATGTGCACCAACAGCCAGGCCAAGCCAGCGACAGCCAGGAGCAGCATGCCGCCAAAGATAGCGTAAATCTTGGCGATGTCGCCCCAGGCGATGAGCACATCGAACGGAGGCACCTGTGGGTGTTGACCACCCCTGACCTGCAGGAACGGGATGAAGAGATTGCTCGCAAGCACGCCAAAGGCTGTGCCGCCCGCCATACCGGCCAGGATCAGAGCAAACTCCTCAAAGCCCAGGAACGCCGCCATCTGCATCACCGACAAGCCGATGGCACGCAGGATGCCCAACTCGATGAACCTCCGCCGGAACGAGAGGAAGGAATAGAAGAGGAACCCCAGCACCGTCAGCAGCGCCGAAGCCAGGAACCCTACCGAGAGCAACCCCAGGATGCCCTGGCGGTCCGGCTGCTGCCGCTCGTCGTTGATCATCTGCCGCGAGTCATAGACGTTCATGATGCGCAGGCCAAGGTCCTCAAGGTCACCCACGATGCGCTTGGTATCACTACCTGGCTGAGTCTTCAGGAGAACATCGTAGGGATACTCTCCACCCATCTGCTCGAACAGGTAATCCAGATTGCAGACAAAAAAGTCACCGTCATCCGGGTAGACCGTTGGGAAGAGCTTGGTCACCCCAGCGATGATAAAGGGGATGTCGTACGCCTGGTCATAGCTGCCGATGCGGATGGTAATCATGTCGCCGATCGAGAGTCCATGCTGGCCCAGAAAGCTGGGTGTCACGATCACCGCGCTATCGTCCACGGCCAGCCGGTTCATCAGCGCGCCCAACGAGGTGTTGCCAAAGTCATATCGGTAAAAGCCTACACCTTGAAAGTCGACGCGGTCGATGCCCAACACAGTGCCTTCGGTGTCGCCGCCACCCGAGTGCACACTGCCCTTGAACGTGCCCAGGCGGGCCGCGCCGAGGACGCCCTTGACCTTGAGGTGCTCAGAGACGGGCAGGAAATACCAGACAGTTGGCTGTTGCTCCTGCGTTCCGCCGGAAGTGGCCCCGGTGCCCGACGTATCGCTCGTGCCCGACGTATCGCTCGTGCCAGAAGTGCTGCTACCTCCCATCATCGCACCGAGGCCGCCTATACCCTGGCCTTCATTGCTCGACTCGCCCGTCTCGACCAGGTGCACATCCGCGCCGACCTGATAGTAAGTCTGGTCGATCAGGCCCTTATCCAGGGTCTTGGCCATTGATGCCGTGAACACAGCCAGGCCCACCGTGAGCACGATGAGGAGGAGCGGGCCGGTATACTGATTCCATGAGCGCGCCAGCTGGCGTAACGCCAGAAGGGGCGACACCTCAGGCAGGTAGGCCGCCAGGCGGGCCAGGACCTCCATCAGCAGCGGGAACAGGCGGATGAAGATCAGAGCCAGCGCGAACACGAACAGCGTCGGCACCAGGAACAGCAGCGGGTTGCTAAAGGGGTCCCCCTCCTGCATCGACACGCTGTGCCCAAGGAACGAGATGGTGCCACGCTCCTTCAACATATAGTAGCCATAGATCGGCACCGCAAGCAGGATAAAGTCGAGATACAGGCGTTGCCACCAGGGCCGCTTGAGCGAGCGCGCCACATCCTGCTTGTAGGTCACAATGGTGTGACCGGCAGCGCCCAGCGCAGGCAACAGGCTGGCGAAGAGCGACAGAAGCACTGCCGCAAACCCCAGGCGCAGGCTGGTGCGCGAGATGCTGATCACCAGGTCTTGGCTGTTGGTGAAAGCCAGGAACGAGTAGGCTTTGCCCATCAGCTGGGCGACCAACTCTCCCAGGAATGGGCCTATCAGCATCGCTATCACGCCCAGGATAACACCTTGCAACAGATACAGGGCAATGATCTGGGTCGCCGACGTGCCGCGGCTGCGCAGCACCGCGATCTCATTGCGTTGGCGTTGCACCACCAGATTCGAAGTGAGGATGGTAAAGTAGAGAATCAACCCGATGATCGGGATGGCAAACACGTAGAGCAGAATCGTCAGCAGCTTGGCGGCGCTGGTATAGGTCAGCATCGCATCCACCGGCGACACGTCAAGGCTGGTATTGGCCAGGAGCCGTGTAGCAATGGTGCGCGCGATGACCACCCGCCCCAGGAAGGTGGGCACATCCTCCGTGTGCACCCCGCGCCCGTCAAAGATGATGTACCAGAGGGCGAGGTACACAGGGGTCTTGCTCAAAGGCACCACGCGCTGGACAAAGGCATTCTCGCTGCAGATCAAGAGGCTGTCAAAGGCCGTCGGCGCATAGAACCAGTAGGGCTCTGTATCGTCCGTGGCGCGCCAGATGCCCACGACTTTGACCCGCAACTGAGCCGCTTTTTCAGAGGTGCCCGTGCTGCTGCCCAGCAGGACGAACTCTGTACCTGCGGTCACGCCCAGCTCGTTGGCCTTATCCTCGGACATGACCACTTCCAGTGGGGCATTCGGGTCCGCCGGCTGTTGGGTCGGGAAGGTCCCTTCGGTCAACTTGATATGCTTCTCAAAATCGCTGACAAAGCCGACGGCGATCCAGTCGAGGGCCTGCTTGGGGTCGTCATAGTTCGTCGCACCCGACGGGTACATGCGAAAGTTGTCGGTCTTGACGTGCTGTACGGCCCCTTCTACCGGCAGGTTGATGATACTGCGACACTGGCCGGCAAAGAACTTGTCGATATTGATAAACTTGTCCCACTCTACGGCGCCGTGCCAGGCGCCCACGTAGCGGAACATGAAAGCGAACGGCGGCCGCTCACGGCCCTGCTCTTGTTGCGAGAGAGCGGTACGCAATACACGATAGTTCACGCCGTCGGCATATAAAGGGATCGTCATCGCCAGAGCGACGGCAACGATCAAGCCGACGGCCGTGCCTGCCATCAGGCCCAGGTTACTCCACAGCCGCCTCGCCGCCAGTATGAAGATTGACACGAGGTTGCGCAGAATCTTCATGGGTGTACTCTGCCTTCACCATCGTTGGATTGGTTCATCTCAACCTCAGTCCGCTGTTGACCAGAAGCCTGCCCGGAAAGCCACCGCCTGGCCCCGCCTGCCATCGCGATTGCGAGTGCATCACGCGGCCGCCTTCCGGGCGGGCACTCTCAGCAGAACCTAGCGCGTACTCACATCACGGCCCGACAACAACCTGGCCTTCCTTCAGACCATCGACGATCTCGACACGGTCCGCGTTCTTGATGCCAAGCTTGACCGGGATGCGGCGCTGGCCCGCGCCCTCCTGCACCAGGACAAAATCGTTGCCCTGGAAAGTGCGGATCGCGGCGGGCGGCAGCCAGAGGACATTGTCCTTCTTCTGGAGGATAACGGTCACCCGCACCAGGGCGCCCTTCTCGAGGGTGACATCGGCATCGTCGATCGACACGCGGGTGGAGCGGTCTTCATCGGCCGTACCGGATGTATTCGAGCCGCCACTGCCATAAGGATAGGGCAGCCGGCGAATGCTGCCGTGGAATTCTTTCGTGGGATAGTTCACGATCACGATGTCGGCAGGCTGGCCGATACTCAGCTTCTGCATCGTATCGCTGGTCAACTCGGCGCTGATTTCCAAAGCGCCGGGCGCCGCGACATCAATAGCCGGCCGGTAGGCCGTGGTGGAACGACCTGCATAGATGCCGACCATTGTCACGTCGCCATCAAACGGGGCAACGATTTGTGCGTCAGCCAACTGGCCATTCAAGCGGTCCAACACCAGCTGGGCCTTGGCTACCTGCTGCGACAATACGGGGTCAACCGTGCCGCTGCTCTTGGCGAGGGCGAGCTGAGCCGACTTGACATCCTGTTGGAGGATCTGGATGTCGAGATCATGGGCCTTTTGGGCCTGCAGGGCCTGGTCGTATTGGGCCTGGGCAATCTGGTAATCCAGGGTTGCCTGCTGCAACTGCTGCGCCTGCCCGGAGCCGCCGACGCCCGCGGGATCCATGCCGGCGCGCCGGTCATAAGCGTTCTGGGCGAGTTGCACGGCAATCTGAGCTTTTTCGCGGTTGACTTCGGCAATCTTGAGGGCAGGCGCGGGGTCCTGTGCCTGGGCCTGCGCCAGCCTGAGCTGGGCAATGGCCAGGTTGATCTCGGCCTGGGCCTTGGCATCGGCGGTGGTCTCTTCCGCATTCTTGAGCTGCAGCTGGGCCTGCTCCAGATCCACCTTGGCCTGGGCGATCTGGTTCAGCAGGTCAGAGTCTTCCAGCTCGGCGAGCACATCGCCCTTCTTAACCTTGTCACCCTGCTGGACATTGACCTTAGCCACCATTCCGTCTACACGAAAGAAGAGTTCTTGCTCTGTCACGGCGGCAATGCGCCCCGTGAACTGGACTTCGTCCGTCACCGTGCCCCGCGCCACCTTATAGGTAGGCTTTTCGGGCACGACGGCCGTAGGAATGGGCGTCACCGTGGCCTCTGCCTGCTCGTTGTTTGCCTTGCCGCCGCAGCCGACAAGGGCCCCGGCAAGCAGCATGGCGAACGCCAAGACGAACACGAACCAGCGTTTTCTTTCCATAGTTCCTTCTGTCTCCGCCTTAGGGGATTGTAAAACAGAAATGGACGACGGTTAGAACTCGCAACGGCCCGTTTCGTCTGGGCCGCCAATACTGGAATGAGGTATCGTGGCACACTCAGAAATCGATACCCCAGCGCGCCCCTACCCCCTTTTGGTAGGGGTGTTTCTCCTCCACCATCCGGGTCACAAGGTCCGCACGAGCGAGCAGTGCAGGCGTTGCTCCCCGGCCGGTAAGGATCAACTCTACCTGGGGCAATTTGGCTTCGATCAGGGCGAGCACTTGTTGCTCGCTCAGCAGCCCAAAGTCGACCGCTGTATTCACCTCATCGAGCACCACGAGGTCATATACGCCACCGGTAACGGCCTCTTGGGCGCGCGCCAGGCCCTTATGCGCCAGGGCAATATCTTCAGGGGTGATTTCGCCTTTGTGCAGAAATCCGGCGCGGCCGAATTGCTCGTACGTGGCGTGGGGCGCCAAAAGTCTCAATGCTTGGTGTTCGCCTGAAGGCTGCCGTTTCATGAACTGGAGCAGGAGGGATCGTAACCCCCAACCGGTGGCGCGGAGAATCAGCCCGAGAGCGGCAGTGGTCTTTCCTTTGCCGTCCCCAGTGTAGACCTGCACCAAACCCTGCTCCAGAGCAGGCACGCTGCCAACCTCCAAGTCATGCTTCATGTGGCGAGGCTGCGGACCATTGTTTGAGGGGAAGCGCCGATGCACGAAGATGGCTTGCCCTACGCACCGTTGCCAGGCCCAGAGTTGCATAATCACAACTCCCTTGAAAACAAGGATACCACCACCCTGCCTCCATGTCAAACTGTCCTTGGAAGATGTATTTCGTGGCATCTCTGAGCGTTAAGGCGACTGTGTAAGCTCTACTGGGGCTCTCAGGCACGGGTGGGGCGATTTGTTGGCAATGCACGTTTGACGCACTTGCGCCCCCTCCTATAATGGGTTCACTCTATCCCGCGCTTCTCAACGAGTGTTATCCATTATGTGCTTCAGTCGGGCGCCGCAAAGAATGGGCTTTGAGCAACTTGCATCCATCGATGCGTGGAGGAACGAATGCGAATCGCCATCATCGGCAGCAAGGGGCAGTTGGGGACCGCCCTTCAGGCCCGCCTGGCGGGGAATACCCTGTTGCCCCTTGACCTGCCCGAGCTGGATATTACCGATCCATTCCAGGTGCGTTCAGCCCTGGAGCGCTTTGCCCCAGAAGTAGTGATCCACGCGGCGGCCATGACCAACGTGGATCAGTGTGAAACAGAACCCGACCTGGCCTATCGCGTCAACGCCCTGGGCACTCAGAATGTAGCCCTGGCCTGCCAGCGTTGCGACGCCACCATGGTCTACATCAGCACTGACTATATCTTTGATGGCGCCAAGGGGGCGCCCTACTTTGAGTACGACACGCCGGCGCCCCTCTCCGTCTATGCCCGCTCCAAGCTCGCCGGCGAGTGGGCGACCCAGACGCTGCTCCGCCGTTTCTACATTGCACGCACCGCATGGCTCTACACGCCGGGTGGCCGCAACTTTGTGCAGACCGTGCTCCGCCTGGCGCGGGAAAAGGGCGCCCTCACGATGGTGACCGACGAATCGGGCTCACCCACCTTTGCGCCGGACCTGGCCGATGCCATCGCCCGCCTGATTCCGACCCAGGTCTATGGCATCTATCATTTCACCAACAGCGGCACCTGCTCGCGCTATGAGTGGGCTAAAGAGATCCTGCGGCTGGCCGGCCTCGATCACGTTCCCGTCACGCCCTCTCAGAACTATGTGCGCCCGGCGCCGGTGCCCAAACATGTAGAGCTGCGCAACCTCTGCGGAGCGCAGGTCGGCATCCGGTTCCGTCCCTGGGCCGAAGCCCTGGCCGATTACTTCAAGGCGGCGCGATGAACGATCAGCCTCTCGTCTCGGTTATCATCCCCAACTGGAACGGGGCGCGCTATCTCCCGGCCTGTCTGGAAGCCCTGCACCGGCAAACCTGGGCTGCCATGGAGATTATCGTGGTCGACAATGCCTCCAGCGACGGCTCACAGGCGCTGCTGCAGCGCGACTATCCGCAGGTGCGCCTCGAGGCGCTGGCCGAGAACCGGGGTTTTGCCGGCGGCGTGAACGCGGGCATCCGCGTTGCCCGGGGCGAGATCATTGCCCTGCTCAACAACGATACCGAGGCCGAGCCGCAATGGCTGGCCGAGTTGGTGCAGGCACTCCAGGCCCACCCCGAAGCGGGAGCAGCCGTGGGCAAACTTAAGCTCTTTGATCGGCGCGACACACTCCAATCGGCCGGCGACTCGTTTCGCAGCGATGGCCTGCCCGCCATGCGTGGCGTGTGGCAGCAGGATGCAGGGCAGTATGATCGCGAAGAGTATGTCTTTGGCGGCTGTGGTGGGGCGGTAGCCTACCGGCGTACTATGCTGGAGCAGATCGGCCTGTTCGATGAAAAGTTCTTCTTCAGCTGTGAGGATGTGGACCTGGCCTGGCGCGCCCAACTCGCCGGTTGGCGCTGCATCTATGCGCCGCGGGCTGTCGTCTACCACTGCCTCAGCGCCACTGGCGGCGGCGTAACGGCCAGCTATTACACCGGCCGTAACACCCTCTGGGTCATCGCCCAAGACATCCCTGGGCCCATCCTGCGCCGCCACTGGCGAGAGATCGTGAGCGCCCAGTGGCGCATCACCCGCGATGCCCTGCGGGCCTGGCGTGGGGCAGCCGCTCGCGCACGGTTGCGTGGGCAACTGGCAGGGCTCCTCAGTTTGCCGCGTATCCTCGGCCAGCGGCGCGCCATCCAGGCCACACGACGCGCTGATCTGGACTACCTGGAATCGTTGTTGGAGAAGCTGCCATGAGCCATTCTGCGCGCCTGGCTCGCTGCGCCCTCATCCTGATTGTGGCTATCTATGTGGTGCTCGGCGTGCAATACGCGCGCCTCACGCCCCCCTGGCAGGCCCCCGACGAGCCGGCTCACTTTAACTATGTCCGTACTGTGGCTGAGCAAGGACGCCTGCCCATCCTCCAGCCGGGCGACTATCCCTTCACTTACCTGGAGCAGATCAAGGCGCAGCGGTTCCCGCCGGAAATGTCGATTGACCCCATCCGCTATGAAGCCTGGCAGCCCCCGCTCTACTATTTGGCCGCCGCTGTGCCCTATCGCCTGGGCATGGCCCTGGGCTGGTCGCAGGGGCAGCTCCTGCTGGCGCTGCGGCTGCTCTCGGTGGTCCTGGGGGCGGCGCTGCTGGTGGTGGCCTACCGGGTCATCCGCATCCTGGCGCCGGCCCAGATCGGGCTGGCCCTGGGGACCACGGCCCTGGCCGCTGCTGTGCCCATGCATATCGCTATGACGGCAGCGGTGAACAATGACACCCTGGCCGAGCTGCTCGGAGCCATCGTGCTCTGGCTGCTCCTGGTGCGCCTGCAGTGGCCGCAAGCGCCAGCGGCGCAATGGGCTTGGCTGGGGATCGTGTTGGGGCTGGCGGGCCTGGCCAAACTGAGCACAGGAGCCCTGGTGCCCCTGGTGCTGGCGGCCCTCATCTACCTGGCCTGGCAGCAGCCTACAGGCAAGCGGGCTCGCTACTTGGCGACCCGGCTGGCGGCAGTCGCGCTGCCGGCTGCGCTCCTGCTCGCGCCCTGGGTCGCGCACAATATCGCCGTCTACGGGTTGGGCGACCCGCTGGTCATGCGCCGGCACGATGCAGTGGTCGTGGGGCAGGTGCGCACAGCCGATTGGCTGGCCAAGGTGGGGCCCCTGCACGGCGCCTTGGAATTTGCGACGACCACGTTCCACAGCTTCTGGGGCCAGTTTGGCTGGATGGGGGTGCCCATCGATGACCGGATCTACAGGTTCCTGCTCATCCTGACTGGGCTGGCCCTGCTGGGGCTCGCGCTGCGCCTGCGCGATGGGCCCCGCATCTGGGGCCGCCTGTCATCGGTGCAGCGCGTGGGGCTCGTGCTCCTGGCCGGATCTGTGCTCATGACCGCCACGGTCTATATCGCCTATAACGTGACTTTTGAGCAGCATCAGGGGCGCTATCTCTTCCCAGCACTCATTGCCTGTAGCTTTTTCCTCACCCTGGGCTGGCGAGAGATCACCCGGCGCGCCTGGCGGCTCATCATAGCGGGGCTGCTGATCGTCTGCGCCGTGCTCCTGGCGGCCCGCCGGTTGGTCACGCCGGAACCGCTGGACAAGTACACCCTCGCCGCCGTGACGGCGCTCGCAGGCGCCTTTGGGCTGGGGGCACTGGTGCCCGAATCATGGGCCGAGCTGCTCTACATTCTGCCCTACCCCATGCTGCTGGTGCTCGATGTGGCCTGCCTGTACCTGTTCATCCTGCCCGCCCTCAGGTGAGGCCGGGTGCGCCCCACAACGGGCGATGACGGCAAGCTTGTAAAAGTGCGCCCTTTGCAGAACAGCCGCCTGCCGGCACACATGAATGCGTACCGGCAGGCGGCTGTTCTTGAATCTCCGGATGTGGAGCTCAGTCCGACTGCGCCTCGCGCGCCAGGATGATCGCTTCCGCAATCTCCTTCATAGGCTTGCGGGTGTTCATGCTCATCTTCTGGATCTTGCGGAAGGCCTCGCTCTCGTTCAGCCCCTGCGTATCCATGAGAATGCCCTTGGCCCGATCGACCAGCTTACGCGTCTCGAGAGTCTCCTGCAGATCAAAGACCTCTTTTTCCAGCGATCTGAACTCCTGGAAGCGCGCCAAAGCCACCTCGATCGCCGGCCCCAGGTCCGACTCGCGGAAGGGCTTGACCAGGTAGCCGACCACCCCCGCTTCCTTGGCCCGTTCCACCAGGTCACGCTGGCTGAAAGCGGTCAGCAGCACGACGGGGGCAATACGCTCCTGGGTCAAGATCCTGGCGGCCTCGATGCCGTCCATATCCGGCATCTTGATATCCATAATGACGACATCCGGGCGCAATTCACGCGCCTGGTTCACGGCGCTCTTGCCGTCACCGGCCTCACCGACGACCAGATAACCCAGGTTCGTCAGCATTTCCCGCAGGTCCATGCGGATGATCGACTCGTCATCCGCGATGACTACTCTTGTCCGTTCCAAGGCCTCTCACCTCCTAAAGTCGACTTGGGGAAAGTGACCGTCGCCCTGACACCCAGGCCGTCGGCTCCCACATTCTGCAACTCAAAGCGGCCTTTCAAGTCCGCCTCCACAAGCGTGCGCACGATGCGCAGCCCCAGGCTCCGGCCCGCAGCCACATCGAAATCCTCCGGCAGGCCTTCGCCGTCATCTTCCACCAGGAGCGTCACCCGCTCGGCCGCATCCTGCAGGGTGACGGTTATGGTGCCGCGATCGCGGCGATCGAACCCATGCTCCAGCGCATTCTGCACCAGTTCGTTGATCACCAGAGCGCACACTGTGGCCTGCTGTGTTGGCAGGAGAATGCTCTCCCCCAGCAGATTGAAAGCGATCTGCTTATTCGGGTCCACGACCCCAGCCACGGTTTGCGAGAGGATACGCTGGCTGACATCCCGTATATTGATCACCGCCAGCTCGTTCTGCGACAGGAACTCGTGCACGACCGCCATGCTCAAGATGCGGTTCACACTCTCATTCAACGCATGCACCACTGTCGGGTCGTCATAGCGTCGCGCCTGCATGCGCAGGAGCGAGGCGATGGTCTGCAAATTGTTCTTGACCCGGTGATGGATCTCCTGGATCATGGCCGACTTGATCTTGAGCTCACGCTCGCGCCGCAGAGCCTCTGTAGCATCGTGCAGGGTCAGAACGACCCCGGCCAAGCGAGAGTTCCCCGGTGTGAGCCGGCTCCAGAGCGGCCGCCAGTCGCGCGCCCGGAAAGGGATGACTTTGCGCACCCAGGTCAGGTCACGCTCGGTCGCTTCCTCCTCCAAACAGCGCTTTTCCTTGAGGGCTGCCGCCACCAGGGCCTCGTCAGCAGTCTCCAGCACAGAAATATGCTGGCCGACCAGATTCTCCATATAGCCCAGGCGCCGGTAGAGGTTGGCAGCAATGCCGCTGATATAGCGCACCCGGCCCTCGGGGTCAACCACCACAATGCCATCATGCTCGCCAAAGGGCGAAAGCGCTTCGACCTCGGCCAAATCACCGCGCAGCACCGTTTCCTGCAGCCTCTGTAGCGCCCAGCGGAACACCCTATTGCGCCGCAACTGGCGCTCGTGGGCCAGCCAGCTGGTATCAATCACCAAGACGGCCAGCACCCGGCCGCGCTCACCATATACCGGCAGCGCTTCTCGCGCCACAGGCGCGCCGCGCAGGCTGGCCGTGTGCACATGGCGCCGCCAGGGACGCGCCGCAAACGCTCTGAGCACATCAGGGCACGTGGCCGCAGTGACCACCGAGCCCTCCAGCGACTCTGGATAGAGCGGTGAAAGTGAATTGGGTCGCGCGTGAGCCAACACCCTGGCGCGGTCGGGGCCAACCTGCCCATAAAGCAGGAGATCGGCCCGGCTCAGGTCCGCCAGGATCGGCAGCGCCGCCTGCACCTGGCGCAAGAGAGCCTCTTCTTTGCCGGTCAAAGCCGCCAACTGGTCGCGGACTCCATCGTCTTTCTGACCCGTCAATCGTTCACCCCAACTGGAACAAAAGCGTATCGAGTATACCTGGCCCTAAATAGAAAGAATGGTCGACAGCGCGCAGGCCATCGACCATTGATCCTCAATCACCGATGATGAGCAGCCAACACAGGAGACCCCAGGCGCCTGCAAGATCAAAAGCGGGTATTTCACTGTGGTGATTATACTCACCTGAAGAACCTGGTCAAGCGCCCGCCCTTTGCCCTTACGAAGGCTGGCCGCCAGCCTGCCCTCGCCGCCGGCGCAGGTACTCCTCCAGTTCCCGGATCAGCTCCTCGCCGCTCGGCAGCGGCTCGCGCCCCGGCAGGGCCTCATCCGATTCGAGGCGCTCAGCGCGCGCCTGCTCCTCGAGCTGCTGCACATATTCGCGAAGCTCGGGGTTCCCCTCTAATACCGCCTCCACCTGTTCGGCAAACTGGGTCTCCATGCGCCGCAAATCCGTCAGGTCGATATCGAGATCCAGCATTTCGCTCAGCGTCTCCAGCATGGCCAGGGTCACCTTGGGGTTCGGCGAGGCCGAAAGGTATTCCGGCACAGTCCCCCAGATGCTGGCGACCTGCAGGCGCTTGCGGGCGCAAGCCGAGCTCAGCACGCCGATGATGCCCGTCGACCCCTCATAGCGCGTAGCTTCCACGCCCAGGCTGCGCAACCGTCGCGCCAGCCATGCCGGGCTGGCCGTGCCACTCAATTGCACCGGGCGCGTGTGGGGGATATCGGCCACAAACCCGCCCAGGGTTACCACCATGTGCACGTCGTGCGCCTGGCAAAAGCCAACCACCGCATCGGCAAACGTCCGCCATTTGAGCTGCGGTTCCACCCCAATCATGACGATCACATCACGCTTACCGTAGCGGTTCACATGGAAGTAAAAGTCGTTGCCGGGCCACTCTACACGGCGCTGGAACCGCCCCATGATGCGCATATAAGGCCGGGTTTCGGTAAAGACGTAGAACTCCTCCGGATCGATATCAGCCATCTTGCGCGATCGCCACTGGTCTACCAGGTAACGGCCGCTAAAGGTCGCCACTTCTGAAGCATCGTTCCAGCCGGCAAAGGCGACAATGAGGACCGGATTTCGGAGCTGCGGGCTCGCGGAAATGCGAATATGGTCCACAGGCTCAGACCTCCCCTGTCATGCGTAGGTCGCACAGGCCGACAACGCATTGCAGCCATTCGTGCCGTGTACGACACTATCCGTTCCTTGTAGTATACGCCGATGGTTCCTGCTCGGCAAGCTCGTCAACCCCTGCATTGCCTTGCCGAGCCTGAAAAGCCAGGGGCGCCGCACAACGTTGGCCACGATGCCACACAGCATTCACCGCCAGGGACCGGCCCCGGCGAGCACAACCTGCCCTCGCAGGACACTGCACACCCAAAGACCATTCCCCACACCGGGCAGATGGCGCGGCCACCACCTGCCCAGCCGGCCAGCCCCTGTCGCGGCCTGGTTACCAACATCTGAATTCTGTTACTAAGACACGACATAAAAGGCTTGCAAAACTATGTAAAATAGTGTAAAATGGGTTAGTTGTTTTTATTGTGCAGCTCGGCAGCAGCGGCAGGATTGTAGGATGCATTACCCGAGGAGCAACCTATCCTGAGCCCCTGTTGGTAGTCCACCCCGAGCGACCAGCTATCGTATAGGAGTAAGCAAGACCAGATGCCAGACAAGACCCTGACCTGCCGAGACTGTGGCAGCGAGTTCGTCTTCACCGAAGGCGAGCAGGCGTTCTACGCCTCGAAGGGCTTTACCAATGAGCCCACGCGCTGCCCGAGCTGCCGTGCCGCCCGCAAGAGCGCCCGTGGTGAAAGCTCAAGTAGTGGCACCCGGGAGATGTATCCCGCCGTTTGCGCGCAGTGTGGCAAGCCCACACAGGTGCCCTTCCAGCCCCGCACCGACCGGCCCGTGTACTGCTCCGATTGTTACGCCGCTCAGCGCGGGTCCGGCGAACGTCGGTCGGGTTCCGACCGGCGCTCCCGCGACCGGGTAGATCGCTGGTAGGGTAGGCTGCAGGGCGGATCTGAGATCCGTTCCTGCTCCCGACCTCATCTCTGCAGCAACACAAGAACAGGGGAGTGGTCGCAAGCCACCCCCCTGTTCTTGTGCCTACAGCGCCCCACCGGCATCCATGGTCCACGCCTTGCCGCCGCCCAGCGAGTCCACCCATTGAATACCGACGGAACTCAGGCCTTGCCAGCTTGCGCTGCTGGCCCTATAATGAGCGGGTTCGTGGCACCATACTGCATCAGGAGGGCCCCATGCCGCAACTCACCGCGCCCTATGGTTCCTGGCGCTCGCCCGTCACCTCCGACCTGATTGTAACCGGCACCACCGGCCTCAGACAGATTGTGCTCGACCGCGACGCGGTATACTGGCTCGAATCGCGCCCGACGGAGGGTGGGCGCAACGTCGTCGTGCGCCGCACCGCCCACGGGGCCGTCAGTGACCTGACCCCGCCCCCCTTTAACGTGCGCACACGCGTACACGAGTATGGCGGCGGCGCTTATACCGTCGCCGGCGGCGCGATCTACTTTGCCAATGACCGCGATCAGCGCCTGTACGTTCAACAGCCCGGGCAAGAGCTGCAGCCCATTACGCTCCCTGTGGCCCTGCGCTATGCCGACTTGCAGGCCGACCTGCGCCGCAGCCGCCTGCTCTGCGTACGCGAGGACCATACCCAACCGGGCGAAGCGGTCAACACCCTGGTCAGCGTGAGTCTGCCGGGCGACGCGGCGGGCGGAACGGTGCTTGTCTCGGGCAACGATTTCTATGCCTCGCCCCGCTTGAGCCCCGACGGGGACCGCCTGGCTTGGCTGACATGGAATCACCCCAACATGCCCTGGGATGGCTGCGAGTTGTGGGTGGCTGCTGTGCAGCCCGATGGGTCCCTGGCCGGGGCGCAGCGCGTGGCCGGCGGCCCGACGGAATCTATCTACCAGCCCCAGTGGTCGCCCGACGGTACGCTCTACTTTGTCTCCGACCGCACCGGCTGGTGGAACCTCTATCGCCTGGAACCCCATCAG
>DAOTVS010000090.1:0-11950 GCA_034436375.1 Anaerolineae bacterium | reverse complement strand
GGAGAACGCGGAGAGAGCTCTCTCCGCGTTCTCCGCGCCTCCGCGTGAAACCCTTACTACTCAACCAGCTACTCGGCCACGTGCACCCAATCTGCACCAAGCTTTTGTGCACGGTTGGCGAGCCGGCGGTCGGCCGTCCAGAACTCGGCCTGGAGCTGCTCGGCCAGCGCCAGGTAGAGGCTGTCGTACACCTTGGCCTGGCCCAGGCGCTCGGCCCACGACAGGGCGCTGCGGCAGAGCCAGAGGGTCAGGGGAGCCAGTTCTACGCCCAGGGCAAATAGATCATCGACCGCGACCAACCCCTCATCGCGTGAGAGCGCTCTGGCGAAGACCAAACCGCGCACCGCACTGAGCGCCTCGGCAAGCCAGGGGTCGGGGGCCACGAGCCTGCTCTTGCTCAGCCGCCAATCAGCGAACAGGCTGGCAGCCACGGCCAAAGGCCCGGGCACAACGGCCTGCACGGCGAGGTTCGCATCAATCACGATCACCGAAGATGGCATCGTGGATCTCCTGGTCCCTCTCTTCCCTCATCTGGTTGATGAGCGCAACCACGTCGATGTCGATGGGCTCGCCACCCCTGCGCGCCAGTATCGCATCTCGGTGCTCCCGAATCCGATCCAGCGCTGCCAGCTGCTGCTCCAGCTCCGCATCCTGCTCCACCAGGTACTGCTCCACAATCTCCCGCATGACCTTGGAGACGCTGCTCCCCTGCCGCTGCGCGATGGCCGCCAGGGCCTTGTGTTGCTCCGGCTCCAGCAGCACCTGGGTGCGGTATAGCTTTTTCGCCATCGCTCACCTCCTGCTCATTACATCTACAGCATACATCTACATCCTGCCGGCGTCAAGGTCCATGCCCGGCATCAGGGCAGTTCTCCTGGGGCACGCTGCCTTGCGCACTCTTGCCGGGTGCGTGGGAGAGGACAGGCACAGAGAAGCCCTTCACACTGCCCTGCAAGAGGCAATGCGGAGGGCTCATGGATATCCCATTCGGTCACCAGGTAGACAGGGTTACTTGCCGCTTCGATCCCCTTTTCCCCTCTTCCCCTGTCAGGTCAGGGCACGATATCGCTCAGGTCTACCAGCCAGTCCTCACAGTTGTGATTGCGGGCCCACGTGCCCGTATCGGCGCGGAAGCCCAGGGTAAAGTGCAGATCATCGCCGCGCTTGAGCAGCTTGAGCAGCAGATGGTTGGCGCCCTGGCGCAGGGTAACCTTGTACACGCCGTTGAAGGGCGCCCACCAGGTGCTCTCTTGCTCCTCGGCGATCAGCTCGCCGTTCAGGTAGAGCCGGTAGGAGTCGTTGTTGCCCACCACGATATAGGCCGGGCGCTCCTCCGGCGAGATGACCGTACGCGCCAGGTAGCAGCAATAGGCGCCGCGTAGCCCGATAAGCCGCGTCGGGTCGACCTCGTGCTCGTAAGAGGGAGCAAGGGCCGGGCGGCCCAGCTTGAGCGACCAGGCCGCATAGAGCCCGTCTACATCGGGCGCCGGCTCAGGCAGGTACGACCGCTCTAGCGAAGCAAAGTGCTGGTTAAAGCGCCGCCGCTGCTGGCGCTCATCGCCCTCGTCAGGCAGGGCGTCATAGTAGGCGCCCAGGAAACGCCACAGCCCCGCTCCGGCGACGCCGAAGGTATACTCGATGGGCTCCGGGCCGCCCAGACGGGCGGTGAAGAGATTCCGCATGGGGAAGTCCATCCCGGACTGTAGCGGGGCGTGGAGGGAAAAGGTTACTGCCCGGTTCGCTGGCCCCACCACAGCCAATGTGGGCGCCACCACCCAGCCGGCGGGACCTGTCACCGTCAATGGCGCACCCTCCGGCGCCTGGCCCTCTACCCGTACGGTCACCGTCACACAATCCCCGGGCGCAGCCGCCGGCAGCCCTCCGTACTCCACGCTGAGGCGCGTCGCGGGCGCCTTGGCCGTCGGCGGCAGCGGGCTCATTGCCGGGGCCTGCGTGATCTCGACGCCGGTGCCCATCTCCTGAGACAAGAGCACGCCCATGCGCGCCGTATCGCGTGCCAGCGCCGAGAGCGTCATCTCCTCCCGCCGATACTGGATGCCCATCACCAGCTCGTCGCCGATGGGCCCCTTGAGGGCTTCGGGGATGCGGCTCGCGCCCAGGATCTGGCCGATCAGGGCGCCGGCCGTGGCCAGGGTGCAGTCCGTATCATAGCCGCAGCGCAGGGTCGCGAGCAGGGTCTCCTGCAGGTCGTTGCCCCCATAGAGGAGCCCCAGGAAAGTGAAAGGCACGTTGACCTGCGAGTCGCAGGCCTCGGGGATGCCGGCCAGGGCCATCAGGCGGTCGCGGGCGTCGCGCAGGCTCAGCCCCTCGTCATAGGCCTGGAAGGCGGCCCGGGTGAGGCGCTCGATGGGCGTACCCTGGGGCAGGTAATGGATGAACATAGCCGCCAGCCGGCGCACATCGGGCACAAAGAAAGCCATGGAGGCCATCGCCGCCAGCATCATCTCGCCGCCGACCGACTGCTCCGTATGGTCCAGCGTGCCGTCCAGCACCGCATAGCGCGCCGCCAGGTCGGGGGCGCCGGGGAAGACATAACCCCAAATCTCCGAGCGGATGGGGCAGCCCATGCCCGTCTCCCAGAACTGGTTGGTAAAGCGGCCCGACATGGGCGGGTGGATGCCCAGCCGCCAGTTGCGCCGGAAGATGCCGTACTCATTAAAGGGATACCAGCAGCCATCCAGCCAGGCCTGGGCCAGGTCATCGGAGGTCAGGGCGGCGCCCTTTTCCTCCAGCACTTTGAGCCACAGGATCTGCAGGTCCAGGTCATCGTTGGGGGGTATCTTGTCGGGGAACATTTCGTGGGCGCCGATCTCGATCCAGCCCTTGTTGCCCTCAAAGCGGGCGCCCACGGTGCCGCCGATGCTCTTGCCGATCCAGCCGCCAAGCACTTGGTCCAGATAGCGGTCATACGGGAGTTGCATAATTTCCTCCTTGATTTCCGATTCTTGCCGGTCGGCAGCCGAGTTCTAGGCTGCGCATGGCCCCGGCCGGACCCTATAGGGTGAGTTGGCGTATGAGTTTCCGGCGCTGCCGCCTGCGGGGCGGCAGCGCCGGAAACTCATACGCCAACTCCCTACCCAGGATTGAGGCCGGTCAGTGGCGGAGCGTGCTGCCCGGCCAATTCCTGCGCTACCAGCAGGCCGAACAACTGCTGAGGGGCTAGAACTCCCCCCTTAGCAACCTGGCCTTGCTCTCCATGTAGTACTGCATATTGGCCCAGCTCACATCGGGCGGCACGGTATGGTCAACCGTCGGGATAAAGCCCCCCTCCGCAATGAGCGGCGCCAGCGTGCGCAGATGCTCATCGATGGCCCGGGGACCCTGCGCCAACACTCGCTTGTCGACCCCGCCCCACAGCCGCAGCGACCGGCCAAACTTTTGGCGCAGGCGCACGGGGTCCTGATCGGCGGTCCGCTCCATGGGCCAGATGGCATCGACGCCGGCATCGAGGAACTGGGGGATGAGGGGCTCGGGGTTGCCGTCGGTGTCGATGCACACATAGCGCACGCCGTGCCCCTTGGCGAACTCGATCACCCTCTGCAGGCGAGGATAGATAAACTCCCGGTAGGTCTTGGGGCTGAGCAGGGGCCCATTCTTCATCGATAGGTCTTCGTTGATGCAGATATAGTCCACCGTCACGCGTTCCAGCACGGGGCGCATGGCCTCGATCAAAAAGTGGGCGTGGTGCTCCATGATGTCGTGCATCAGCGCCGGCTGGTCGTACCAGGCATAGGAGAGGTTCTCGGTGCCCAGCAGCTCGCGGGCCAGCCAGTAGAAGCCCAGGGTGGTGCAGTTGGGGCCGAAGATCAGGGGGTGGCGGCGGCTCTTCCAGCCCTGCAGGCGGAATTCCTGCCAGAAAGGCTCCATGCGCTGGGCGCTGGTTGGGTTATAGCGCTTCTTGATCTCCTGCCAGTCGGCCATGTTGCGCACGGGAAAGCTGATGAAATGATCCATCGACATGCGCGCCCGGCCGATGGCCCCCTCTTTGAGGGCCTGACGGATGATGCCCTTTTCGTCGCGAAAGGTGACGGTCCGCTCATCCTCGGCCAATTCCTCATACTCAAAGGGCGGCACCATCTCGCCGGTGAAGCGGATAAACTCCCGTGGATCCATCCCCAACGCACTCTCGCCGGTGAACCAGTCCCAGTGTAGCAGCGTAGGGTCCAGCCCTTCCCGCTCCCAGCGCTCACGAGTCTGCGGCCATACCCCGGCCTCCCAGTTGGGCACGCGGTCCACAGGCTTGTATTCCATGACGGCCAGAAAGCGTTCCAGGTGATCCATTGTCACTTCTCCACGCCCGTCATGACGACGCCCTGGATGAAGAGCCGCTGGGCCACCGTGAACAGGGCCACGCAGGGGATCAGCGAGAGGACGGCCGCCGCCATCATCCGGGGATAATCGATAATGCCCATGTTGGCCTGCTGAAACATCCGCAAGCCCAGGCTGACTGGAAAGTTGAGCTGCGAGCGCAGGTAGACCAGAGGATAGATCAGGTCGTTCCAGTAGTAGAAGAAAGCAAAGATGGCCACCGTGGCGATGACGGGCGCCGACAGCGGCAGGAAGATCTGCACAAAGATGCGGAAAGTGCCGCACCCATCAATGCGCGCAGCGTCCTCCAGCTCGGTAGGGATGCCCAGGAAATACTGCCGGAACAGAAAGATGTAAAACGCATTGCCGAAAAAGGATGGCACGATGATGGGCAGGTAGGTATCGAGCCAGTGGATGGCGTTGAACATGATAAAATGGGGCACGATGACCGCCCAGGTCGGCAGCATCAGGACAGTCAGATTGACGAAGAACAGAGCGTCGCGGCCCGGAAAGCGCAGGCGGGAAAAGCCGAAGCCGGCCAGCGAGCTGCTGATCAGGCTGCCGATGATCCCACCCGCAGCCAGAACAAGGCTGTTCAGCATATAGCGCGCAAAGGGGACGCGCTGGAAGACGTCCACATAGTTGGTCCACATCAGCTTACTGGGAATCCACTTGATGGGCCAGACGTTGACCTCGTCCAGCGTCTTCAAGCTGGTGCTGAGCATCCAGAAAAAGGGGACCATGAGAACCACTGCCCCTGCACACAGCAGCAGGTAGGTGAGAACGGTCTGCACCTGCTGCCGGTGTCGCCTGAGCCAACTGCGGGAACGCGGGCGTGCGGGCGCGGTCGTGCTTGCTTGCTTAGCTAACATGGGTCTGTCCTCCTGCTATCCCAGTTTCGCTCCCGCATAGTAGACCCAGCGCCGGGAGGTGCCGAAAACGAGCAAAGTCAGGGTGATGATGATCAGGAACAGTATCCAGGCCAGGGTGGAAGCATAGCCGAACTGCAAGGAGCGGAAGGCGGTATAGTAGATGTTGAGGCCGAAGAAGTAGGTGGCATAATTCGGCCCACCGCTGGTCATGATGTAGGCGTTCTCAAAAATCTGGAACGCGCCGATAAGGCCCGTCACCAGGTTGAAAAAGATCGTCGGGCTCAACATGGGCAGGGTGATGGAGCCGAACTGCTGCGCCCGGTTGGCGCCGTCAATCGAGGCGGCCTCATAGAGCTCGGTCGGGATCGCCTGCAGCCCCGCCAGGTAGATGATCATGGTGCCGCCGATGCCCCACAGAGCCATGATGATAAAGGCCGGCATGACCCACTGCGGATCGACCAGCCAGCCGATGCGGCGGACGCCGATCAGGCTGAGGATGGCGTTCAACACGCCATACTGCTTGTGGAAGACGAACTGCCACAGCATGGCCACGGCTACGCCGGTCGTGACGGATGGGAGGTAGTAGATGGCCCGGAACACGGTAATGCCCCGGACCTGCTGGTTCATCAGCACCGCAACAGCCAGGCCGAATATCAGGCTCAGGGGCAGAAAACCGCCTACGAAGAGAAAAGTGGCGCGCAGAGAGTCCAGAAAGCGCGGGTCCTGGGTGAACATGTACTGGTAGTTCTGGATGCCGATCCAATCGGGCATACCTGCGCCCTTGAAATTCGTAAAGCTCAGCAGAAAGGAGAACAACAGCGGCCCCAGACGGAACACCAGGTAGCCGATAATCCATGGGAGTATGAAGAGATACCCCTCCCGCGCCTCTCTGATGGCCATTTTCGTTTTTGGCAAGTTCATGCTCCCAATACCCCCGTGGAAAAAGGCTCGCCCAGCCTGGCGCAAGTTCGGAACCTATGTTGTCCGGGGAAACTCGGCCGCCTGCCAGGGTCTAGAAGCCATCGGGCTGAGAATACAAAGCCCTACGGGCTGATCAGCCCCCTCAAGGGGGCTTTGTACCCTCAGCGCGGCGGCTTTAGCCCTGCGGGACAGGCGCCGGTCGTGCACGCCAAGTTTGATCGGACAACATAGGTTCGGAACCCGCGCCAGGTTGGGCTCAGGGCTCCCTACAGGAGATCAGCTGCCCTTGCTCTGCGAGATGATGCGGTTGACCTCGCTCTGGAAGCTGGCCAGCACCGTCTCGGGCTTGTCCTTGACCGTCCCATCGAGCAACGGCGCAATCTGGTTGTTCCAGGCCGTCTCAAAGTCGCGCCAGTAGGGCGGGTAGGGCACGGCATTGGCGCCTTGCATCTGCTTGGCAAAGACTTCTACGTTCTTGGGCGGCATGCCGCCCTCGGCCGCCTTTTGCTCCCAGAGCGGTACGGAGGACTGGCGGCCGGGGATGCTGCGCAGCGGCTCCGAGATCAGGATATTGGTCGACTCGGTGCTGGTGAGGAACTTGTTGAACTTCCAGGCCGCTTCCTGGTTCTTGCTGGTGGCTGCGATGCCCCAGGCGCCGCCGGCCGCGTTGATGCAGCTGTTGCCCTTGGGAGAGAGGGGCATAGCCGTGACGTCGAAATCGAACTTGTCTTTGATCTGATCGCGCATATAGGTCGTGGCCCAGGAGCCCTGGAAGGACATGGCCAACAGTCCGGCGGCGAATGGGTCCACGCCCTGCGGCGTGGCGCCGGCTTCGGGGTATACGCCCTGGTTGCGCGCATCCACGAAGAACTGGAAGCAGTCGCGGTTCTCGGGCGAGTCGATGACACACTGCGAAAAATCGTCAGTCCAGATCTTGCCGCCCCAGCCGAAAAGAAGGCCCATAAAGACCCAATCCCAGTTGTAGAACTGTAGCCCCCAGGCGCTAAACTCGCCATTCTCTTTCTTGACGAACTTGAGCGCCAGGGTCACCAGATCGGGCCAGGTCCACTTGTCGGGCGGGAGGTCGACGGAGCTGCTGGCGAACATAGCCTTGTTGTAGTAGATGCCGATGTTCGAAAAGTCATAAGGCAGCGCGTACAGCTCGCCGTTCCACTTCATCTGCGCCACTTCGGCCGGCCAGAAATCATCGACGTTGACTTCGGCCGCGTCTCTTTCGACCAGCGATTGCAGGCTGATCGTCCACTTGCGGCTGGCATAGACGGGCACGTCAAAGGTGCGGGTATACCACACATCGGGCAGGCCGCCGCCCGCGCCCTGGGTGTTGATGGTATCGTAGAACTCGTTCCCGGCGATATCCAGGTGATCGATCTTGATATCCGGGTATTTGTCCATAAAGTTCTTGATGACATGCTGGAAGAGGGGCACATCGCTCTCGCCGTGGTTGGTCACAAAGCGCAGCGTGACCGCGCCGCTGGAGGCCGGGGCGGCCGTGGGGACCTCAGTAGCCTGGGCCGCGGGGGCTTCGGTGGCCTCAGCCGGGGCCGTGGTGGGCGCTTCGGTGGGCTGAACTGGGGCTGTGGTCGGCGCTGGGGCCGCTTGCGGCGCGCAGGCGGCGAGAATGGATGACGCTCCGACAGCCAGGCCGGCCAATACGCTGTGACGCAGGAACTCGCGCCGGCTCAGCCGGCCAGTCGTCTTGTTCAGGATTCGATCCATGTCCTTACTCCTTCGCGGTGGCCCAGGACTCTCATGAGAGTCCTGTCAGCGCTCAGAATCTTGGCCTGTACATAGAGCGCCGGCGCGGGCCGCCTGGTAGCGCGACAGCTTGCGGCCTGCGCCAGGGGCGGCCAAGCCTCTGAGCAGAGAATGGGGGCGTCGGCCCAGTACCTTTCAGATAACAAGTGCGAACCTCTCGGATGAGCCGCCTACACCCTTCCTTTCCACTTGTGATGGTGACACGGCAGCACTTGGAGCATCCTGATGCTTGTGATATTATGGAGGATGCTCTGCGCTTGCTCAACGCGCCGGGCTATTGTTGTTTTCTGACTCTATCAAATCGGGTTTACAGGGGCGCCCCAAAACGTTGCAAGGTTTATTATACCCGGCACGATACCCGGAATCTATACCTGCTGTGCCAACAAACGCCGGATCGGTGCCAGGGAGTGCCAGGTAGAGGAGTATCATGGCTTGGTCAAAAGCCGAGCTCGACACAGCGGTTGCTGATCTCTATCGGAACCTGTACGATCTCGTGTATCTGCGGGCCCATCCGGCGGCAGACCTTTTGGTTCCCGACTCTTCCGCCCTGCGCAAGAGCAAAGGCTGGGAGGTGCACCATCTGCTGCTGCAGGCCATCGAGGACCTCAACCTGGGCGAGGCCCCTGCTGCCTCGCGCCAATGGCGCCGACACCAGATCATGGTCCTGCGCTATGTGGACGGGCTGGCCCCAGAGGCCGTGGCAGAGGAGCTGGGCATCAGCCGGCGCGAGTTCTTCCGCGAGCAAAAAGAGGCCCTCGACGCCGTCGCATCCATCCTCTGGAGCCGCTGCACCTCGGATCCACACGAAGAGGCGGGCAGGCTGCCAGAAGCTGAAGCGCAAGCGCCCCTCAAACGCCTGGAGCTTTTGCGGTTGGAGGCGGCACGGATCCAGCAATCCGAACGGTGCGCGCGCATCGACGAGGTGTTCCAGGGCGCGCTCCCCCTCTTGCAGGAGATGATGCACCAGCGTCAGGTTGCCGTCCGCTTCTCTGCCACTTCCGCCCTGCCGCCCGTCTCCATCGACAAGAGCCTGCTCAGGCAGCTCCTGTTGGGGCTGCTCGCCTACCTGGCCGAGGGCACGGAGCGGGCAGCGATCCTGCTTTCGGCAACAGCCGAAGGGCCGTCCGTGCGCATAGCGGCCCTGATCGAGCCGCCGGGCGCGGCGGGGCCCGCGCTGGAAATCGAGGCCGCAGAACGGCTCTCTCCGTTGGAAGAGATGGCCCGGCTCAGCGGCGGCCATGTTGAGCCCATCCGCGCGGCCGGCATGATGGTGGGGGCAGCCCTTTACCTGCCGGCGGCGCAGCGCACGGCATTGGTGGTCGATGACAATGCAGATACCGTAGAACTCTTGCGCCGCTACCTGACTGCCCTGCGCTACCAGGTCTTCACTGCCCGGACGGCCCGCGAGGCCATCGATCAGGCCTTGCGCCTGCAGCCCCATGTCATTACCCTCGATCTTATGATGCCCGATCAGGATGGCTGGGATGTGCTGCAGACCCTGCTGAACCAGCCGGAAACCCGACAAATCCCCATCATCGTCTGCACGGTGCTCAAACAAAAGGCGCTGGCCCTTTCACTGGGGGCTACGGCATTCCTGGAGAAACCGGTTACGAAACAGGCCCTGTTGGCGGTGTTGGATTCTCTTGAGAAGGCTTGACCGCCATATCGACCGCGCTCTGCACCCAGCGAATCAGCTCGGTTGGATATAGCCCATCGGCCTTGGCCACGGTGATAGGTGCCAGCGTCTGCTCCCGGCGGTCGATCTCCTCCTGCGCGGAGATGATGACAATAGGGATGTGCTCCCAGGAAGGGTTGGCGCGGATGCGTTGGGCGACCTCATAACCGCCCAGGTCGGGCAACATCAGGTCCAGTAACACCAGATCCGGCGGCTGTTGGCGCATTCTGGCCAGCGCCTGTTGGCCGCTGTAGGCATGGGTCACCTGGTAACGGCGCAACGGGCTATCTTCCAGCATGCGGCTGATCAGCCGCACAAAGTCCCGATCGTCATCCACAACCAATACGGTATCCACGTCTACCCCAAGGCGGCGCAGCACATCCCATACGCTCTGGCGGGAAACAGGCTTGACCAGATAACCGTCCACCGCCAGCTTTTGCCGCAGTGGCTCCTCCCCGGGCAAAACGCACGTAAGGATGGGCGTATGGGGCAACCCCCATGCTTGCGTCAGTGCCTCCAGCTTGGGCCCGTAGAGATCGTCACAGCCCTCACACTTGCGGTCTACCACGATCAGCTGCGGCAGCAGATTGCGCGCTGTAGAGCGGGCTTCCTCCAAACTTGTGACAACCAGGGTACGGCAATGATGCACGTGACGCGCCAAAAGGGCAGCCCCCGCCGGGCTCGGGGTGACCGCCAGCAACACCGGCTCCTCGCTCGGCCCGGCCGTCCCGATGCTGGAAACGACGCCCTGCACCGCCCCTCCCTGGGGTAAGCTGAGCACGGGGGGGCGCTCTACCGGCAAGGCGAAGAAGAAGGTGCTTCCCTGCCCCACCTGGCTTTCGGCCCACATGCGGCCGCCATGGAGCTCCACAAAGCGCCGGCTGATGGCCAGGCCCAAACCTGCGCCTTCGTGGCGGTGGCCTGCGCCTGCTGCGGCCTGCTGGAACTCTTCAAAGATGCGTGCCAGGTCCTCCTCGGCAATCCCCACACCGGTATCAGCCACGGCAAAGACCACCTCCTGCCCTTCGCGGCCAGCGCTGACGGTGATCCCGCCCCGCTCGGTAAAGCGCACGGCATTGCTGATGAGGTTGAACAGGACCTGGCGGATGCGCACCGGGTCGAGCCAGAGCACAGGCAACTCATCTTCGATGTGCGCCTCCAGTCTCAGGCCCCGCGCTTCCACCAGGTGGCGCACAGTATCGAGGGCCTGCTGCACCAGCTGCACCGGGTCGGTCTGCTCGGGGAGAATGCTCATCTGCGCCGCCTCGATACGGGCCAGGTCCAGGATATCGTTGACCAGGTCCTGCAGATGGCTGGCGTTGCGGTAGACAACGCTCAAGTCGCGGGTATAGGCAGGGGGAAGCGGGGCGCCATAGTGCTCGGGCATTTCGGCCATCAGCTCCGCATAGCCCACAATCAGGTTGAGCGGCGTCCGTAGCTCGTGGCTGATGGTCTGGGCGAACTGCTGCTTGAGGCGGCGCGCATCCTCGGCCTGATCGCGCGCCAGCGCCAGCATATAGTTGACGCGCTCCAGGCGATAGGTGGCCTCGCCCAGCGCCTTGAGGGCCCGGTTGAGCTCGCCCTGGCGGTCGCGGGCAGCCTGCTCGTTGTGCAGGGCGTGCTCATACTCCGTCCAGACCCAGGCCAGGGCCGTGTACAGGCTGCGCGAGGAAAGCCAACAAGCGATGGTGACAAAGGCAATCACCAGCACAGGAAAGATGGCGCTGTTGGCAAACGGTCCAACGGCCGCCGGCGCCGTCTGCAGCCGGGTCAGGCTGCTGCCGAGGGCGAGCGCCGTGGACACACTGGCCACCAGCAAGAAGGGCAGGCGGTTGAGGAGCACACTGGCAAAGATCACGGGCAAAATGAAGAGATAGGCCGCCCCGGGCACCCCTACGCTCAATGTGGCGATGGTGATGCCGGCCAGGGTGCCCCAGACAAAGAGGTGAGCAGCCAGGGCCAGACGGCGACCCTTGAGCGCATAGCCGAGGATGGCCGCCAACAGCACCAACCCCGCCCCTGCGTACGAGCCGGCAGCCCCCGGCCAGGGCACGTCACGGTGGAAATGCTGCCACCACACCGTGACATAGAGCCAGATGTAACTGGCCGGCCCGGTGGAAATGGCGATGACCTTCAGGGCTTCTCGTTGCAAATCGGCCAGCTCGTCCTGATAATGGGGATATCCCTGGGCACTCATCACGACCTCGCTGCGGGGTTCAGAGGGTGCACCTGCAAACGGACCGGCCTGATTGTACACCCAGGGGCCATAAAGCGGGAAACCTTGGATCTTGGGCTGGGTCCAGACGGCAACCCTGTAGAGACGGGCCGGTGGCCCGTGTTGGCCGGCTGTCTCAAGCCGCCGGATCTCCTGGGACAT
>DAOTVS010000089.1:0-11369 GCA_034436375.1 Anaerolineae bacterium | reverse complement strand
CAGCGCAGCGGCTATACGGTGCGGGCGCTGGTGCGGGAGGGCAGCGATCGCCGCAACCTGGCCGGGCTCGACGTCGAGCAGGCGCCGGGTGATCTGCTGGACCCTTCCTCATTGCACCGGGCCCTGGAGGGGTGCGACTATTTATGCCACGTGGCCGCCGCCTATACCTTCTGGGCGCCTGACCCACAGCAGATCTATGCCGTCAATGTGTTGGGCACTCGCAACGTGTTGGAGGCCGCACGCGCGGTGGGCATCCGCAAAGTGGTCTATACCAGCACCGAGTCGACCATCGGCATCGCCGCCGGCTGCCGCCTGGGCGTCGAGGATCCTCCCCTGGCGCCCCTGCACCTGGCTGGGGACTATAAACGCAGCAAATATGAAGCCGAGCAACTGGCGTTGCGCCTGTGCCGCGAGGAGGGCCTGCCAGTTGTGGTGGTCAACCCCACCACACCGGTGGGGCCGGGGGACATTCGGCCGACCCCTACCGGCCAGATCATTGTGGATTTCATGCGGGGGCGCATGCCGGCCTATGTGAACACGGGGCTCAATCTGGTGGATGTGGCCGACGTGGCGCGCGGCCATGTGCTGGCGCTGGAAAAGGGGCGGATCGGCGAGCGTTACCTGCTTGGGAACCGCAACCTGACCTTGCAGGAGCTGTTCGCTCTGTTGAGCGAGATAACCGCCCGCCCGGCGCCGCGCCTGCGCCTGCCCTTGGGGGTGGCCCTGGCGGCGGGCTATGTGAGCCAGCTCATCGCCGACCGGGTAACCCACCAGCCGCCCCGTGTGCCTCTGGCCGCCGTCCGGGTGGCCCGTCACTACCGGCACTTTGACTGCACCAAGGCGGTTAGCGAGCTGGGTCTGCCCCAGTCACCCATCGAACGGGCTCTGGAGAGGGCGGTCGCCTGGTTCAAGCAGAACGGCTATGCCTGAAAAGGAGCCTGGCGGTTATCGTAGGAGGTAGCAGGCAATGAGCGACATAGAAAGGGAGGCAGGGACGCCTGTGGCCCGACGGCAGCGGGTGACAGCGGCGATCGATCGAGGCTGCGCTTACCTGTTGGCGCGGCAGAACGCCCAGGGCTACTGGGTGGGCGCCCTGGAGGCTGATGCCTCGGTCAGTGCGGGCTATGGGCCGCTCATGCTCATGATGCAGGGGGCAGTCAATCCCGAGCGCCAGCGCAAAGCCTGCCGTCAGGTGCGGCGCAAACAGAACCCTGATGGCTCGTGGAGCGCCTACGAAGGCGGACCGGGCGATCTGAGTGTGAGCATTCAATGTTACTGGTCGCTCAAGCTGGCGGGCGCCGCGCAGGATGACCCCTGCTTGCAAAAGGCCCGCGCGTTTATCCTGGGGGCAGGGGGCATCGGCAAGGCCAACCTGATCACCAAGGTGTGGCTGGCGCTTTTCGGCCAATTCGATTGGCGCGACACGCCCTCCATCCCCCCCGAGTTGATCCTGCTGCCCAACGGGGCCTATATCAACCTCTATGAGTTTGCCAGTTGGTCGCGAGCCACCATTGTGGCCCTCTCGGTCCTGCTGACTCTGCGGCCGGTATTTCAGGCGCCTGGGCAGGTCTCGCTGGAGGAGCTGTATGTGGAGCCGCCGGGGCGTCGCCGCTACCCCCCGGGTCAGGCTGAGCGGGCCTTGAGCTGGGCAGGCGTTTTCCTGGGGCTCGACCGGCTCTTCAAGTTCTATGAGCGGCTGCCTTTCAAGCCGGGGCGGCAGTGGGCCCTGCGGCGGATGGAGCAGTGGATCGTGGACCGGCAGGAGGCCGATGGGAGCTGGGGCGGCATTATGCTGCCGTGGATCTACTCGCTGGCGGCGCTCAAGGCTTTGGGCTACCCGCAAAGCCACCCCGTCATCCAGCGTGGCCTGGCGGGGTTGGAGGGGTTTATCATTGAGGATGACGAGTGCTTGTTGCTGCAGCCGGCGACCTCGCCGGTGTGGGATACGGCCTGGGGCGTGCTGGCTCTGCGTGAAGCGGGCCTCGGCGCCGATCACCCCGACTTGCGCCGGGCGGCCAGGTGGCTTTTGCAGCAAGAGGTGCGCACCGGCGGCGACTGGCAGGTGAAGAACCCACACACGGAGCCGGGGTGTTGGGCGTTCGAGTTCGAGAACGACTGTTACCCCGATGTCGACGATACGGCAGTGGTGGCACGGGCCCTGGCGAGGGTGACCCTGCCGGCAGAAAGCGAAGGGGAAAAGTGGGCCGCTATCGGGCGCGGCCTGCGCTGGGTGATCAGCATGCAGTGTCGCGATGGCGGTTTTGCGGCCTTTGACCGGGATTGCAACAGGCGCATCCTGGCCCATGTGCCCTTTGCCGATTTCATGACCCCGCTCGACCCGACTTGCGCCGATGTAACGGCTCACGTGGTGGAGCTGCTGGCCGAACGCGCGCCAGATGCGCCCGCCCTGCAGCGGGCGCTGGATTACTTTTGGCGCTCTCAGGAGCCCGACGGCGCCTGGTATGGCCGCTGGGGGGTCAACTATATCTACGGCACCGGCCTGACGCTGGGCAGCCTGCGCACACTTGCAGCCCGGCGCCACGTGGTCGCGGTGGGCCGGGCGGTGCAATGGCTTCTGTCGCGCCAAAATGCCGACGGCGGCTGGGGCGAAAGCTGTGAGACCTACGCCGACCCCACTCTCCGTGGCCGCGGCGCCAGCACCGTCTCACAGACGGCCTGGGCGCTCATCGGCCTGCTGGGGGCAGGGGAGGGTGACAGCCCGGCCGTGCGCCGGGGGGTGGATTATCTGCTGCGCGCACAGCAGGCCGACGGATCCTGGCGAGAGTCGCTCTACACCGGCACAGGGTTCCCCCGGGCCTTTTACCTGCACTATGAGCTCTATCCCGTCTACTTTTCATTGATCGCATTGGCACAATACCGGGCCATTGGGGCTGATTAGCAATATCGTGAGGAGAGTTATCGTGGATCAAACGTTGGAGAGATTCGCGGCCACAGACCCGGCGGAGCGTGTATTGTTGCTTTCCACTTGCCTCCGCCCCAGCGAGACCTGCCCGGGCAAGATGCAGAAACAGGGGATGGTGTGCCCGCCGGATTGCCACGAGCCGTGTGTGTTAGGCCGCCTGCAGCAGGCAGCCCAGCAGTTGGGCTACAAAGGCGTCTGCATTGCCGCCGGGGGCGCTATGGCCCTGCGTTTTGTCGCTGATCAGGCGCCCCGAGGCATTGTGGCGGTAGCGTGCCACAAGGAACTGGCAGAGGGCATTGAGGCCGTGCAGGCGATGAGCCGAGACCCGGCCGCCTCTCCGCCGGCGATCGTTACTGTACCGCTGCTGACGGATGGCTGCGTGAATACGCAGGTAGACGAGAACCTGGTGCTGCAGATGCTGGGCGTGGGGTGCCAGCATATACGCGCCGCCGGCGCGCCTCTACAGGATAGTGTCGCCCCGTAGAGACGGCCCGGTGGGTCGTGTGGGATTGGGGGTGTCATAATTCCCCTGCAGGCTCGATAAGCTCCTGCGCAATGTCGTAGTGATGGCTGCAGCCATTTGCTCCCTCGCGCCACAAGACGAACGACTGAAGTCGTTACTACGACACTGAGCGAGGGCCGCCGCCTGCGCCCTGCCGCTCCGAAGAGCGGCAGGCTGCACAAGCCCATCCCATCAAGACTCCGTCAGAGGCTCGCTATAGCCGCACAGCGCCAGAGCGCCGGGGCCGGTGTGGACGCCCAGCACCGGCCCCGTGACGGAGATCAGCAACTCCTGGGGGCGATACTCCTGCCGGATGCGCTCGGCCAACGCTTCGGCATCGGGCCGGCAGTTGCCGTGCAGCACAGCGATGTGCAGCGGGCGAGAGGTGTCGAGTTGCCTGAAAAAGGCCTGGTAGAGCTGCTCGATGCCGCTTTTGCGCGTGCGGGCGCGGCCTTCGGGCTCCACCAGCCCCGTTTCGTGGTTGATATGCACCAGCAGCTTGATATTCAGGAGCGTCCCTATCAGGTGCGCCGCCCCGCCGATGCGCCCGCCTTTGTGCAGGTAATCCAGCGTGTCGAGGTATACGATCTGCACCAGCCCCCGGCGGACGCGATCGGCCGCCGCGATCATAGCCTGGGCATCGCCGCCGGCCTCGCGGGCGCGGGCCGCCGCCAGCACCTGCCAGCCCACGGTCATGGTGGGGCCGCGAGAGTCGACCA
This sequence comes from Anaerolineae bacterium, assembly GCA_034436375.1. Taxonomy (GTDB): domain Bacteria; phylum Chloroflexota; class Anaerolineae; order SpSt-313; family SpSt-313; genus DAOTVS01. The sequence continues at coordinate 7,225 of DAOTVS010000089.1, read as the reverse complement.
CATGCACCGGCAGGGGCGCTTTGGCTGCCGCCTGCTGGGCCGCATCATGGGTGCCGCTCATGGCGCTGGAGACGGTGATAACCACCACTCCCTCAGCGCCTTGCCGTTGGGCCACTTCGTAGAGGCGGCCGAAATCGGCCGGGGCCGGGTGGGCGGTGGTGGGGTAGGCCCGGTCAGTGGTGAGCCGGCGGTAGAACTCCTCCGGCTGCAGGTCCACTCGATCGGCCAGCACATCGCTGCCCCACACGACAAACGACGGGACGACGGCGACCTCATATTGCTGCAGCAACTCCGCCGGCAGGTCACAGGTGCTATCGGTTATCAGGGCTACACGCTGGGACATCGTCGCTCCTCACTCGGAAAAAGACCTCCGAAGTCCGACAGACTTCGGAGGTCTGGCTTTATGCCTCTTTGACAGGCAATCTCCCGGCCATGTTTCAAAGCCGACCTTGGGCCAGGCGTACCCTATCTGTGTGTTGATCTGAGGTTTCAATGCGTCCTACAGCCGGGCGACGATAGCCTCCGCCATCTCGCGGGTGCCGACGGCGCTCGGGTCATCGGCGGCTGGCTTGAGATCATAGGTCACGTCCTTGCCCTCGCCGATGACGGCCGCCACAGCTGCCTCTACCCGCTCGGCGGCCCGGGTCTCGCCCAGGTGCCGTAGCATCAGGGCGCCAGAGAGGATCGTCGCTGTGGGGTCGACCTTGTTCTGGCCGGCGTACTTGGGCGCCGAGCCGTGCACGGGCTCGAAGACGGCCCACTGCTCGCCGATATTGGCGCCGGGCGCCACGCCCAGGCCTCCCACCAGGCCCGAGGCCAGGTCGCTGACGATATCGCCGTAGAGGTTGGGCAGCACCAGCACGTCGTACAGCTCCGGTTTTTGCACGAGCTGCATGCACATATTGTCGACGATGCGATCCTCAAAGGCGATGTCGGGGTACTGCTCGGCCACCTGGCGCGCCACGCGCAGGAAAAGGCCGTCACTCAGCTTCATGATGTTGGCCTTGTGCACGGCGGTCACTTTCTTCCGGCCGTTGCGCCGCGCATACTGGAAGGCAAAGTGGACGATGCGCTCGGTGGCTGGCCGGGTGATGATTTTGATGGATTCCGCTGCCACGTCGGGAATCACATCGTGCTCGATGCCGGCGTAGAGGTCCTCCATATTCTCGCGCACGATCACCAGGTCCACCTGTTCATAGCGAGAGCGCACACCGGGGATCGTCTTGGCCGGGCGCAGGTTGGCATAGAGGCCCAGGCTCTGGCGCAGGGTCACGTTCACGCTGCGAAAGCCGGTGCCCACGGGTGTGGTGATCGGCCCCTTGAGCGCAACGCCGTTGCGTCGGATCGACTCCAACACCCGCTCGGGGAGGGGTGTGCCCTCACGGGCCATGACCTCCTCACCCGCCTCTTGCACTTCCCATTCGAACGATACACCCGTCGCCTCCAGCACCCGCCGTGCCGCTGCCACCAGCTCGGGGCCGGTGCCGTCGCCAGGGATGAGGGTTACTCGATAGGACATGGTTTCCTCCCGTAATCTGATGCGCGAGGCCCCACGGGGCGTAATAAGTAAACCGTAATAAGTAAACCGTAATACGTAAGGTTTCCACCTCGGAGCGTACGTTGCTTTTCATGATGTTCGCCACCACAACTTTTGCAAAGCATCAGGCATGCCGCAGTGGTGACCTTACTTATTACGGTTTACTTATTGCCCCACAGCGATCTCACGTTTGACGTTTCACGCATTCCGCAGATAGTTCAACAACCCGCCCGCCAGTGCGACCTCAATCTGCCGCGGCGTCAGTTGATGCCGCACCTGGAAGCTCGTGCCGCGGGTGAGGTTCTGCACCGTGAGGGGGCCGCCCGTTTGCAGCGCCGCCCGCACACCGGCGATCAGCCATTCGTCGCCCGGGGTCAGGGCATCGTCAGGCGTATCCGCATCCAGCACCAGGGGCAGGATGCCGAAATTGACCAGGTTGGCGGCGTGGATGCGCGCAAAGGAGCGGGCCAGCACGGCCTTGACCCCCAGGTAGAGGGGCGCCAGTGCAGCATGCTCGCGGCTCGAGCCCTGGCCATAGTTCTGGCCGCCGGCCACAAAGCCGCCGCCCGCCTCGCGCGCCCGCCGGGCAAAGGTCGGGTCAATGGGCGCAAAGACGTGCTCGGCCAACGCTGGGATGTTGGAGCGCAGGGGCAGGATCCTGGCGCCGGCGGGCATGATGTGGTCGGTCGTGATGTTGTCACCGACCCTGAGCAGCAGTTGCCCGCGCAGCTCATCCTCCAACGGCCCGCGTGTAGGCAACGGCTTGATATTGGGGCCGCGCACGATCTCGACCCGGCTGCCGTCGGCCAGAGGCGGGATGACCATGTTGTCATCCACCGGGAACTGTGAGGGCAGGTCCACCTGCGGGGCAACGCCCAGCTCGCGCGGATCGGTGATGCAACCGCGCAGGGCGCTGGCGGCGCAGACGAGGGGGCTTGCCAGGTAGACCTGGTCGCCCTTGGTCCCTGAGCGGCCGGGGAAATTGCGGTTGAATGAGCGCATGCTGGCTGTGCCGGTGGCCGGCGCCTGGCCCATGCCGATGCACGGCCCACAGCCTGCCTCCAGTATGCGGGCGCCGGCGGCGATCAGGTCGGCCAGGGCGCCGCTGCGGGCGATGGCCTCGTAGACCTGCTTGGAGCCAGGGCTGATGGTCAGGCTGACAGCAGGGTGCACTGTGCGCCCCTTGAGCACCGCTGCCACCGCCATCAAGTCGGCGTACGATGAGTTGGTGCAACTGCCGATGCAGACCTGAGCGATGGGCGTGCCCGCGACCTCTCGCACTGGCTTGACGTTGTCGGGGCTGGAGGGGAGCGAGATCAGGGGCTCCAGAGTGCCCAGGTCGATCTCGATCACCTGCTCGTACCGGGCGCCGGGGTCCGCCGCCAGCGGACGGAAATCCGCCTCACGGCCCTGGGCGCGCAAGAATCGGCGCGTCTGCTCATCGGCGGGGAAGAGGGAGCTGGTGGCCCCCAGCTCGGCGCCCATGTTGGTGATGGTGGCGCGTTGGGGCACCGTCAGCTGCTCGATTGCCGGGCCGCCGTATTCCATCACCCGGCCCACGCCGCCCTTGACTGTCAGGCGCCGCTGCAGCTCGATGATGATATCCTTGGCCGTCACCCAGGCAGGCAGAACACCGGTGAGGCGCACCAGGGTGACCCTGGGCATGGTGAGGTAAAAAGGCGCCCCGGCCATGGCCGCCGCCACATCCAGCCCGCCCGCGCCGATCGCCAGCATACCCAGGCCGCCGGAGGTGGGCGTGTGGCTGTCGGAACCGAGCAGGGTCTCACCGGGAACGCTGAAGCGCTCAAGCTGCACCTGATGGCAGATGCCGTTGCCCGGCCGCGAGAAGTAGAGGCCGTACTTGGCCGCTACGGATTGCAGGTAGCGGTGGTCGTCGGCATTCTCAAAGCCTGTCTGCAGCATGTTGTGATCGACATAACTCACCGAGCGTTTGGTGCGCACGCGCGGCACGCCGATGGCCTCGAACTGCAGGTAGGCCATGGTGCCGGTAGCATCCTGGGTGAGCGTCTGATCGATGCGGAGGGCGATCTCCGAGCCGGGGGTCAGGTCGCCCGAAACGAGGTGGGCGGCAATGATCTTTTCCGTCAGGTTTTGCGGCATAGCAGGCTCCCATATGCAACAAGGCCCCGCGCTCCCGTGCGGGAGCCGGGGCTGACTTGGCCCGCGGGGCGCAACGTCCGCGCGCCCCAAAATGTGCAGGGATTATAGCACGGCTGGGGGATGTGGGCAATAACGAGCAACTGGCATTGTACGGGGTTGTTGACCTCACCCTCCAGGCAGACGAGCGTGCGCGCCAGCCTACTGTGGTAGAGCCAGGAGGCAACGGCCACCCGCACCTCGAGCTCCGGCCTTTCGGCCGGGATGGCGACCAGCCGCTTGCCCACGATGATCAGGGCGCCGACCCCGGCCTGCAGCTGGGCTATCTCCCAATGATGCAAATCGGCTCCTTTTGACTGCAACTTCGCTGAATCTGGCCGACTCCCGTGCTTCGCGTCAGCCCGGCATAGGCCCTATTGAGGGGGTTTGGGTGGGATGCTATGGCCGTCCGGCCCCCCCGCAGGGTGGCCGGACGGCCATAGCATCCCACCCAAACCCCCACCCGGATCTGGGCCGGAAGGCGGCGAAGCGAGGTGCCCGGCTATTCTCAACAGGGCATACGCTTGCCGCTTGCGGTCTCAGCAAGTCCATGCTATGCTAATAGTATGAGCACAGAAAATGCGAGCCAGCCCTTACTGAGCAAGTTGCAGGCCCGGGCCCTCAGCTGCCGGCGCTGTGCGCAGGCCGGCCTGCCGGCTTATGGGCAGCCGATCTGCTCTGGGTCGGCTGCGGCGCGGCTGATGATTGTAGGCCAGGCGCCCAGCAGCTCGGATGAGCGGAATCACCGCCTGTGGACCGGCCCGGCGGGGCAGCGGCTGATGGAATGGATGGCCTGGGTGGGGTTGCCTGAGGTGACTCTGCGCTCTCGGCACTATCTGACGGCGGTCTGCAAGTGCTACCCGGGGTTCGACCCTTCGGGGCAAGGCGACCGGGCGCCATCGCAGTTGCAGGTTGCTCTCTGCCGCCAGTATCTCCACGCCGAGCTGGCCCTCGTCGCGCCGCGCCTGATTGTGCCGGTGGGCCGGCTGGCGATCGACTTTTTCGGCGGCCAGGGCCAGCGCCTGGAGCGTCTGGTTGGCCGGGCCATCGCCGCCGAGGGGACATGGATTGTGCCCTTGCCCCACCCCTCCGGCGCCAGCACCTGGCTCAACCAGCCCGATCACCAGCAGCTTTTGGCCCGCGCCCTGGCCATCCTGCGCGAGCTCTGCCTCGCCCTCGGCATCATCGACGACACCAGCAGTGGCCTGTATTCGCTGGTGAACCCCGGCAGGTACCGGTGGCAGGCGAACTGAGACGTAATACGTAAGGCGTGATGTGTAAGGTCGCCATGACTCGTAATAAGTAAACCGTAATGAGTAAGGCCGCCACCTGGTCAGGCCTGATGCTCTACACAGGCTTTTTCGGGGCGAACACCGCGGAAAGCAACATGCGCTCCAAAGTGGAAACCTTACTTATTACGGTTTACTTATTATGCCCCATAGCAACCCTAACGGATGCCAATCTCTACTTTGGAGGTTGGACCCTAACCGGCCCAAATGCGACTCTCCCCTCCTCACACACGAGCGCCACACCACCCCGGGTCAAGGGCTGATCCTCATCCTGCACCTGAAAGAGCACGCGGCCGTCAAGGAAGGCGGTGATGGCTGCGCCCTGCACCTCCAGGCTTAGCTCACAGGTGCGGTCGAGTTGCCAGGGCGCATCCCGCTCGGCCAGCACGCGCTCGCCCTCGAGGACCTTGACCAGGCGCGCCCGGCCCTCGGCCGTGATGAGCAGCGCATAGTAGCGCGCCATGCCCTGCACGCGCGCCGCCAGCCCGCAGGTGCGCGCCAGGTGCGGAGTGACCCGGGCGCTCACGGCATAGTCAGCCCATTCCCGTGTGCCCTGGATGGCAAGGCCCCGCCCCCGGTTCTGGATCAGGCGAAAAGTCTCGTCGCCCCAGCTCCCCAGCTCATCGGCGCCGTTGACCCAGGCGGCCAGCCAGGCGCGGCCGGCGAAATCGGGCCGTCGGAAGGTCACCGTCGGAGCGCCGCTCCAGGTGAGGTAATCCAGGTAGACAAGCCCCTCTGCGCCCTCAATGCCGATGATCTCGATGCCAATCTCGGCGACCGGCGCGCCACCCAGATCTGGGACTTGCCAGCTCAGCTCCTGTGCTGCCCCCGGCGCCAGCTCGCCAGCAGGCCCGCGCACGATGGTAAGCTGATCGCCGGCCCCATAGGCGCGCAGATAGAGGCCACAGGTGATTGTGTGGGTGCTGCCCTCGGCTGCCGCGAGGCCGGCGTGCACCGTCTGCCCCGGATAGAGGGTGGGGGAGGCGATGAGCTGATAGTGCGCTATGCCCAGGTCCGCTGGCGGGGTGAAGGTGGGGGTGCTCACGCGCGCCACGCGGCCGGGCGCCAGGTGATGATAGCGGATGGCCAGCGAGCGCGCACCCAGCCGGCTGTGGCCGCTCACATTCTCCACGGTGGCCACGCCGCGGCACTCGACCGAGTCCTCCGGTCGGAAGCCCTGTACTGAACCGGGCAGCTCAAAGTGGAAGCGGGCGCCTCCCTTGGGCGCGAGAGGCTCCAGGCCCTGCAGCGCGCGGCCGGTGTTGGCGATCTCATAGGCCTCGCGCACGGCGTCGGTGATGGCGCGCCCGCCGTCGGCGGTGGAGAGGTAGAGACGGTCGGCGACGGGGCCGCGCCAGTCGGGGCCAGCATCGATGCCCCGCAGCCCGCCGCGGATGCCCAACAGGCAGCCCAGGTTGCCCGAGTTGCAATCGGTATCCCAGCCACCCGTATTGACTATCATCAGCGAGCGCTGGAAATCGCCCTCACCATAGAGCAGGCTGAGGATGATCAGCCCGTGATTGGGCACCATGTGGCAGCCGCCGCCGTAGCGGTCATAGCCATAGTGGGCCTGCAGTCGCTCCCGGGCCCGGCGCCAATCCGGCTCCTCCGCGTGCCAGGTGCGGATGTCGCCGATCATGCGCGCGATCAGGCTATCCTGGGGGATGAAGGAAAGCCCCGTATCCAGCAAGCGGTCGATATCGGCCTCAACAAAGGCCTGGGCCTCCATCGCAGCCAGCATCTGCGCGCCATAGATCGCCTCGCCGTCGTGGCTCACGGAAGCGGCGCGGCGGGCCAGGTCAGCGGCCAGAGCGGGGTCGCCAGGGGCTACCATGGCCCAGCCGTCGATAAAGATCTGGGCACCGATCTGCTCGGCCACGACCTGCCCGTTGGTCTCGATGGCGCCGCTTTGGGGCGCCTCGATCCCGCTCTTCAGGCGCAGGTAGGCCGTGTGCTCGGTCGAGTTACCCAACCCGCCCCACCAGAGGACCGTGCGCCCTTCGATGAGATAGTTCAGCCAGGTGCGACCGATCTGCGCGGGCGTCAGGTCGCGGCGGTTGCCGTGATCGGGCAGGGCGCGCAGGAAGGTGAACGTGCCGGCAATATCGTCGTCGGTGACGATCAAGGGCTTACCCAGGCGCTCGTGGACATAGTACCACACCTCGCCCAGCTCGGCCATGATCCGGTCATAGCTCCAGCCCTCGAAAGGCCGGCCCAGGTAGACGCCGATGATCTTGCCGAG
>DAOTVS010000088.1:0-10359 GCA_034436375.1 Anaerolineae bacterium | reverse complement strand
CAAAACAGGGCCTTGGCGCGCTGCTGAACGCCAAGGCCCTGTTTTGCTCCCAGGGCCTTTATTTCTTGAACTGGGGCAAGTAGGCGGCGTGCACGCTCAGCAGCTCGTCGAGGCACTTTTCCGCCGCATCGAAGCTTTGGACGACGGGGTCGGCGAGCAGGGCCTGCAGGGCCAGCTCGCGCGAGCCGTGCACGGCAGCCTCGACGACCAGATCCTGCACGTGGGCTTGGGTGCTCAAGAGAGCGGCAACGCCACGGGGGAGCGCACCGACCTTGATGCCCTTGACACCATCGCAACCGACGACCGCCGGCACCTCGACCACCGCCCACTCTGGCAGGTTGGCGATGAGCCCGTCGTTGCGGATGTTGACAGCCTCGATCAGATCGTGCCGGTTGAGCACGTGCGAGACAATGATGGGGAAGGCAAACTCGCCCGAGCGGTGCAGGCGCGGCCGCTCTTCGTTCAGGCGCGCCTCGGCCGACTCGGCCATCCCTTCCGGCAACGGCGCGGGTTCTTCGCCGCGGGCCACGCGCAAGATGCGCTGCCAGTTCTTCTCGCGCCAATAGTCGGCGCGCTCGAAATCATAGCCCTCCAGGCCGGTCTCTTCCCAGGCGAAGGAGAGATACTCGCCGATGTGGTCATCGGAGCAGTGCGGGTAGAGGCCGTAGAGGCGCATCATCTTGCGCGTGAGGGGATAGAAGGTTGGATCGTAAGTCTTGTCGGCCTCACGCAGGATGGGGTAGACGTCCTCTTGCGTGCTCCTGCGGCGAATGTCTAGCAGCCAGACAAAGTGGTTCAGCCCCGCGCCGATGGCCTTGAGGTCCGTGGCCGGGATGCCGGTGATCTTGCCGATGGCGTCGTAGGCCATGCCGATGCCATGGCAGAGCCCCACGAATTTCAGGCTCGTGTAGCGGCTGAGCGCCAGCCCGATACGGCTCTCGGGGTTGGAAAAGTTCATCAGCAGTGCGTCAGGGCAGAGTTGCTCCATGTCGCGCGCGATGGCAAGGATGATCGGGATGTTGCGCAGCGCATGCGACAGGCCCCCCGGCCCGCCGTTCTCACCCAACACCTGCTTGATGCCGTACTTGTGCGGGATCTGGAAATCGAGCTTCCACAGCTCATCGCGCTTGACAGCGACCGAGGTGATGACAAACTCGGCCCCAGGCAGCGCCTGCCGGCGGTCGGTGGTATGCTCGATCTTGAGCCCGCCACCCACGGCCTCGTTCACTTTACGCGCATAGGCCGCCATCACCTCCAGACGCTCGCCGTCGATGTCGACCAGCACCAGCGTGCTGCCGCGCATCTCGGGCGTCAGCACCGCATCGGCGATCATCGCCGGGCCGAAACTGGCGCTCGCAGCGCCGATCATGACAACCTTGGTGGGACGCATATCAACCTCCCCTTTACCTGAAAGGAACACTCAACCGCTAGGCAGAAACCGTTGACAACCTCCAGCCCCCTCCTACGCACTGTAGTGGTAGCGCTCACCCTGGAACTGCTCTGGGTGGGCCATGGCCTCCGCAATCAGATCATCGAGCTGCGCCTTGACCTCCGGCGAAACGACCGGCTGCGGCGGGTAGTGCTTGCCCAGGATCTCCTGCACCTTGTCGTGCGCTCGCGCATAGGCATCCTTGCCGCCCTTGGCCATCCAGGCATCCCAGGACTCATAGTTAAAGATAGAGGCGCGCCAGTAGGTATCGCGCATGTGGCGCACAGTGTGCTCGTCGGCGAGAAAGTTGCCCAAGATGCCAACACGTTTTATGACGTCGACCCCCAGGGTATCGTCATTGACCTCCATACCGTGGCTAAAGATGTGGTCGAGGGCGCTGGCCCACTCATCGTCGATGACCAGCTGCTCAAAGCTGGTGCCCTGGTCGGCGCCGACGATGCCCTGCGCCCCATGGCCGCCGCCCGCCAGGAGCGTAATCATGGCCGACATGCCCTTTTCAAAGCCGCCCTGAAAATCGGGCACGCAGGCATCGGTGAGGGCCGTGTTGGCGCCCGTCTCGAACCCGTACCAGTTGCCAAGCTGGATGGCGCCCAGGCCAAGCAGCACCTGGTTGGGCGAGCCGAACGAGCAGAGGCTGGAGCGCAGGTCCATGGTATGGGCGCTGCCCGACCAGCCGCAACGGGTATCCCAGAGGTAGGCCACCACATTGGCGATCAGGTTGTAGCAGTTCTGCATCACCAGCGTGCCGGCCAGGGTCACAGGCGCATCGAGCCCGGCCATGGCCATGGGCCCCACGTGGAAGCTATGGCCGGCCTCGACAAAGGTGAGGGCCATCTCCAGGGAGAAATCGTCGTAAGAGAGGGCGCCGTTCGGCTCCAGCAGATAGCCCACGTGCGCCTGCTCACCCGATTTGATCTCGGCGATGCGGATGATCTGGCGCGCCGCCGCCGGCGTCATAATATAGACCCCGTAGGGCTTTTTGCTGTAGAGGGCGCACAGGTAATAGCCGTAGAGATCGCCCATCACCTGCGGCACATCGGCGGGGGTCACCAGAGGCATGGCGCTACGGATGTGGGGCAGCTCGTTGCAGAGCACGAGACCCTTGATCACGTCCTCCGTGGTGCCCTGGCGGCGGCTGGTGGCCTGGTAATCGACAATGTTGGCCTGGTTGCCCGGGCCAACCGCATAGCGTTGGCCACGCAGCACCGGCTGCTGGTACTTGTCCTCGGGGGTGATGCGCTGGCCCCCGTTCGCGCTGATTGCCCGCTCCACCAGCGCCGGCGGCAGCTTGGCCTGGGCCGTGCCGTAATCGACCGCAGCGCCCGCCCGCTGCAAGCGCTCCAGCACCCGGCGGTGCGGCAGGTGGCAGCCCACCGTACTCAATACCTCTAGCGTGGCGCGGTGGATCTGCTCGATCTCACTCTCTGCCAGGATCTCGACCTTGGCATGTATACCCTTCATGGTGCTCCTTGGTCTGTGAAACGTGAAACGTCAAACATAACGCCGCGTAGAGGCAGGACTGAGACCTGCCCCCACATGGCCGGCTGGGCACTGCCAGGCGTTCACCCCCGGCGGTTGACGACGACGTGCTCGGTGGTGCCGTTGAGGACCATCATGATGGCCCCCATCACGGCGGCGCGGTAGCCGAGGGTCGAAGCGACCAGCCGCGGCGGGAAAAGCAAGGCGCCCCGCAGCCGCTCGCAGATCGGCGCAATCAGCAAGTCGGCCGAGCGCGCCACCCCGCCGCCGAGGACAATCAGCTCGGGATCAAGGAGGGCGCTGATATTGGCGATGGCCAGGCTAAGGTAATCGACGGTCACACGGACCACATCGAGGGCCCATTCCTCGCCCTCCCGGGCGGCAGCGAATACGTCCTCCGCCGTCAGGTCCACTGGCACCGCGCGGCCCTCCTGCTGCAACCGCCGGCGCGCTCGCTCGGCCACGCCCGTGCCCGAGGCCTGGCTCTCCAGAGCGCCAAAGCCGTCGCCCGGCCAGCCCAAAAACTCGATGCCCGGCAGCAGGTACCCCACCTCGCCGGCCGCCTGATGGTGCCCACGATAGAGTGCGCCATCGATGATCACGCCTGCCCCTACGCCTGTGCCCACGGCGATACAAACCAGGTCACGCGTGCCCCGCCCGGCGCCGAATCCCCACTCGCCGAGAGCAGCCAGGTTGACGTCATTCTCCACAAAGACAGGCAGGCCAAAACGCTCACTGAGGATCTGCTTGAGCGGCAGATCGCGCCAGCCCAGGCTGGGGGCCCACTGCACCACGCCCTCCTCACTGCGCGTGAACCCTGGCGCCCCCACGCCGATGCCCCGGATGCGCTGCCCCGCCGGCCGCGGCACGGAAAGCAACTGCTCGATCAGCGCACACAGCCGCTCCAGCAAATCATCAGCCGCGCCCTGTGTCGCGTTGTGGGCCATATAGACCTCATGCTCGATCGTCCCGGCCAGGTCGGCCAGGGTACCGAACATCTTGGTGCCCCCCAGATCTACCCCTACCACACCGTAGGCGCTGCCGTTGAAATGCACCAGCGCGGAGGGGCGGCCCACCAGACCCTCGCCCCGCCCCTCCGCGCGCACCAAATCATCGGCCAACAGGCCATCGACAATGCGCATGACCGTGGGCAGGCTGAGCTGCAGGCGGCGCGCAATCTCGGGGCGCGCAATGGGGCCCTGTTGGCGGACCAGATCGAGGATTGCAGCCCGGTTGACGTTGCGCATCAGGCGCGCGGTAGCGGTCTGTCTCATGGCGCTCCCCTGTGGCGGTGGGTTCGGGCGAAGGACCTCACTCCAGTTATTTACTAACAGTGAGTAATTAAATTATAGCATAGATGGACTATGCTGTCAACGGGCATTTCGGGGGAGATTACACTCTGATCGGGCGCAGTTCATTGCCGGGACAACCCGTATGGGGATTGTCACGCTGAGTGGGCAAAGCCGAACTGCACTAATGCGCAACGTGCTCAAACGAAGCGTCCTCATCTCGCAGCAGGGACCCCTCGCTGTGCAGAGTTCGCCCCGACGATGGGCCTGCAGAACCGCTCGGGGTGACAACCGGGGCAATTCACCCCATCGGTGAGCCGCACCCCTCCGATCGCGCCAATGTGTCATGGCGGCATGATGTGGTATACTGGAAGAAGAACAGGCATGCGGGTGCTGCACCCGCCTTTATTGAGAGGGTACAAGCCTATGTCATTTGCCCTGACCGCCGTCTCCAGCGCCCAGGCCATCCAGACCATCCTGGCACCGGCCGTGATGATCTCTGCCTGCGGCCTGATGCTACTGGGTCTACAGAACAAGTATGGGCGCATCAACGACCGCATGCGCCTGCTCGCCCGCGAACGGATGGACCTGATTCCGCGCCGGGGCGAAGCGCTAGCCGACGCGCGTATGGCCGTCATCGATCGCCAACTGCCTGAGCTCAAGCTGCGCCTGCAGAAGCAGCATGACGCCGTCCTCTACCTTTTTTGGGCTGTGGCCGTCTTTGTGCTCGATAGTTTTCTCATTGCTCTCAGCCTCTTTGTGGGCGGCAACCTGTCGCACTTTTTGGCCATCAGCATTTTCCTGGCCGGCATGGCCCTGGTCCTGATCGCCTCGCTCTACGCCGCCTCGGAGATCACCATCTCTACCCGCGCCGTGAACTATGAGATCGACGAGATCATAAAGCTGTGAGTATTTGGCATGGACAGGGGCCGGGGAAGCGCACGCCCCCCGGCCCCTGTCCATGCCAAATACTCAGATTCCGAGTTCCTCGCGCAGATACTGGCGGCTGATCAGCGCGCTCTTGTAGCCGCAGATGCGCGGCCGGTCCAGCTCAACGCAGAGCACACCGTCAAAACCGGCGCGCTTGAGGATGGCAGCAATGGCCGGGAAATCCACAGCGCCGCGGCCCAACTCGCGAAAGCCTGCATACCAGGGCTGATCGGGGTCGCGCACAGTGCCGATGTCCTTCATATGCACATAGCCCACGCGGTCGGCATACTGGGCAAAGGTGGCCACGGGGTCCATGCCGCCCAAGACGGTGTGGGCCGTATCGAGGGTCAGGCTCAACACTGTGGGCTCTACGTGCTCCATCAAATAGGCCAGTTCCGGCGCCCGCTCTACAACAGTACCGTAGTGAGGGTGCAGGCAGGGGGTAACACCCGCGGCGCGCGCCTTGACTGCCACCTGCTTCACCATGGCCGCCGTGTGCGCCAGGTCCTGCTCAGTCACACCCGCCTGGGGCCTGCCCGCTGCCTGGATGTTCATAACCGGCGCCCTGTGCTCGGCCAGAAAGCGCACTGCCACATCCGCCCGCGCCAGATCCTTCTCATCGTCTCCACTGAGGTGATAATAGCCACAGACGAATTCGACCCCATAGCGCGCTAAAAGCGCATCGAACTCAGCTGCATCGGGAAAGGCCTCGCACACGCTGTAAATGTTCTCGACGTAGCGATAGCCGATATCGCTCACTTCCTTGAGCGCCTGTTCAAAGGCAGCCTTGGTGTCGAACCCCCATGTCCAGACGTTGATTCCCGCCTTCATAGCATGGCCTCCCCGGTATTCAGAATGGATGGTGCTGCCGAAAACACAACAATGCCCATTATACTCTCAGGCGCCCAACTACTGTAAAAGCCGTTGTTGGCTCAGGCCACACTTTCCGCATAGGCTCGCCCCGCCGCCGAGGTCGCGGCCAGGAGCCCCAGCCCGTGTATGGCCATGCTCAGCCACAGGTTCTCCGAGAATAGGAATACCAGCGCCGAAATCAGCGCCAGCCCCGCCAGCAGGAGGTCAGAGGGGCATGTCTCGGCGCTGAGCAAACTCGCACGCCGGCCCGGCCGCAGCAGCCACGCGATGCCGGTCAGCGCCAGCCCTGCGAACACCCCATTGTAGAGGCCCAAAGCGTGAATTGCCGCGCCGCGCACAAAGGCCCAGCTCGACTGCAGGCACAATACCTGCAGCAGCAGCGGCACCCAGCCCAGGGGCGTATGCAGGGCGCGCCATTCTTCCAGCAGCGCCTGTCGGCGGCTGTTGTGCTGGAAGCTCACCCGCGCGGACCAGCCCCACGTCCAGGCCAGCGCCAACACGCCCACCAGCCCTACAAGAGCGCCCTTGGCCAGCGTCGGCCATCCATCGAGTGGCGCCAGACCCATCAGCCGCGCGTCGGCCACCCCCAGGAGCAAGGCGCCATAGGGGACGAACAGCAGGTACACCAAAAGCACACCCGTCTGCACCCGTTCCAGGTGCGGCGCCAGGCGGCCCCCCCGCCGCTCCAGCCCACCGGCCACGATATCCCATAGCGGCTGCAGCGCCAGATAACCCAGCGCCAACGCCAGCCAGGTGAACTCTCGGTTCAAGAGAGAGGCTCCTCTCCACACAACGGTATCACTGGATGGCGATCATTATACCCTGAGCCAAGAAGAAGCGTCAACTTTCAGGAGCGCCAGCGCTCCGAGGCGCTGCTGAACAGATGTGCGCCATGCCCACGCAACGCCCGGCTCTCGTGCAGCCTGTCATGCATGCGGATGCAGCCGCTCCCGCGCCGCCTGCAGGCAGGCCGCACAGTCCTCATTGAGCCGTCGCGCCAGGACGCCGCCCGGCCCGGGCTCCAGGTCCCACAGGCCATACGGTTCCGGGCGGCCCGTGGCCCAGTCGAGGGCATTGGTGATGGGGTAGACGCAGACTCCCTGCAGCGGCAGCCCACGCTCCAACATGCGCACTGCCTCACCGGTAATGTATTCCAGCCAGGCGGCGCGCCCGGGACCGGCATCGGTGGTCTCGGAGATAAAAAAGGGGCGACGGTAGCGCGCATAGGCCTCGGCCAGAAGCGTGCTCAGATCCACCCAGCGCGGGTCGTCGCGCCACACGGTAAAACCCCGCAGGTCCTGCTCGTTGTCGGGGTAAAAGTTAAAGCCCAGGATATCCAGATAGCGCGGACCGCCCCCCAGGTCCGGCTCCAGACGGCCGGCCAGCATATCGAGCGAGGCGAACTGGGTTTCGTTGGCCTCGTGGGCAGCCTGCAGCAAAGCAGGCTGGTCCAGCGGGGCTACCCGGCAGATCAAGGGCTCGGTGTGCACAATGCGCGCCCGTGGGCTCACCTCCCAGATGGCATCGATGCCGGCGATGACCGCCCGCACCAGATTGCGCTGCAGGGCGCGGCCCTGCCCCCGAGCAAAGGGCGCAAAAAAGCCCTGCTCGCCGGCAGCGAGGGCCAGGAACGATATCTCGTTGATCGGCGCCAGAAAAGGCGCCGCCTCGGAGCATTCCCGCAGATACCGGGCAAAAGCGCGCGCCAGGCGGGCATAGCGGGCGGGGAAATCGGGAGCCAGGGGGTCCACGTGCTCCGGCCAGCCGAAATGGCAGATATCCCATATCACCTGCACCCCGTGGCGCTCCGCGGCCTGACGCAGTGGTTCAACGCTGCCGAAATCGAAGCGGCCAGGCTCCCGCTCGACCAAATGCCAGCGGATGCCATCTCGCGCCGTGCGCAAGCCCAGGGGGGCGAGCATGCGGTAATCGTCGTCAGCGTGGTGATCGTGCTGCAGCTCGGCCGTCAGATCCAACCGCCGGTCTCGCTGCAACTGCGAGGCGCACTCGAAACCGGCCAACCAGAAACTGGGAAAGAGTCGCTCCTGGACCATGATCCCTCCGGTTATTTGTTTAGCGGTTTGGTCCCTGCGGCAAAACCTGTGCCAACTGCTGCCGGCGATCGCGGGGCGAAACCCGCGGACTGTTTCAAGCTAAATCGGCCAGCCAAGCGTTCCCAGCAGGCAGGAGCGGCATAGTTCATGCTGCTATACGCACTCAGACTGCGGGCAGTGGCCCTCTTTAAGGAGGCAGGTCGGTTGGCGATACAGGATGATTATGCGCCGATGAGCGATGGGCGTGAGGATAGCCCGGCTGGCGATCCAGCCTGGGAGAAACCAGGGACGCAGGTGATTGCGCCCGTGGACGATCCCTACCTGGGCTTTGAACGCCGTCTCCGAGCGCCCCTGCAACGGGTGGGAGACCATGTGATGGAGCCTTTGATCGGCCTCCTGGCGCGCCTGGGCGTCTCTCCCCATGCCATGTCAGGGTTCCAGGTACTGCTGAGTGTGGGTGTTTTTTATACGCTGCCCCGCTGGCCCCGTGGTAGCCTGTTTCTCTGGCTGGCTGCCCTGGCCAGTGACGGGGTAGACGGCATGCTGGCCCGCCGGTTGGGCCGCGCTTCATCTTTCGGGATGCTGTGGGATCAGGTCTGCGACCATGCCCGCGAGGTCTTGGTCGTCGCTGCGTTGGCCTACTATGGCGTAGTGCCGCCGCTGTGGCCCCTCCTTTACGCCTCTACCTACCCTGCCTTCAACCTGCTCATTTTCCTGGGCAATCGCTTTGCGACGCCCCTGGCGCTGGCCGTCAAGATGTACCTGGTGCTCTACCCGGCCCTGATTGCCTACCTGGGGTGGGGCATCAACGTGCTGAACCCGGCCCTGGCCTTGGCCACAATGGCCATGGTGGCGAGCGGCGGGACCGTATTGTGGCGCCTGTATGGGGCGATGCAATAGCCTTTTGGGGTCTCTGGCGCAAATGCGCCATTGCTTCTGCCCCCATCCGCAGGTTGTCGCCCGCCCATGCCCACCCGCCGCGGGCACGGGCCTTGCTGTGTGGATGCAGGGATGCCCACGGCGAATGGGATCCCTGAAATTCGGGAACAAAAAGCCTAACCAGGAACCAGTGGAGGTATCTCTATGAAACGACGGAATCTGACCGGCCTGTCTGTGTTGCTGGCCGTGGCGCTGGCGTTTGCTGTAGCCCTGCCCGTCCTGGCTCAGACGCCGACGCCGACTGGCCCGGCCCAGACGCCAGCCGGCGCAACACCGACCAGCGCGGCCAACCAGGCCATGGTGCGCGTTGTGCATGCCGCCCCCAATGTGGGGCCGGTGGATGTGAACTCGGGTGGCAGCCCAGTGTTCTGCAACGTCGCATACAAGGGCGTCACCCGCTATATCGCTGCGGCCCCAGGCACGTTCAGCTTTACCATCGTGCCGGTGAGCGGGCCGAGCACGACTGGTACACCTGCTGCAACCAGCTCGCCCGCTGCAACCGGATCACCCAGTGGGGCCGGCACACCTGCTGCAACTGGCTCGCCCAGCGGGGGCATTTCGGGCAGTGCGACCTTGACCGCCGGCCAGGCCTACTCGGTGGTCGCGGTCGGCACGGGCAGCAGTGTCCAGACCCTGGCGCTGTCCGATGATCTGAGCGCCCCGCCATCCGGTCAGGCCAAGGTGCGTTTTGTACACGCTTCACCCGACGCCCCCGCCGTGGATGTGGCGGTGAGCGGCGGCCAAACGCTCTTCAGCAACGTGGCCTACAAGAATGCCAGCAACTATGCCACTGTAGGCGCGGGCACAGTGAGCCTTGAGGTGCGGCCGACAGGCTCAACCAATGCCGTCCTGACGATCCCCAATGTCAACCTCAACAGCGGCACGGTGTACACGATCTACGCCGTGGGGCTGGTCAAGGGCTCGCCCTCACTGCAAGCGCTGATGACGATCGAGAGCGTGGGCGGCACGCCCGTCCCGTCCAACCCGACCAGTTAACGCTGCTGACAGCAACAGGATGGCCCACCCCGAGTTGGGTGAGCCATCCCTTTTTTTGCCTTTCCACCCCAATGCTGCGCCATACCGGGTCGCCATGGCCCTCATCCGCACCCCGACGTACGCGTCCTCAGCTCGGCGAGCCGTAAGAGACCCCCCAGTCGGACCGCAATCCCTCTATCGGGATTATGGCCGGTCACGCGCCGGGTGCGATCTGCTCCCCCATAAATATTAAAAGTTTCAATCCCTCTATCGGGATTATGGCCGGTCACGCGCCGGGTGCGATCTGCTCCCCCATAAATATTAAAAGTTTCAATCCCTCTATCGGGATTATGGCCGGTCACGCGGCCTT
>DAOTVS010000087.1:0-11556 GCA_034436375.1 Anaerolineae bacterium | reverse complement strand
AAGCCCTGCGGGCTCGTGTGGGAGCAGGTTGGCTTGAGCAGCAAGGAATGCTCTAGCACAAGCCCCGAAGGGGGCTTTGCCGCTCTGAGCCCGATGGCTTCAGCCTCGGGTGGCCCTGCTCGAGCGCGCAACCGCGTATGCCCGCAGAAGTGCTTCAGTCTCGCTCCTTATTTGAAAGGTATTGGCCTTCAGCCGCTCGCTTCAGCCCGCAGTGCTTTATTCTCTCAGCTCGATGAGTTTACCCTCGGGCGCCCCCGGCCATCATCAATGCAGCGTTACCCGCGGGTCCAGGCTGGCCTGCACCAGGTCCAGGATCAAGTTGATAAAGACGTAAAAGACGGTCACGACCAACGTCACCGAAACAATGACTGGAAAATCAACATTCAGCACAGCGTTGGTGACGTAATTGCCCAGCCCGGGCCAGGAAAAAATAACCTCTACCAGGATGGCGCCGGTGAGCGAATAGACGAACGAGAGTCCCAGCACGGTGACGGTGGGAATAATGGCATTCTTGAGGGCCAGCACGAACAGGATCACCCGCTCGGAAAGGCCGGCCACACGCGCTGCCAGGATGTACTTCTCGTTCAATACTTCGAGCATGCTCGAGCGCGTCATGCGGATGGCCAGCCCAATGGGGTAGGTGGCCAGGGTGCAGGCCGGCAGGATCAGATGCACAAGGACATCTTTGAAGGCGATCCAATTGCCGGTGATGACGCTGTCGATCAAATAGAAACCGGTAATAGTTTTGATGGGATGGTAGAGCGCCATGTCGTTTGAGATCCGGCTGCCCAGCGGCAGAATCTTGAGCGTGCTAAAGAAAAGCAGCTGTAGCAGCAGGCCCAGCCAAAAAGTCGGCATGGAGACGCCGGCAATGGAAACAAGCCGGGTCAGGTGGTCCAGCCAGCTCCCCTTGTGGGCGCCGGAAAGCACCCCCAGCGGGATGCCGACGATCACGGCAATGAGGATTGAGGCGAATACCAGTTCCAGCGTCGCCGGCAGGTAGGTCTCCAGGTCGTGGGAGATCGGCTGATGGGTCTTGACCGAAGTGCCAAAGTCGCCGTGCAGGAGGTCGCCCACATAACGCAGGTATTGCTCATAGAGCGGCCGGTCGAGCGCCAGCGTCACGCGCGCTTTGGCGATCTGCTCGGCCGTGGGGTGTGAGCCCACCCAGGCCGCCGCCGGATCGGAGGGGATGATGCGGGCGATAATGAACGTGATGATGGAAACGCTCACGAGTACAAGCACAGCCATGAGCAGCCGCCGGACCAGGTATTCCAACCATCGCATGTGGTTGCTTCCTTCTGCCAGAGCTTTCGGCGCCAGGCCTGCCAGGGCCAGGCGGTTATACCGCCGCTTTCGAAAACCTGTCAGGCCCTCGCGCCCATCCTTCCGGAGGTCCCGTGGCAGCGGAATCGCTGCCATGGGACCTCCGGAAGGGTGGGCGCCGCACCGCCGGTGTTCTGAAGGCTTACTTCTGCCGGGTCAGTTGGTACACGAACACGGCATGCGGGTACGCCGGATTGTCCACATAGCCCTTGATGTCGCTGCGGACCAGATGAGTGTCGGAAACGTCATAGAAGAAGAGCGCCGGGCAATCATCGAGCAGGATCTTTTGTGCATCGACGAACATGCTGGCCGCCTTGTCCTTATCGGTTCCCGAGATCTCGTTGGCCTGGTCGATCAGCTTGTCGTAATTGGGGTTCTTATAGTAGCCGAGGTTGAACAGGGGCGTATCCTCAGAGTGGAACATGCTCTTGAGGAAGGTGTAGGGCGTCATATAATCGGGCCACCAGTACATCAGGAAGATGTCTTGTGCCTTCTTGGGGTCCGACTTGCCCAGCTCCCACTGCGCATCCCAGTTCATGCCCTGGACTTCGAGGTCAATGCCGAGCTTGGCCAGCTCCGCCTTCCAGACTTCGCCGAGCTGCTGCTCATCCATGTCGCCCGAGGAGAAAGTCATCTGCAGCTTGAAACCGCCGTTGGGGTAGCCGGCCTTGGTCAGAAGCTCCTTGGCCTTGTTCAGGTCCTGCTGGTATTGCATCAGGTCATCGGAATGGCCCCACATGTTTGCCGGGACAGGGCCATGGGCCTGAGTGGCGCGGTCGCCCATCACGCCCTGGATGAACTGGGTGTAGGGGAAGCTGTAGGCCAGGGCCTGGCGCACATCCTTGTTGTCGAGCGGCGGTTTTTGCGTGTTCAGCAGGGCCAGCAGGTTCTGATAGCTGGGGTTGGTATAGACGACGATATCCTTGTTGTTTGCCTTGATGTCGGCCACGTTGTCGGGCGGAATGGAGTAGGTAAAGTCGGCATCACCCGATACGATCTTTTGCTGCAGCACCACCGGGTCCTGGGTGATCTCAAAGATGACCTTTTGGAACTGGCCGTCCTTCCAGCCGCCCCAGTACTTCTCGTTGCGGGTCATGACCAGGCGCGAGCCCTTGTCGTAGCTCTCGATCACATAGGGGCCGGTGCCCGCGGAGTGGCCCTGCTGGAACCAATCCTGGCCATTGTCCTGGTAGGCCTTGGGGCTGTACATCCAGGCTGCATAGCAGGAAGAAGCGATCAGGTCGAGGGGCGCCGAGTAGCTCAGGATAAACTTGACGGTCAGCGGGTCGACGACCTGGATATCCTTGACCGCGTCCCAGATGTAGGCAGCGCCGACGCCCAGCTTTTTGGTGTTCTCTACGGAGAACTTGACAGCGTCAGCATTGAACGGCGTGCCATCGGAAAAAGTCACGCCATCGCGCAGGTGAAAGGTCCACTCGGTGCCATCGGCATTGTGCTCCCAACTGGTCGCCAGGCCGGGGCTGAGGGTCTCCTTGCTGCCCGGGGCGTTGTAGACGGTCAGCGTCTCATAGGCGTTGGCCATCACGATCAGGTCATTGGAGTAGCTGATGGCCGGGTCAAGGTCGGGTAGCTGTGAGGGGTTCTCGTAGACGAACACACTTGCCCGGTCTGCCTCACTCGTGGCAGGCGTAGTTGCTGCGGCCTGGGTGGCCTCGGGGGCAGCGGTAGCCTCGCCACTGGCGGCCGTAGTCGCCGGCTCGGTTGCCGCGGCCTGGGCGGCCGTCGGCGCGGGCTGGGCCGGCGAGCACTGCACGGCCAGCAGCGCCACCATCACCAGCGCCAGGATGGCCTGAAGCGTATTGCCTGTTCTCCTCATGTTGCACCTCTTACTTGCCTTGCTCAGAATGTATAACGACAACACTGCGCCGATCAAGCATCCCGGCGCCGGCTACTCTTACAGGAGGCGGCATAGCCTTCCTGCGAGGCCCTCGCCAGATTGCCAGGCAAAGGTAAGGGCGGCCGCTGGATCTCCACTGCGATCGAGCCCGTGAGCTACGGCCGGAAGCCTTATTGGATGAGATTGTTGTACACATAGGCGGGCCAGAGTCCGAGGACCAGTGGAGTGGAGAGAATCGGTGACGGGCACGGAAAACCGGCGATGGCTGGCAGACCGCATTGTCCGCAAAGGCGCCTCAAACTGGCACGCGACAATGGCTCATGCGGTTTCACGTTGCCCGGCCCGCGGGCAACGCCGCCACAGGTTCCTGCCGGAAGGGGCAGAAATGTGGTGATAGTCCGAATAGCATTAACCAAAGGGATTATATCAGACCCTGCGCCAGTCGTCAAAAGTGCCGACTGTCAACAATCCGTGATGCGTAATGCGTGATCCGTAAGGTCGCCGCGGCGGAACACTTGCCGCTCAACGCTAGTCCCCATTGCCAAACTCTCGAGGAGCAGCGCACGCTTCGCTATAGCGACCTTACGGATCACGCATTACGCATCACATCAGGCTGCCCATGCCATAGAGGAAGTAATTCGCCGTCCGTTTGATGACCATGCGCCAGCCCAGTTCCGCCAGGCGGGCGGAGAGCTGCTCGGGACGGTAAAAGACCTTGATGATATTAAACTCCCGGCCGTCATTGAGGCGGCGACCGGCGATGGGGCTCTCGGGGCCGGCCAGATGGTGGTCGACGGCGGTGGAGTTGGCGGCATAGAGCGAATCGATCAGAAACACGCGGCCGCCCGGCGCCAGGCACGAGCGGACCAGGTCCCAAAAGGCCGGGAAGCGGTCCGGCGGTACATGGGAGAGCCAGAAAGAAAAGAACACCACATCATAGCGACCGTCGGGCTGCCAGGTGAAGAGGTCCGCCTGGATGTGGCGCACCTTGCCCTGCCCAACACGCTCCCGGTTGAGGGCCAGCATCTCGGGCGAGGCGTCGAGCGCCGTCACACTCTCGGCGTAGCGGACCAGGTGCTGTGTCCACAGGCCGGTGCCGCAGGCCAGCTCCAGCCCATGGCCGGCGGGCCTGAACGCCTCCAGGGCGGCCGCGACCTCCGCCACCTCGGCGAACCATTGCCGGTTCAGCTCGGGGCCACGGTCATAGCGCCCCTGGCGCAGGAACCACTCGTCGTATTCCGCCGCGCGGGCCCGGTAGTAAGCGATTTGCTCCTGCAGCAGAGGGTCGAATGGACCGGTAGCGGGCATGGTGCTAGACTCGCCTGTACTGTCATGATCCACTGCGCATGCTCCTAAGGGATTTGCACTGCATTATAGCGCACAGTCGTGGATCGGCAATACTCCGTCGAGCGTTATGCAGGCTTGCCAGCGGGTTGGGAGGAGTTGTCTGACCTCCTCACCGATCTGCTGCTGAACGGATTGAAGGACGTCAGACCGTCAAGTTGATACCCATTGCAGAGGGCAAACATGAGTCAGGAGGAACCCAAGATGCGCATTGCCGTCATCGCTCCCGGAAGCCGTGGCGATATCCAGCCGTTCATCGCGCTCGGACAGGGGCTGCTCCGAGCCGGCCATGCCGTCCGCGTGGTTACGAACAAGGATTTCGACGCACTGGTGACGTCGTACGGCCTCGAAATCCGGCCCGTCGACATCGAGGTCCAGGCGGCGTTGCAGACCAGGGAGGCCAGCGCGGCGGTGGAGGGCGGCGGGCTGATCGCCTCATTTCGCAAGTTCGCCGAGTTGGCCAGCTCCGCTACGCGCATGCTGGTGCAGGCGGGCCTTGATGCGGCACGTGATGCCGATATCATCATCTCCGGCCTCGGAGGGATGTTCGTCGGCGGGGCCCTCGCCGAGAAGCTCGGGCTGCCGTTCGTCCAGGCGTACAATGTGCCGCTGACGCCGACGGCCGCGTTTCCTGGTGCGCTCCTGCCATGGTTGTCGGTCTGGCCGCGCTCGCTCTCTCACCGGCTCTCGCACGGGTTGACGAGGCAGGCGGTCTGGCAAGCCGCGCGGTCGGCGGGAAACCGCGCGCGAGTCGAGATGCTCGGCCTGCCCTCCGCGCCCTTGTTCGGCATGTTCGACAATGAGGTCTTTCGCCGTGGGCCTCTGCTGTACGGGTTCAGTTCGGCAGTCCTGCCGCGCCCTGCCGACTGGGAGGAACGCATCCACGTCACGGGGTACTGGTTCGCCGATGAGCCGGACTCCTGGGTGCCGCCTGCCGAGCTTCTCGCGTTCCTGGAGGGCGGCCCGCCGCCCGTCTACATCGGCTTTGGCAGCATGAGCAGCGAAAGGCCCGGCGAAACCATGCGCCTCGTCCTGGATGCGCTGGCCACACACGGACGGCGTGCCATCGTCCATGCGGGCTGGTCGGGCATCACGTCCACTGCCAGCCCTGAAAACGTTCTTGTCGTCGGCTCCGTGCCACACTCCTGGCTCTTCCCACGCGTCGGGGCCATCGTGCACCACGGCGGCGCCGGTACGACGGCCGCGGCTATCCGGGCGGGCGTGCCGTCTGTCGTGGTGCCGTTCCATGGCGACCAGCCGTTCTGGGCAGGACTGACAGAGAAGCTCGGTGTCGGGACCAGGCCCATCCCGCGGCGTAGGCTGACGGTCCGGCGGCTGGCAGCTGCTATCGAGGAGGCCCTCACGCAGGAGGAACTGCGTCGCCGTGCAGCCGCACTTGGTGACCGGGTGCGGCAGGAAGACGGAGTCACTCGCGCGGTGAAGCTCATCGAAGGGGTTGCCCGCTGACCACACGCCAACGCACTTGACGACCGGATTTTCCAGCGATATAATGATCAATATATCGACCGTTTATTAGGCCAAAATCAGCCGCAGCAGGAGGTGTGCGATGCCCAGAACCGTTTCGGCTAGCGAGGCCAAAACCCAGTTCGGCGCTATCATGGAGTGGACGACCCGGTGTAAGGATGATGTGATTGTGGAGAGCCATGGCAAGCCCAAGGCGGTGATCGTCTCCTTTGAGGAGTACCAGAAGATGGCTGAGCTCCGCGAGAAAGCCCGGCGGCAGGAGCTCCTGGCTCAATTGCAGAAACTGAGAGAGGAGACCTTGGCGGAAACCGGCGGCATGTCCGAGGAGGAGGCGCTGGCCCTTGGCGATAGGCTGACCAGGGAAGCCATCGACCGGATGATCGCTGACGGCCGAGTGAAATACGGCGGAGAATGATCTGCCATGCGAGTCGTCCTCGACGCCAACAACCTGATCAGCTATCTCCTGACTGTCGAGTGCCTCAGCACGATCTCCGAGATTGTGCGCGCGGCCCTGGAGGGACGCTACCAGTTATTGCTGCCTCCCGGTCTGCTGGACGAAGTAGCGGAGGTTGCGAAAGGAGGCGCTTACCTCAGCCGTCGGATCAATCCTACCAGGCTCTCTACATTGGCGGCAGAGCTCACCCAGGTGGCGATCATCGTGCCAAGGATCGGGGAACAGATACCTCCGGTGGTGCGTGATCGCAAGGATGACTATCTACTGGCTTATGCGGTGGTAGGCGAAGCCGATTACCTCGTGACCGGCGACAAGGATCTTCTCACAATCGGGCAGGTTGGGAACCTGAGGATCGTGAACGCCCACGAGTTCTGCGCCATCCTGCGGCGCGGGGCCGAAGGCCTGCACTAGATGCTTCCAACGTGATACCGCGTAACTGTGACTAGGGAGCAGCCTCTAACCCGCTGCGAATCCTGAGCCTCGGTTCATGACAGGCGGAGACGGCAGCCTGGAAAGGCTGCTCCACGGCCTATACGCGAGTCTGCGTAGTTCGTGGAGTAGGCTTTTGGCCTGCCGTGCTCCGTCTCTACCCAAGAATGGGTCTGCTGCCCGACTACGCATTATTACTTTGGAAGCATTTAGCTGCTGGCGCTCGAATAATGCCGCACGGCATAGCTCCAGAAAAGGTGCGTGCTCAGCAGCGCCACGGCGGCGAGGGCGACGCCGGCGACGAGGTAGCGCGGGTCCAGCGTGCCGAGCAGGGCCTGCGCCGGGAAGGTGGTGGCAAAGGCGACGGGGATGGCGAAGGTCAGGAGCGCCCGCACACCGCCTTTGAAAAAGGACACGGGGTAGCGCGCCGCCTCGAAAAAGCTGGTAAAGAGTGTGTCGAGGTTATCGATCTGCACCAGCCAGAAGGAAAAGGTCACAGTGAAGAACCAGAGCGCGTAGAGCAACACGATGCCGCAGAGGCCCAGGATGGCGGCCTCGGCGATGGCGACCGGCGACCACTGCACGCCCGCAGCCGGCCCGGCATAGACGATGAGCGCCAGGCCGATCAGCGCGTTGACGGCCTCTGCCCAGTTTACCAGGCGCAAGCTCACCAGGAACTGGCTCGAGACGGGCCGCAGCAGGTAGCCATCCATCTCGCCGGTGCGGATATAGCCGGCGATGGCCCAGAGGTTGGGGGAAAGCAGCGTGCCGATCAGTCCATCGGCGATGCGGTAGACGCCCACCAGCACGGTCACCTGCGCCAGCGACCAGCCGCCGATCTCTCCTGTGAAGCGGTAGATCAGGGCGAAGGTGAGCAGGGCCAGCGCCAGCTGGGCGCCTCCCTCCAGCACCCGCAGCAAAAAGCTCACACGGTACTCGGCCTGGCGCATCAGCGAGAGCATGGCCGAGCGCCACCAGAGCCGCAAGTAGTGTCGCATGCCTTCAACTCCCCGGCGCCTGATACGCCTTGAGCCCGAAATGCCACAACAGCCGGTAGCACAGCCACAGCCCCACGCAGTACCCTATCTGCCACAGCAGGCCACGCACTGTGGCCTGCGCCGAGAGCTGCCCCGTGAGCAGCTCCAGCGGGAAGGAGAGGGTGTAGCGGAAGGGCTGCGCCTCCAGGAACGGCATAACAGCCGGTGGAAAGAGCGCCAGCGGCACAAAGCGCCCCGCCAGGAACGAGCCGACCAGCACTTTGACCCGCACCAGCCCCTCCACGTCCTGCAGCCAAAAGGCGAGGGAGCCGATGATCACGTCGATCAGGAAAGCGATGGCAGCGGCCAACGGCGCCGAGAGGGCGAAAAGGGCCCAGGCGCGCGGGTCCGACGGCAGGTGCAGATCGCGCCGGAAGGCCAGCGCCGCCAGACCCACCAGGGGCAGCAGCAGGGGCAGCTTGACGACCTTTTCGCCGATATTGTTGTCGATATAGTGCACAATAAAGGGCGCCGGGCGCAGCAGCCACGGCGAGAGGCCGCCTCTGCGGATATCCTCGGCCAGAAAGGTGGCCAGCCAGGTGCCGGTGAGCATCGACAGCACGCTCAGGAGCAGGTAGTAGGTCACGAACTGGCTGCGGTTGTAGGGCAACGGCACGCCCTGCTCGCTCACCGCCAACCAGACGAGGAGCGAGATTACGGGCGTGATCACCGTGTTGAGCATAAAGATGAAAAAGGCGCCCCGGTATTCCAGAGTCGACATGACGTTCATGGACGTCATCTGCCACAAATAGCGCAGCTTCATCGCGCCGGCTCCTGTCGTTGTGAGGCGCCAAAGATGCCGCGCACGATCTCCTCCACGGGCACCTCTTCGATGCTCAGGTCGGCCACGGCCCCCAGGCTGAGCAACCGGGCCGCCACATCGGCCACCTGGGCGCGTGGGACGCTGGTGCGTATGTGCAGGGAATCCTCCACTTCCTCGATGGGAATCCCTGCCAGGGCGGCCTCCAGCGCTCTCCTGGGTGCCGGCTGGGCAAAGACGGCGCTGACGCGCTTGTAGGGCGCGGCCTGTTTCACGAGCGCCTCGAGGGCGCCGTCGAAGCGCAGTTGGCCGTGATCGATCACAAGCACCCGGGGGCAGAGCTCCTGGATGTCGTCCATGTAGTGGCTGGTGAGGAGGATCGTGGTGCCCCGCTCGCGGTTGACGCGGCGCAGGAACTCGCGCACACGCTGCTGCGAGACGACGTCGAGCCCGATGGTCGGCTCGTCGAGAAAGAGGATCTGCGGCCGGTGCAGGAGCGCCAGCAGCAGCTCCATCTTCATGCGCTCGCCCAGAGAGAGCTTGCGCACCTGCACGCGCAGAAGGTGTTCCACCTCCAGCATCTGCGCCAGCTCGTCCACGCTGCGGCGGAACTCGGCCGGGGGCAGATCGTAGATCTCCTTGTGCAGCAGAAAGGTCTCCATGGCCGGCAGGTCCCACCAGAGCATGGCCCTTTGCCCCATCACCAGGGCGATGCGGCGCAGATACTCCGCCTCGCGCCGGTAGGGCGTATGGCCGAGCACACTCGCTTTGCCGCGGCTGGGGTAGAGCAACCCGGAGAGAAGCTTGAGGGTGGTCGTCTTGCCGGCGCCATTGGGGCCGAGAAAGCCGACGACCTCCCCCGCCTCGATGGCGAAGGAAATGCCGTCTACAGCGTGCGTTTCCAGCATCTCGCGGCGCAGCAGGCTCTGCAGGGAGCCTTTGAACCCAGGCTCCTTGTGATGGTAGCGATAGGTCTTGGCGAGGTCAACGACGGTGATGGCGGACATGCATCTCTTCTCCCGCTGAGTTGAAAATGGCGCCCGCCTGGAGCGAGACCCCCTAACCACGAAGGCACGAAGCGGCAAAGTACCCTTTGCCTCAAGACGCACAAAGAGACGAGGGGAGAGACTGATATCCTTTGTTGTGCTTTGTGCTCTTTGTGGCTTGGTGGTGAGTTGCTCTATGAGCGGGTGTCGGGCGGAAAGAGGCACAAAAAATGGCCTCAGGCAGTCAAGCCTGGCGGCCGGCGCAAGCGGGGCGTAAGCCAACCCGCCGCGGGCGCTAGGTATGCTCGCAGCGGCATGAGAGGGGGAAACAGGCCCTGGCTTGGGTCAGGCGCGCGCAGGCGGTTGAGCTGGACCACGCAGCAGCGCCCGGCACGCCCTGTTACATTGCTTCATCCATACACTCCTTGCCCATTGGGGCATATACTATTATGACACAGCACAGAGAGTGTGTCAACGCGTATCCAATGGCCCAATGGCTCGCGGCGCCGGATCCCCTGGATCCGGTCGAAGTGATATCTTTGTCCTACAGGTCGA
Source organism: Anaerolineae bacterium (assembly GCA_034436375.1). Classification (GTDB taxonomy): domain Bacteria; phylum Chloroflexota; class Anaerolineae; order SpSt-313; family SpSt-313; genus DAOTVS01. The sequence goes on along the minus strand of DAOTVS010000087.1, from coordinate 1,322 downwards.
TGCGGTAGCGGCACTTTTTCGGCTCGCCCCGCCGGTACACATCCGAATTGGGCAACACGTCCACAATCTCCACAAACCGGGCGGCGGGAAGCCCAGTTGTCGGGGTTGCAGGTGATCCAGAGCGTTTCCATGCCGTGGCTGCGCGCCAGGAGCAAAAGCAAGCGGCCGGCGCGGGCGGCGTAATGGTGGCCGCGGTGCGCCGGCTCGACGCTGTAGCCGAGGCGCCAGAGTGGGGCCTGCCGTTTCACGACACAATGGGTCAGCTGGCAGAGCAGGTCCGGTTCGTGGGCAGAAAAGGTGCGCAGATCGAGCACCTCTGCCCTGGGCTCCATCCCTTCAGCACCGCGCCCGTGGTGGATGGTCAGGCGTCCTGGCGCACGCCCGGCCAGTCTTTGGGCAGGGGGATGGGCTTTGCGGGTTCCGGCGAGAGCGGGGGCAGACCTCGGGCTGCCCGGGCCTCGTTGCAGCGCTTGAGATCGGCCTCTTCGGTGTAGAGATGGCCACTTTCCCATTGCACACCGAACTCGCGGCAGGGGCTGGGGCGGTGCTCGTAGATGGCGCAGCGCACTGATACGCCGATCTCGCCCTCCAGGGCGACGCAGCGTGGTTGCCTGCGGTTGGTGCCCTTCATGCAGCGGCGGAAGGGCGTCAATTCTTCTGTAAGCTCGATGGGGATGGCGCCCCCCTGAGCTTCGTCAGCCTCTCCCCAGTAGAATGATACCCGATACTTGGCGCAGCAGGCGCCGCAGCGCAGGCAAGGATTCTCATCCATATACCTTTGACCTACCAGGGCTATGATCCTATCTGGAGCCACGGGATGCCCACCGTGGCCATGTTCCATCATGCCGAATCATACACCGATCACCATGTCTCTGCCAAAAATGCAATGGTAGGTCCTGATGCTGGCTCCCGCGCTTCGCATCGGCCCGGCATAGGCCTTTCAGAGTTTCTGGTGGGTTGGCAGGGCTGTCCGGCTGCCCTGCCAACCCACCAGAAACCCACTTGAGGTTTGAAGCCGGTTTCCGGCAGAGCGGAAAGCCCGGCTGTTGTCAGGGTACCGGTTTGGTATATACCCGTATCAGTTGACGGAATATAGCCTTCGTCTACAATCGTCTATATCGGGCCGTGCGCGGCGCCGGATCTACTGGACCCCATATGCCGGAAATGAGAGCCAAGACGAAAGCCAAGATTCTGCTGGCCGATGATGAGGCCGCTATCACCTCGGAGCTGAGGCCGCTGCTGGCGCGCAGCGGCTTTGAAGTGGCCATTGCCCACAATGGGGAAGAGGCTCTGCACAAGGCCTCTTCGTTCAAGCCCGATCT
>DAOTVS010000086.1:0-5407 GCA_034436375.1 Anaerolineae bacterium | reverse complement strand
CGGCCAGGGGCAGGCGTTTCCCATCGGCATTGTAGAGGCCGACCTGCAGGGTATACGTCCCCGGGGCCAATGTCTGCGGCAGCACCAGGCCATGCCGCGTGCGGACGGCGGCATCCGCGCCCCACTGGCTGGTGGATGGGGCCGGCCAGATGTCGCTCTGCGCCGCCGTCTGGCCGTCGGGCCCCACCAGGTGCACAAAAACGGCATAATCGGCGGGCAGGGGCCCCTTGGCCTGCCATTGCAACTCCAGGCCGAGGGGGCTGCCCGGTGAGAGTGGGCCGGCGGGCAGCGTGGCGCCGGCCAGGCTCAACCTGTCGCTAAAGCGCACGGCCAGCGGCGTTCCCGCGGCGGCGGGCGCCAGGATATAGCGCTCCGCCCGCAGCGAGCCGTACCACGTCTGCAGGTTGGGGTAGGCGTGGGCATCGAGCCAGGCCTGCGCCTGCTCCGCAAACGAGCGGTCGGTATCGTCGTGGGGGTCATAGAGCAGCCAGACGCGGTTGCGCTCGCCAAGGGTGCCGCTGAGCCAGCTATCCATCTCCGCCCAGGAGCTTCCATTCAGGCTGGGGAAGAGGTGCACGGCGCCGGCCGGCAGGTAGGGCTGCAATTGCTCCAGCAGGTCCGGCTGCACAACGACGATCGAGTCGCCACGGTAATCGCCTGTCTGCAATGAATGCACCAGCGGGGCATAGGGCTGCTGCTGCAGGCGCGCAGCGGCATAGGCGCGGGCGGCCGGCGGGATCAGGCCCACGGCACTGACCAGGCACACGGCCGCCGTCAGCGGGAAGGTCCACCGGCGCAGCCAGCGCCACACCGGGGCCTCCAGCGTGCGGGCCAGGGCCTCGGCCGCCAGCAACACCATTACCGCCGTGCGCAGAATGACCACCGCCGACTCGAACCACCCCTGCCCCTCCATGACGACAAAGGCCCCCGGCCACTCGGCGACCATGAGCCCATCCAGCAGCAGCGCATAGCCCAGCCCCCGCCAGCCCGGAATGGCAATGATGGCCAGGGTGCTCACATAGGTGGTCCACTGGGGGCTGTAGCCCTTGCTGTAGAGCAGGAAGAAGAGCAGGCTGAAAAGGGCAAAAGCGGCGAGGCGCTGCTTTTCCTTCCAGGCGATGCGGCGCGTGATGATCGCCAGGTAGAGCAGGGCAAAGGCCAGGGTGATGGGCAGCCACGATACGCCCCCCGCATGGGAGAGGAACCCCGCCGACTGGGGGGCCATGCGCATGGCGGTGAAAGGGGCAACCTGACCATAGCCGTGATAGCCCTCGAAGATCGCCCAGACGGTCTCCCAGGAGGAACGGCTGAAAAGGCCCTGGAAGGTGGCCAGCACATAGGCGGGCGCGGTGATCAGGGGCGGCAGGATCACGGCCAGGCCCGAGAGGGCGGCCATAACGAGGTAGGTGAGGCGCCGCCGCCAGGTGGGCAGGCTGAGCAGCGCCGCCGGCGCCAGCACGGCCGGGAAGACTTTGGCCATAAAGCCCAGCCCGGCCGCCAGCCCGGCCACCCAGGGCCGGCCGCTCAGCACGCCATAGAGGCCCAGCGCCAGGAAGAAGAGGGGCAACGGCTCGAACCACCCCAGGAAGGTAAAGAGCGGCGCAAAGAGGAGCGCCCACAGCCCAGCCACCTGTAGCGCCCGCTCGCGCCCAACCAGGCGCCCGGCGCAGGCATAGACCAGGATCAGGGTGCCCGCATCGAACGGCACGAGCAGCAGGCGGAAGATCAGGCTAAAAACAAAGACCGAGTCGCCGATGGGTGGGATGCCCAGGCTCAACCGGTAGGCCAGGGCCGCCAGCCAGGGCGCGAGCGGCGGGTACTCCATCCAGTAATCGAAGAGGGGCAACTTGCCGGCGCCCGCCATGCGGCCGATGGCAAAGTAATAGAACGTATCGGGGGCATTGGGGACCAGGTACCCCCCCTGGCGCAGCAGCGCCGCCGCCAGCATGCGAAAGCTGGTAAAGGCGAACAGCAGCATCACGAGGGCCTGGTGCTCAGCCAGCCAGGCCCCTGCCCGCGAGGAAAACGGGGTCTCACGCGGAGGGCGCGGAGACGCGGAGGGTGACAGGTAAGCGGTTTCCTTCTCGTCCTCTCCGCGTACTCCGCGCTTCCGCGTGAGCTTTTTCCTTATGATGTGTTGCGCCCCATTCATCTTCATTTCGGCCCCATTTCTACTTGACGGTCAAGCCGTCCAGCACGATGCGGTCCTGCTCCAGGCGCTGCCCCTGGGCGCCATAGGCCGGCAGGCGGGCGCCGCTGGACTCTTCGTAGAGGCCGATCTCGAACCGGTACGCGCCGGGGGCGATGGTAGCCGGCAGGGTAATGTCATGCCGGTCGGCCAGGATCTCTCCCGGCGTCCAGACGGTCGTGGGCCGGGTGCCTTGCACGGGGATGCCGTCGTGCCCGCCATAGCTTTGGCCCTGCCCGTCGAGCAGATGGGTAAAGACCTTGTAGCTCGTCTGCATGGGGGCCAGGTCCTGCCAGTAGAGCGTGAGATGCACCGTCTGGCCTGGTTTCGCCTGGGCCGGCTGCACGTCATAGCCGAGCAGGCGCACAGTCGTGCCCAGCGTCTCCTGGCGGGGGTGAGGCAGCGTGTGCGGCAGCAGCAGGCGCCAGGCGAGCTGCTGGGCGCGGTCGAGCAGGGATGGGCTGACCCTCAGGCCAGAAACATCGAAATTCACGCTGCCGGGCGGGGCGCCCGGCTGGCCCACAGAGACGGGAAGGCGCTGCCCGGTCGCCGCGTCCTGCCAGCCGATCTCAAGCTGATAGTTGCCCTGGGGCGCCTTGGGTGATACGGGGAACTCGTAGCTATCTGGGTAGAGCTGGCCGGGCTGCCAATCGATCAATTGCGACCCCGCCGGCACTTGCTTATCCTGCTGCCCCCACACCGGGTTTCCCTCCTCCGGGTTATCCACCGGGCCCAACAGGTGGACAAAGCTGTAGGCCGGTCGCGTGATGCGCCGGCTCACCTCCCAGTAGAGGGTCACGCGCACCCGCTCACTGGGGTGGAGGCGGGTGCTCTCGATGCGATAGCCACAGAGGCGAATGCTATCCCCAAACCAGATATTGCTCTGCACCTGCGCCCCGTGGGGCGCTGCAGGGGTCGAAGCCCAGCGCAGCCACGTGGTATGGGGATCCACCCAGAGCAACTTGGCAGCGATCAGGAGCCCCAGGCCGGCCGCCACCCACCAGCGCGGCTGAAAGTAGTAGATGGGGCCGGCCAGGTCAGCCGGCTCGAGACCCTTGCTTGGAGCCTGCCCCGGCGACACTGCGCCCGCCGCCTGTGCGGGTTGGGCGGCCGCTTGCGGGCCACGCCAGAGCAAGGCCGCCGCCACAACGGCCAGGACGGCCAGAATACTGAGCCCATCGGCGATGTGCTGCACCGGCGTCCCCTCGTAGCGCAGCACAATCGTATGCATGCCCGCGGGGATGTCCATCTGCGCATAGCCCAGCCCGGCCAGGGGCGTCAGGGTCTGCCGGGCGCCATCCACATAGCCGGCCCAACCTGGGAAATAGAGCAGGTAGAAAGCCGCTTTAAAGGCAACGGGCGATTCGATCTGCATCTGCCAGCGCCCCGTGCGCCGCTCTACTGCAGATAGTCTCCCACCGGCAGGCAGGTTGGAGAGAGGCGTGGCCGCCGCCTGCTGCGCTTCCTCCTCGGTAAAGGGCGCCGTGCGCCAGACCGGCTGCTCCTCGGAAAAGGCGCTGAGGCCGGGCACTTTGTTGCTCAACCCATAGGCCTCGGCCTCGGCCGGCGTCGGGGAGTGGGTAAAATCGGCCAAGCGCGGCAGGAGCTGCGGATAGAGTGAAGGCAGCTCGAGCCCTACAAAAGTCACGGCCAGGGCCACGGCTACAATCGTGCGCACCCGGTTGCCCACGCTGGCCGCGGGAGAGCCAAGGGCCTGCACCTTCGAGGCCGTCGGCGTTGATCTGCGTTTATCTGCGGTTCCTTTCCCTGTCCCCTCAACTTTCGCACTGAAGGGCCAGGCCATGAGCAAGCAGCCCAGAATCAGCGCAGCCTCCAGCCCCAGGGTGCTCTGCAGCCGCCAGCGGAATTCCAGAATGCTGAGCATCGGTATCGCCGCCCAGATGGGCGTAGCGCCCTCGGTCTGCAGCCACACAGAGGCCACCCCCAGGGCGGCCATGCCCACAGGCAGGATCATATCGGTCCAGCGCCGCCTGCGCCACAGCACAATGCCCAACCCCAGGCCCAGCACGAGCAGTGAGGCGTGCAGCCAGCCGAGGCTGCGCCCCAGTTCGTTGTTGCCCGCACCCGTATCCAGAATGGGCGGCGGGGCCAGCAGCGTCTCCCAGGAGACGGGGTTCTTCACCGGCTGGGTGAAGAGGTCGCGGTGATTGTTGTCCGCCTGCACAAAGCCGCGCTCGGCCGCATAGGGCAGCACGAAAAAGGCGGAGATCACCGAGCCCGCCGCCAGCGCCAGCACGCAGGCGCCGAGGGCGCGCCAGCTGGCCCGCTCGCGCCAGCGCAGGTAGACCAGGAACAGGCCGGCGACCGGCAGCGCCCAGAGCGCGGCGGCCGCATGGGCCAGCACCATCAGCGCCCAGGCCAGCGCCGCCATGGCCAGGCGCAGGCCGTTCGGCCGGCGCGCCAACCGGAGGAGCGCCCAGAGCAGCCAGGGGGAGAGGATGATCGGCAGCGCCTGAGGAGAGCCCCGCTCGTAAAAATCCACGATCAGGTGCGGGGCATAGGTAAAGCAGGCCGCGCTGGCCAGGGCCACATCGGCGCGCCGGAAGAGGGAGAGCGCCAGGGCAAACATGCCAGCCGCCCCCAGCAGCATAGACAGGCCCACCAGCACACCCCATCCCGGGGCCGGGGGGATGCCCACGGCGTGCAGGCCATCCAACAGATAGAACGTCAGGGGGGAATAGAACGAGAAAAGCGGCCCGCCCAGGCCGGCGTTGATCGACTGCACCCAGCGCGGATAGAGCGCGCCATCCGCCCGGGCCGCCGTAAAGACTACCGCGCGGTACACGTGGAAGCACGCGGTATCCTCCGCATGCTCGGCGACCGGATAGGCCAGCGCCGGGTAGACCGCCAGCATGGCCAGTAACAGGACGAGCACCCAGGAGAAAAGCTTCCCCCCGTATCGCTCCCTCACGCCTCACCATCCTTACCAGGAAAAGCGGCAGGGTTGGCGGATCGGAGATCGATGCCCAATCTCTGCCGTACAGCTATACCGAATCCAAAATGGGACTACACATCCGTTCCCGTGGAGCATGCCGATTCCATCCTGGATTCGGTTTGGTACTGCAACCGCACTTGATACAGCCGGCTCCCGGTAACAGCCGGCAAAGGTGCTGTGCGCCTGCCCGGCTCTGACCCGGGAGGGTTGATTGGGCGGGTTGCCTGCAGCCGGGCCGCCCGCGGGCGGCCCGGCTGCAGGCA
>DAOTVS010000085.1:0-4029 GCA_034436375.1 Anaerolineae bacterium | reverse complement strand
TGCCTGCAGTCGGGCCGCCCGCAGGCGGCCCGACTGCAGGCAACCCGCCCAATCCCCCCGAATGGCTCCACTCCGGTCGCGTGCGAAGCGCGATGCCCGGATGGGATCCGCGCCCCGATGGGTAAGTACGGCTGTAGTGGTAGAACTCTCTGCGGAACTGCTGCAAGCACTCGAATTCCTCGCCGGTGATCTCCGTGGCCGTCGCGGCCAGCAGATCGATATCGCTCATCTCCGGGTCGAAACCGCCCATTACCAGGGAGCCGTGGAGGTACAGGCCGATGAGCTGCCGGCCCAGGGCCCGCTGCATGCCGGAGAGCAGGCTATCCAGAAGATCATCGATGCCGGGATAGTGCATTCGCTGCACGAGTATCATCCCTACTATTTTGCTTACGCGGAGAACGCGGAGGCGCTGAGGACGATATGTAGCCGCAGATGAACGGTGATCCGTGGGATCGCTCTAAAGCATCTGCGGTTTCCCTCTCCACGTTCTCCGCGCCTCCGCGTGAGCCCCGTCCACGACCCTCAGCTCACGGAGGTCTCGTAGACCCAGTTCTTCCACTCCTCCGCAGCGCCGAGGGAGCCGTAGAGTGCGATGGCCTCGGGACTGTAGCCAGTGATGTAGGCCCGGCGCATACCCAGCGCCTGCAGGCGGTAGAGGCACTCCTGGATCAAAGCCGCGCCGGCGAAAATCCGAGTGGGTGCAGACCCGCTCGACCTCGGCCTCGACGTTCCAGGCATCGATCAACGCCTCGCAGCCCGAAACCAAGCGCCCGTCCGCCGCCATGACGCACAGGTCGGTCTGGGGGTGGTAGAGCGGGCCTTCGTGGCTATAGTTGTAGAACTCGAGCTCGTGGCGCAGATCCTCCTCGGTGAGGGAAGCCTTGCCCTAATCCAGAATAGGGGCAGTATAAGCGAAGGCTGCACAGGCCAATAGGGCCATTCCGGAGTACGAAGGACACGAAGCAACGCGAAGGAGGCTCGCCCCGGTCGCTCATCGGCGGCGATTGCGTGGGAAGAAGGGTTGGCCTCGCCGGCTATGGGACCTCACCCCATCCCCTCCCCTGGCTTCGCAGCCTTTAGCAGGAACCCCTCCCCCTAATCCCGCCAACTGTGAAGATATTCCTCCTGTGACGCGGTGAGCCGATCGATCTTGATGCCCAGGGTGTCGAGCTTGATGCGCGCGATCTCCTCGTCGATCTCGTGGGGCAGCTTGTAGACCCGCGGCTGCAGCGTACGATAGTTGTGGATGAGATAGTGCAGCGACAGCGCCTGCACGGCGAAGGAGAGATCGATGATCTCGACGGGGTGGCCCTGCGCCCCGGCAATGTTGACCAGCCGCCCCTTGGCCAGCAGGTGCAAGCGGCGGCCATCGGGCAGGCGGAACTCGGTGACATCGGGCCGCACTTCCTCTTCCGAGACGGCCAGCGCCCGCAGCGCGTGCACGTCGACCTCCACGTCAAAGTGACCCGCATTGGCCAGGATGGCGCCGTCGCGCATGACCTGGAAATGCTCGGTCGTGACGATCTCGCGGTCGCCGGTGGAGGTGACAAAGATCTCGCCCACCCGGGCCGCCTCGAGCATGGGCATCACCCGAAAGCCATCCGCATAGGCCTCCAGCGCCTTGATAGGGTCCACCTCGGTCACGATCACCTGCGCGCCCATGCCGTGGGCATAACGCGCCAGGCCCCGGCCGCACCAGCCATAGCCGCCCACAACCACAGTCTTGCCGCCCATCATCAGGTTCGTAAGCGAGGCGATAGCATTGATGGACGATTGGCCCGTGCCGTGGCGATTATCGAAGAGGTGTTTGCAGTCGGCATCGTTGGCGGCGATCACCGGAAAGGCCAGGGTGCCATCGGCCTCCATAGCGCGCTCGCGCTTGACGCCGGTGGTCGTCTCTTCCGAAGCGCCCTTGACCCGCGGCAGGAACCGGCGGTGGGTGGTGTGCAACAGCGCACACAGATCGGCGCCGTCATCGATGACGAAATCCGGCTCGAACTCGACGGTCAACTCCTGGAAGCGCCGGTACTCCTCGGGCGCGGGATTGTAGCGCGCATAGACGGTGACCCCGCCCGCCGCCAGGGCCGCGCAGATATCGTCGCGCGTGCTCAGGGGGTTCGAGCCACAGACGGCCACCTCTGCACCGGCTGCCTGCAGCACCCGAGCCAGGTAGCCCGTCTTGGCCTCCAGGTGGATGGTCATGGCAATGCGCAGACCCTTGAGCGAGCCGTCTCCCAGTTGCCGCTCGCGCAGCGCGTTCAGCACCGGCATGTGCTGCCCCGCCCAGGCGATCTTCTTTTCGCCCTCGGGCGCCAGCGCCGGGTTGGCGATGACCGATGGAGTCAAGTATTCCTCCTTCTTTTGCAGTGTAGAGTGGATGCTGGGGGCTGTTCTGCCGCCCCCAGCATCTACTCTACACCTTAAGGTGCCAAGCCAGCCGGTTGCGCAGCCCTTAACCCGGCCAGCCTCCGGCAGGTTCTGCCAATCCATTCCCAGCAGCCGAATCGATGTCTCAGGCCTGTGTTCCCCTCAACCAAAGACCTGGTGCATGCGATCACAGTAATACTGGATATTCTCCCAGCTCGCCTCCAGCGGGATGCGATGATCGGGGCAGGGAATGTAGCCGCCCAGGTCGACCAGAGGGCGTATCCGCTCGATCTCAGCGTCGATGGCCTCGCGGCCATAGCCAAAGATATGCTTGTTCACCCCACCGACGCCGCGCAACTCTTTGCCGTACTTTTGGCGCCAGGGCAGGATGCTGGCATCCCACGTGCCGACCTCGATGGGGAACATGGTGTTGACGCCGTTCTCAAGCCAGATGGGCACGAGGGCATCGATCTTGCCGTCGCAGTCAAGTGAGACAATGTTGAGGCCGTAACGGTGCACCAGATCGGTGATCCGCTTGTAGTGTGGCCCCACCTTCCGGGCGAATTTGCTGGGAGAGATAAGAGGGCCGCTCTTGAAACAGATATCCTCCCAAAAGTGGGCGAAATCGAACTTGGCGCCTGCCGCCAGGATCGCCTCGGCGCATTGGTAGCAGAGGTTGCCCACCGTGTCGATGATCTCGTCGAACAGGGCCTCGTCATCGGCCTGCAGGTAGGCCGAGCCCACCAGAGTCAGCCAGTTGCGGATGTTGCCATACAGGCTGCCACAGTGCAGTCCGATAGGAATGTCGCGCCCCGTATCGTCCTTCAGGCGCTCCACAGCCTCCCAGTTGATGCGCTCGGGCGAGTACTGCAGCCGAGGGAGATACAGCTCCTCCCAGTCCTTTCGGGTCTTGAGGAGATAGTCCACATCGGGCGGGATGGCGTAGGCGCCTTTCTTGTGCAGTTCGATGACGCCATTGCCCGTCAGGACCTTGTAAAAGCCTTCGGGAAGCTCTTCGATGACCCGCGTCTCAAAAGGAGGAAAGAGCTCCACATAGGCGCCAAAGGTCGTGTAATAGTTAAAGTCAAAGCCCAGCCTCTGCCCGATGGCCAGGTCGATGACATTGCCATCAGCCCAGTGGGCCGCCTCATCCGCTGTGATGTGGCCCTCTTGGGCCCACTTGTCCAGCAGCTCATCCCAGAAGCCAAAATGCACCACCGGCAGCCGGTCATAGTCCCGGTAGTTCAGGACGGCCATGGCCCGCTCACGGTTGTTCATCGGAACCTCCTTCTAACAAGCAAACCGTAATGAGTAAGGTCGCCGAGGCGAAGCACCTTCTGCTTTCCGTGATATCTGCGCCAGCAGAGCTTCTGCGAGGCATTGAGCACACCGCCATGGCGGCCTTACTTGTTACGGGTTACTTATTATGTCCCATGCGACCTTATGGATTACGGATCACAACGCCGTGTCCGGAAATGGCGCAGGTGCCCTTCCGGGCGATTGCCGGCTGATACGCTTCGTCCAAACCCGGCCCTGATCCGCAGGGGGAGTGGTGGGTTCATGATATATCCCGGATTTAACAATTGAAGATAGAGAAACAGCAAGCCTCGCTCCGTGTTCTGAATGTACCAACACCAGAAAGGAAGCGAGGGCTTGCTGCAT
>DAOTVS010000084.1:0-11232 GCA_034436375.1 Anaerolineae bacterium | reverse complement strand
GCCGGGTCATTCTGCAGGTCGGCATCGAGAGTCACGACCACGGCCCCCTGCGCCAGGTCAAAGCCTGCGGCAAAGGCCGCCGTCTGCCCGAAATTGCGCCGGAAGCGGATGACCTTGAGGCGCGGCTCACTGCGGGCAATCTCTTCCAGGATGGCGAAGGAACGGTCCTTTGAGCCGTCGTCGACGATGATGACCTCCCAGGCCAGGTCCAGCCTGGCGAGGGAGTCGAGCAGGCGCGCGCACAGTGGGCGCACGCTCTCTTCCTCATTGTAGAGGGGGATGACGACCGAGAGGTCCAAACTCACGCCTGCACTCCTTTCAACCATTCCACTTCGGCGCGCAGGCCATCAGCCAGGGAGACTTGAGGCGCATAACCGATGAGCTTCTGGGCGGCGCCGGTATCGGCCCAGGTGTGGCGCACATCGCCGTACTGCCTGCCCTGCTGCTCTACCCGCACCGGCAGCCCCGTGACCTCGCCCAGGAGCTGGAGCACATGGTTCAGGGTGACCCGCGAGCCGCCGCCGATATTGAGCACCGCGCCGCCCAGGCTCGACTGCATGGCCTGGATATTGGCCGCGACGATATCTTCCACAAAGGTGAAATCGCGGGTCTGCTCACCATTGTCGTAAAGCGTCAGGCTTTGCCCCCGCAGGATGGCCTGGATGAAGCGGTTAAAGGCCATATCGGGGCGCTGGCGGGGGCCATAGACGGTAAAGTAGCGCAGCGACACGGTCGGCATCCCGAAATTGGCGTGGTAGAGCTGGCAGAGGTGCTCGGCGGCCAGCTTGCTGACCCCGTAGGGTGAGAGCGGCTGCGGGCGCGCCGTCTCGCGCATGGGCAGCTCAACGGCATCGCCATAGACGGAGGAGGACGAAGCGTAGATAAAGCGCGCAACCCCGTGCGCCCGCGCCGCCTCCAGCAGGCGCTGGGTGGCCAGGATGTTGTTCTGGGTGTAGATCTCAAACTCGCGCCCCCAGCTCCGCCGCACCCCCGCCTGCGCGGCCTCGTGGAAGATGACCTCCACATGTTCTTCGCGCAGCAGGGCCCCCAGGTCCGCCGTGCACAGGTCCTGCTCATGGAAAGAAAAGCCCCTCTGCCCGCGTAACCCGCTCAGGTTGGCCTCTTTGCGCGAGCGCGCATAGTAATCGGTAAAGCAATCGAGCCCCACCACGCGATAGCCCTCGCGCAGCAGGCGCTCTGACAGGTGCGAGCCGATGAACCCTGCAGCCCCAGTCACCAGGCAGGTCGTGCTCATCCCTTCGACTCTCCTTGGCGGGCCTGCAGCGCGCCATGCGCTCCCTCCCAGGCGTAGAGCGCCCCGCCGATCAGGCCCGACAGCACATTGATCAGATACACAGACAGCGACATCGAGACGGCCGTGGCCGCGGGCACCCCCACCTGCCCAAAGAGCAACAGATAAGCGCCCTCGCGCACCCCTACCCCGCTGATGGTGATGGGCAGCATGAGCAGGGTGGCGATGATCGAAACCGAGACCAGGTAATAGCTGAAACTCACATGCACACCCAGGCTGAGGCCGATCAAGGCGTTGACGACAACCTGGAGCAGGTTAAAGGCGATGGATACCCCCCCGGCGATGGCGAGCGAGCGCCGGTCATAGCCGCTGAAAGAGCGGTAGAGCTTGCGCAGGGCAGGCCGGTCGATGAGGCGGCGCAGGGGCGCAGGCAGGGCGCGGAAAAGGCGCCCCAATGGCCCTGACCACAGGAAGAGCGCCACGCCGCCAAAAGCCCCCACGGTGAGGGCCAGCACCAGCAGCGCAATCCACGGCTGGAGTATCCCCAGGCTGAAGGGCAGGGCCAGCGCTGCCATCAGAAAGAGCGCCAGCAGCCCGATAGCGCGGTCAGTGAGCACGGTGCCCACCGCCAACGCGCCCGACTGCGCATCCTGCGCCAGTTCATAGGCGCGCACCGCATCCCCGCCAAAACCCGTCGGCAGGATATTGTTGAAAAAGCTGCCCACAAAGTAGAGAAAGACCAGCCGCTGCAGCGGCACAACGAGCCTCTGCGCCCGGAGCAGCGCTTGCCAGCGCACCGCACGCAGGGCAATGCCCCCGATGAACAGGGCCAGCGCCAGCGCCAGGAGCGGCCAGTTCGCCGCCGCCAGCGTCGTCAGCGCCTGCTTTGCCCCCACCTTGTACAGCACCAGCGCTAACAGCCCCAGGCTGATGACTATCTTGAGGATATTCGACAATCGGTCGCGCACAAGTGACTCCTGAGGCTGGAGATGGGCCAAGTCAGAGACTTGGTCTATCTCCAGAATCTTGTACAAACGCCAGTCGTGGGCAGTAGCGAAATCTATCCGCACAATCCATTTCCAGAATCCGCTGACTGCCCTACTTTTTCACCTGCACCTGCCCCAATACCACGTGATCCTGCAGCTTGCCGCTCTCGAACCATTCCACACGTTTGCCTGTATCCTCATCGTAGAGGGCCACGATGAGGGTGGCTTGCTGAGGGGCCACGCCCTGATCCACCGTCAGGTGATGGGTATCGCTGATGATCTCACCCAAGGCCCAGCCGGTCGTAGGCCGGGTCCAGTTCACCGGCACCGAGTCCTCCTGGGCCAGGAGGGTCTTCTGGTCGGCGCCGATGAGTTGCACCGAGACCTTGTAGCTCTTGTCGGGCACAGCCGCGGCGCGCCAGTAGAGGGTCGGATCCAGCGCCTGGCCGGGGCTCACCTGCGCCGGCGCATTGTCAAAGCCCAACAGGTCAATGCCCCCCGAGCTCTGGCGCTCCAGGGTATGCTGCATGGCGGGCAGGGTGAACACGCGCGGCACAGCCGCTACCTGGATCCTGGCCAGGGTTACCGTGTCGTCGCCCCATGTCCAGAACCGCCAGCGGTCGCGGATGGCCAACAACCGGCCCTGCGCATCGCGCACACTGGCGCGCAGGGTATAGTCGCCCGGCTGCAGGGCAGTGGGGAAGAGCAGGTCATGCTGCCCCCACAAAAGCTCTCCCGGCTGCCAGGCGGTCGCCGGGTACAGGCTCGAAACGGGCGGCCCGGTGTAGGAGCCGACTACCTGCCCATTCTGATCGACCAGGTCCAGGTTGAGCGTCAGATCCTGCTCGGCCTGCTGCTCCACCTGCCAGTACAGGTCCACATGCAGCCACTCGCCGGGGCGCAGGGTCTGTTGTGTGGGGCGATAGGCCACCAGGGTCATCAGATCATCAAAGCGCATGCCCCCGCGCACCAGAGTGAGCGCATTCCCCGGCGCAATCTTTTTGAGCGCGGCTTCTCCAGCCATCGTGGGCGTCACACGGATCGACCCCAATGGCAATGCCCCCGCTTCCGCCCCCTGCAGGGGCTCGATGGGCCGCTTGCTGTCGGCGTCATAGAGGCGTAGCTCCAGCCGGTACCAGCCGGCAGGCAGCCCCATCGGCACCACGATGCTGGCATCATAACGCATTACACTACCCACCGGCCAATGTTTGGGCGGGAAATCGGGGTAGGGGATCTCATCCGTCTGCGCCCACTGCCGGCCCTGGGTATCGAGCAGACGCAGGCTCATCTTGGCATTGGCGCCCGGCTGCTGCACACGCCAGTAAAAGGTCACCCAGGCGCGCTCACCGCCGGCGACGGCATGCAGCGGCAGATCATAGCCCTCCAGACTCAGGGCGCCATAGTTGACCTGCAGCGCGTGTTGCACCGGCGGCGTCTGCTGCAGGCGAGGGTCGTGGGTCATATAGAGCTGCACCAGCACATCTGAGCCGAGCCCGGAATAGCTGGCATGTTGCACCCGGAGCATATTCCCTTCCAACCATCTCTCCACATAGCCGTGGGGGTCCGAAAACTGCGTCTGGCATTTGACCAGCCAGACCCGCTCATAGCGCGCCGCCACGGCAGCGGTGTCGCGGTCGGAAGCGGCCTTGTCCTCATTGCCGCTCAGGGCCACCTTCGGCAAGGCGATGATAGGCAGGGAGCCTGTGTAATAGTGCATAAAGGCCGTGGCATTCTCCGGCCCGTTGATCACAATGGCGTCGCCCGGGCGCTCTTGGCTCTGCACGGTGGCTGCAGCCCGGCGGTAATCCTGCTTGACCGCGTAATGCGGGTCCGTGAAATAGTTGTAACTGGCCATTACCATCGGCGTCGCCAGCGCCAGGCCCGCCAGCGCCGCCACGGGCCACAGGAACCGCCCGCGGCTGGTGCGCTCCAGCCCCCGGGCCACCAGCAGATAGTAGGGTGGGCTGGCGATCATCACATAGCGGCTGCCGCCGTAGGTGGGCTTGAGCAGCGACGCGACAAAAATGGCGAGTACCGGCACAAACAGGTAAATCAGCATGAGGGGCGCCCGCCGGCGCTCATCGGGCCACAGCGCCCCTACCAGGAAGAAAGCCAGGAAGATCAGGTCAAAGGGCCAGTAGGTCCACAGGTTCAGAGTCAGGCCGGTATCAAAGGCATGGAGTGCATCGCGCAGGATCTGGTACAGGGGCAGAAAGTGGCGCTCCGCCTCCAGGCCCATGGTCAGCCGGTGCAGGGCATAGAGGGAGACGGGCAGGCTGGCAAACAGCACACCGGCCAGGGCAAGCAGGACGGTTATGCGCCACCTCTGACCCAAGCGCAGGGCAGCAAGCAGCGCATAGATGCCCAGCACCCCGATCAGGGTCAGGGCAAAATAGTGGGTATAGGCGGCAGCCAGCGTGGCCAGCCCGGCCAGGGCGAGCCAACCTGCATGGCGCTCCTCGGCGGCCCGGTCAAAGGCATAGACGGCTAGCAGCCCCAGCGCCGTGGCCATGGTATACATGCGCACTTCCTGGGCATACCACAGGTAAAAGGGCGAGAGCGCCCCCAAGAGCGCAGCCAGGACCCCCGCACGCGGGTTCCAGAAGCGCGCGCCGGCGGCATAGAGCAGGGGCACCAACAGCACCGCCCACATCACCGAAGGGAAGCGCAGCACGAAATCGCTCTGCCCCGCCAGGCGGATCAACCCATGGAGCAGCAAAAAGTAGAGGGGCGGGTGGAGATCGATGGTCGTGATGCCGGGGAAGGTGATCTGGTTGGAGAGGATGGCGGGCACATTGAGCTGAGCGCGCAAAAGACTCAGACTCTCATCGTACCACAGACCCTTGGCCTCCAGCTGCCAGGTGCGCACCCCAAAGGCCAGCAGGGTCAGCAGGACGACGACCAGCGTCACTGGAAAAGCCCGCTGCTTCAAGGGCTTGGTGGCCTTGATCTCAATCCCTGCCAATTACTGTAAAGCTCCCTTACCCTGCACACTACCGATTCCAGACCCGATGGCGCGTATTCTACCATTGAACCACTCAAGACACAAAGGAAGATTGCTTCACTGGTTGATCTTGAGCGTCAGCCAGGGCGAGTTCTTGAAACTGCCGTCGCTCGCGGCCACATACATCCCCAGGCGCACTGCCCGGGGCCGGCTTCCTGGCGGCACAGTGATTGGATAGCAATCGCGCACGATCTCGCCGGCCGTCCAGCGGGATGTGGGGTACCAGCCATCGACGGGACTAGTGCGATCTGCCTGGACCAGGATATCGTCCGGCCCCTGCGGCGGGTCCTGCGCCAGCAGGTGCACGGCCACGCTGTAATCCGCGTCCGGCGGGCGATAGGCCTGCCAGTAGACTGTGAGGATCAACACCCCCTGGCCGCCGGGGGCGAGGGCGGCCGACAGGATGCGGATGTCGTTCTCCAGATCCAGCGACTCTCCGGGCGGCACGGGGATGGCGGTGATGGGCCGTGGGCTGATCTCGACAATCCCCGGCGCCGGCGATGACAGAGATACGTGCCCCAACCGCTCGTCCCACCAGGCCAGCGGCAGCCGGTACAGGGTCTCGCTGAAAGTGAGCAGCCGGTCGCCGCGGGCGAAGATCTGCTGCAGGTCGGCATTGTGATCGACCAGCGTGAGCCCGGCCAACTGCCCGTGGTAGGCCTGCGCATAGGCCAGCGCCCAGTAGCGGTTTCCCCAGAGGGCCATAAAGGTCGTCGGCGGCCCACCCTGGGGCTGGGCAACCTGTTCGGCCAGGGCGATGGCTTGCTCTGCCCCCGCAGCACGGGTAATCGCCAGCACTTGCGGCTCATGGGCATAGGCCTCTGCGCCCGCAACCCCCAACAGGAGCAGCGCGGCGAGCAACGGGCCGGCGCGCCGCCCCCAGCCTGCAAGGGCTTCCGCCGCCAAGGCCAGGCCGACGCCGCACAGGGCGGCCAGGGGCAACTTGGCCGCCAGCAGGGCGTCGGAGACGCTGCCCTCCCAGATCAAGAGGGAGAGGGGCACCGAGGGCAGCCAGGCCAGGGTGAGGGCCAGCGCTTCGCGCTGAGAGTGCGCAAGCCACAGCGCCAGCAGCCCCAGGAGCAGGATTGGCAACCACAGATCGCTGTGCAGCAGGCCGGCCAGGGTGCCGGCCCGGCTCAGCCAGCCGCCCAGGCCCTGAGGGGTAGCGATAACCCGGTCCACTTTGGTATCGAGAAAGATGCTCAAAAAGCCGCGCCAGGTGCCTACCGCACCAAAAGTCCAATCGGCGCCCATCCAGGCGCGGATGGGCAGGTACAGGTAGGTCAGCGGCGCCAACAGGATAATCCCCAATGTCAACGGCCAGCCGCGGCCCAGGGCGCGCCAGCGCGGCCACACGAGCAGCAGCAGCGCCGGCGCCAGAAAAAGGGTGGTGCGCTGATGCGCCAGCCCCTGGCTAAAAACCAGGGCCAGCCAGAGGAGGTCCCCCCTCTCTCCATAGCGGCCGAAGCGGAGGGCAAAGTAGAGGCTGGCGACGATCAGCGCCAGGCCCATGGTATCGACCTCGGCCACGACGGCATACACCCACGACGACGTGCTCAAGCCAGCAGCGATGGCGCCCAGCGCCGCCAGCAGCGGGCGGGCGCCCAGCTCGCAGGCCAGGGCATAGATGAGCGCCACTGTGGCCACACCCCAGAGCGCCGAAAAGAGCGACGCCCCGGCCGCGGGCTCCAGGCCCAGCGGGCGCAGCAGGGTCACAAAGAGGGAGCCCAGCAGGGAATAGAGCGGATACCCCGGGTAATGGATAGTCCCCCAGCGGGGCAGGGCGTTCTGGATCTCACCAACGTCGGTGGTATAGGGGTGCTGGCTGCCGTTGACCCCCCACTGGAGCGTCCAGAGATAGCACACCAGTGTGGCCAGGACTGCGAGCGCCAGGCCTTGCGACGGACCAAGACGCCAGCCGCCTTTGGCAGCAGGCTTGGTCCAGGTTTGCTGCATCAACCGTTCTTCCTCCCTCACAAGCATAATGGCATTCAGAGCGCCTTGGCCCCATGCCCGGCGATGCGGGCGCCTATCGCCAGGGCCAGCGCCAGGGCCAGGGTCGCCAGGCTGATGGCCGCCCCCACTCGCAGCGAGCCGGGCACGAAGGCCATCTCGATGTGATGCTTGCCTGCCGGCAGCGCGACGGCGCGCAGCGCCACGTCGGCACGCAGAATGGGCGCCGGTCGGCCATCGACACGCGCCTGCCAGCCCGGGTAATAGAGATCGCTCACCAGCAAGATGCCCGGTTGCGGGTTCTCCACATCGATCTCCAACCGCTCAGGGTTGACCATCGTATAAGTGGCCGGCGTGGGGGCGCCGCCGTACTGCGGCAGCGCCAACCCCGGGTCCTCGGCCAACACGACCAGGCGGCTCAGGTCCACCTGCGATGAGGCGAGCAGATCGAGGGCGGCGTCATCGGTAAGCTCCACGCGCGCACCATAGAGCACGGCGGCCCGCGGCAGGGGCGCAGGCAGCTCGTAGAGATAGGAATCCTTCGTCGCGGCGAGCAGGCTGCTGCCGGCAGCCCGATAGTTCGGGTCCCAGGTCACCCAATAGCGCACGTTCAGCAGTTGCCACAGGCGCTCCTTTGGCAGGCGAGTCCGCAACTGGTCGAAAGTGGCCAACATCAGTGGGCTGGCGCCGTTGATATCCTCTACCCCAACGGCGCAACCATAGTTGAGCGGCAGCCGGAACTCGTTATACACGCGGCCCTGGCCCTGACGTTCCTGCAGAGGCTGCGTCAAGGCGCTGAGCGGATCGGGAGCGCTGTTGGCCTGGGGAAGCTGCAGGTTGTTCTGCCAGTTGACGGTGAACAGATCCAGCACGACCAGGGCGATAGCGGCCGCCTGCAGCGTACGGCCCTGCACACCCAGGCTGCACGCGGCAAAGAGCGCACTGCAGAGCAGGAGCATCAGCAAGGCAAAGGCCAGGATGTTCAACTGGCTGCCCAGCTTGCCAGAGCTCGCATTCCAGAGGTCGGCAAGCGCCAGCAGGAACCCGACAGCGCCGGCAATCACGAGCAACACAACGGCAGTGCGCCGGGCCCCGCCCGGGCGCACTTGCCCTGCCAGCGCCAGCGCGCCATAGCCGGCCAGCTGCGCCGCCGCAAAACTGGCCAGGAAGACGGCCCTTTCCTGGTCGCGAAAGAGGCCAAAGCCCGGCGCCGCGTGGTAGAGGATGCTGTAGACAAAGGTGTGGCCGCCGAAAGAGACAAGCAGCGCGGCCCCAGCCAGGAAGGCCCAAAACAGCACTTCCCGCGACTGCCGGCCCCGCACCGCCAGCACCGCCAACACCAGGGGCAAGACGCCGATGTACATCGGCGAAACCGGGTTCACCGAGCCAGGCAGCAGGATCTGTAGGATATCCTGCGGGGAAAATCCGCCGCTGGCCGTATCATAGCTCATGCTGGCCCGTGTCGACAGGCGCATGAATTCCAGGGTAGGCAGCCATTGCACCGCTGCCAGGCCGGCAGCAAAGGCTGCCAGGAGGAATGGTATCCAGAGCAGGCGGCGGGCTGCGCTCAAGCCGGCGCTCCGGTAGACCTCATAGAGCCGGAAGAGGAGGTAGAGCCCCACCCCATAGAGCACAAACGATGCTGACTGCGGGTGGCCTGCCAGGACCGAGATGCCCAACAGCAGGCCGCCGCCTACCGTGGCCGCCAGACGCGACCAGCCGCTCGCTGCAGGCCGCGTAGCCAGAAGTACACACAGCAGAATGGCGGGCAGCCACACCTCTGTCTCGAGAATGGCCAACTGCTGTGTGGGGTAGGAGGTCAGATAGCCGCCAAAGCTGAAAACCAGGGCCGAGAGGAGCGCCGCAAACCGGTTGCCCAGCGCAAAATCAGGCGCCCCCTGCGGCTTGCGATCGCTGCCTGGCCCGCTGAGCCGACCCGCCGTTCCTGAAGGGGGCGCCTGATTCTCCTCGAACTGCACACGAGCAAAGGCATAGGTCAGGGCCCCGGCCAGGAAGATGTGAGCGATGGCCTCCAGCTCCAGCGCCAGCAGCGGATAACTCGGCCCGGCCAGGAAGGTCGTGACCCAGCTCAGCGGGTAAAAGACCGCCGACTGGACATCGGCAATGAAAGGGTGCCCGGCATAGGTGTAGGGGTTCCACAGCGGCAGGCGCCCAGCCCAAAGCTCCTGGGCGCGATAGCGGGCAAAGGCGTAGAACTGGTCCACAAAATCCCCCCTGAGGGGAAAAGTGGCCCGGTTGGCCGCGCTGGGGGTCAGCAGGCGCCAGTAAAAGGCTATCGTGGCCAAGAGGAGCAGCAGGATGGCCAGACTATCCTTGGCCAGGGCTGGCCAGAGGCGCCGCCCACTCTTGGCGGGGGGCGCAGAGATCCCTCGGGCCCCACGCGTTGCGGTCATGGCTTGACCTCGATCGTGCCGAGCACGATGGCGCTGTCACGCAGGAGGCCCTCGGGCCCTTTAGCAGGCAGGCGCTCCAGAGTCTCGCGCTGGTACATGCCCACCTGCAGAGGATAATGGCCGGGGGGCGCGCCAGGCTGTACCTGCAGCTCATAGACATCACAGATGACCTCACCAGCCAGCCAGGTGTTGGTCGGCGCGTCGCCGCCCAGAGGGATGTTATCTTGCTGGGCATAGATGGCGCCGTCTGCGCCGCTCACATGGGTGAAGACGGTATAACTCTTCCCCACTGGCGCCAGGGCCTTCCAGAAGAGGGTCAGGTGGAGCTTTTCGCCGGGCCGCAGGGCCGTGCGGTCGAGATCATAGCCCACCAACTGGATCTGCTCGCCCAGGGAATAGCTCACGGGGTGGGCAATAGTCTCACACGACTGGGGCAGCACCAGCACGTCGCCCAGGCTCACATGATCGCCCTGGGCCTGGCCCTGGCTGTCGGTACAGCTCAGGCGCTGCAGGCTGGGGTAGAGATAGAGCCCGGCCTCAATCGTCAGGTGCATAGGCCGGTAGATATCGGCCGGCACCTGCAAAAGGTAGGTATCGGCCAGGGCATCGCCGGGGCGCCAGAGCCGGGTGGGGAAGAGCCCATGCCCGGGGTAGACGTCGCGCTGGGCCACGAGGGTGTGGGTCGAGTCGAGCAGGTGCACAAAGACGGAATAGTTCTCGGCCATGGGCGCGCGCGCCCGCCAGTAGAGAGTGACCGTCAGCGTCTGCCCGGGCTGCACCGTCCGTTGGTCGAGGGAGTAGCCCAGCAGGTCCATCTGCCCGCCAAAGGTGAGGTCGAGCCGGTCCGGTATGGCGGCCTGTTGCGCTGGCGTGAGCAGGGGCGGGGGAGCATAGGCGGGCGCGATGACGCCAAAGGGCGCCCAGAGCGCCACGCCCGCCAGCAAAGCACTGGCGGCGGCCAGGGGCACGGTCTGCCAGCGGCGCGGGAACCAGGCCGCCAGCCCCAGCACGAGCAGCAGGGAGAGCGGGCCGATAGCCGGAAAGAGCAGCCGCCCCTGGCTGGCCATGGTGAGGGAGGTCCAGCGGAGCAGGCCCACGAACAGCGCAGCTGGCCACAGGACGAGCAGCGCCAGGCTGGCGCAGGCCGTGGGCCCGGGCAGCCGCCGCTGCGCAATCCGCCGCGCCAGATCCACAATCAAGCCCCCCGCAGCCAGCAGGGCCAGGGCGTTGAGGGCTGTATAGACCGCCCGGGGCATGGCCACGTTGACCCCGCCAAAGAGGCCCCAATACGACTCGACAAAGCCGGTGCGCTCGCTCCAGAGCTGTTTCAGGGAGGGCTGGGTTGAGCGCGGGCCGGCAATGGCCAGGAAGCGGTTCCAACCCAGCGGGTCGCCGTAAAGGCGCCAGTTGCGCCAGTACCACCAGCCGGCGATCAGTGTGGCTGCGCCCAAGACGGCCGCGCCGCCCCAGAAGAAGATCTGCCAGTTGCGCCGGCGCCAGGCCACCCAGCCCAGCACGAGCGCGGCCAGCGGCAGCAGGCCGAGGGCGCTCACCTTGGTCAGGGCAGCCAGGCCGATCAGCGCCCCCAGGAGCGCGTAACTGGCCAGCTCTCCCCGCTGTAGA